>DASYRF010000248.1:0-11119 GCA_036004705.1 Myxococcota bacterium
CACGCAGCTCATCTTCCCCGGCGCCGTGCGCCTGTCCCCGGCCGGCGACACCTGCTGGGCGGAGGCCTACCGCATCCGCTGCCTGAGCGGCACGACCGTCACCACGCTGGTCGGGCGCGGCACCTCCGGCCACAGCGGCGACGGCGGCCCCGCCACCGACGCCGAGGTCTGGTTCCCTGCGCAGTTCGACTGGGACTCCGCCGGCAATCTCTACTTCACCGACGCCTACTTCCACGACGTGCGCCGCGTCGACGCCGCGACCGGCACGGTGGACGTCTTCGCCGGCGATGCGTTCACGAGCGACCACGTCGACGGCCCGCGCGCCGACGCCCGCTTCCGCCGCCCGTGGGGGCTCGCCGTCGACGCCGCCGACAACGTCTACGTGTCGGAGCTGTTCGGGCACACGGTGCGCCGCATCGACGTCGCGGGCGCCGTCACCACCATCGCCGGCTCCCCCGGCGCGCCTGGCAGCGCGGGGAACGGCGGCCCGGCGGCGGCGGCACTGTTGAACGCCCCTGCCTGGCTGGCCCTGGGCGACGCCGGCAACGGGCTCTATCTCGCCGACAGCGGCAACTTCCAGGTGCGCCGCATCACGCTCGACAGCGGCGTCATCGGGCTCATCGCCGGCGACGGCGCGCTCGGCACGCCGCTCGAAGGGTCCAGCGCCGCCACCCAGCCCCTTCTCGGCGTCGGGGCGATCGACGTCGCCGCCGACGGCGTGGTGCGCTTCGTGATGGGCGCGCAGGAGGTCTGGAGCGTGGCCGGGGGGCTGCTCTTCCGCGACGCCTTCCTCGCCCACGGGGGAGTCTCGTGCCTGGCGCTGGGCGGCGGCGGTGGCGACGGCGGCGACCCGCTGAGCGCCTGCATCGAATCCGCCGGCGGGCTGGTCAGCAACGGCGGCGAGCTGCTCGTGACCGACGCGGTGGAGGGACGGCTGCGCCGCTACATCCCGGGCGCCGCCACCTCCACGGCCACGCGCGCCGGCGCGTTCGGCGCCGCCGCCCCCAACGCCGACCCGCGCGCCGTGAAGCTCTACGCGCCCGCCGGCATGGCCTTCGAGGGGATGGACCTCGTCATGCTCGACAGCGCCGGGGCGCGCGTGCTGCGCGCGGCGATGGGCACGATGGTGACGACCGTGGCCGGCAACCTGACGTGGGGCTACGCGGGCGACGGCGGGGCGGCTGCGACCGCCGTCTTCGCCCGCCCGTTCGGCCTGAGCGTGCATTCCACGCTGGGCATCCTGGTGGCGGACCTCGGCAACGGGCGCGTGCGCGGAATCTCCAGCGGCACCATCATCACGGTGGCGGGGGACGGCAGCGGCGTCTTCGTGGACGGCGCTGCGCCGACCATGACCGGCCTGGCCGCGCCCGCCGCGGCGGTGGACGACGGCGCGGGCGGGTTCTACGTGGCCGACCGCGGCGGTGCGCGCATCGTGCACGTGGGCGCGGGCTTGGCGACGCTGGTGGCGGGCGGCGGCGCGCTGACGGGCGACGGGCCGGGTACGATGGTCGCGCTCAGCGGGCCGGTCGGCCTGGCGCTCGACGCCATGGGGAAGCTGCTGTTCGTCGACGGGACGCGCGTGCGCAAGTACGATCCGGCGAACGGCGGCGTGACGACCATCGCCGGACTGCCCACGCCCACCATCCAAGTGCCGGGGCCGGACGTGAACGGCGACGGCGGGCCGGCGGCGGCGGCGACGTTCGTGCTGCCGGCCGACGTGGCGGTGGGCATGGACGGGGCCACGCTCTACGTGGCGGACCGCGGGGCCGGCGCCATCCGCACGTTCACCGACGGGGGAACCATTGCCACGCTGGCGGGGGGCGAGGACGACTTCGTCGGTTACAGCCGCGACGGCACGCAGCCCGGCCTCGCCGAGCTCAACGAGCCCTGGCGCCTGTACGTGGACCCGACCACGGGCGCGCTGTACGTCGCGGAGCTGGGCAACCAGGCTATCCGGCGCATCGTGCTTCCGTAGGACGAGCCCGAACCGGAACCGGAACCGAACCCGGAACCGAACCCGGAACCGGAACCGGAACTGGAACTGGAACTGGAATCCGAACCCGGTGGGTGTGCCGGCGTTCGCCGGCCGCGGAAAACGCTCGCTTTTCTTGACCGCGGCGATCGGGCGTGGCTTACCTGACGCTTGGGCGCCGCGGCGGCGTGGCGGGCGGGGCGGCGCGCCACCAGAGGCGGAATGTCCGTGGAGGTCGAGGCCGTGGGGACGTCGGAGGCGGCACCGGCGGCACTGCACGTCCCCGTCCTGCTCGAGGAGACGATGGCGGTGCTCCGCCCGGAGCGCGGCGGGCGCTTCGTCGACGCCACCGTCGGCGCGGGCGGGCACGCCGAGGCGCTGCTCGAGCGCGGGCCGGCGGTGCGCCTGCTGGGGCTGGACCGCGATCCGGGGGCGCTGGCCGCGGCGTCGCTGCGGCTGGTGCGGTTCGGCGCGCGCGTGGAGCTGCGACACGCGCCGTTCTCGGGGCTGGCGGCGGCGGTGGGCGGCGAGCCGGTCGACGGCCTGCTGGCGGACCTGGGCGTGTCGTCCATGCAGCTGGACGATCCGGCGCGCGGGTTCTCCTGGCGGGGCGACGGCGGGCCGCTCGACATGCGCATGGACCCGACCGCGGGCGCGCCGCTGGGCGAGGTGCTGGCGGGCCTGGACGACGAGGCCCTGGCCGAGGCGCTGCGGACGCTGGGCGAGGAGCGCCACGCGCGGCGCGTGGCGCGCGCGGTGCGGCGCGCGCTCGACAGCGAGCGTGGCATCGCCGACACGGCCGGATTGGCGCGCGTGGTGCGCGCCGCGGCGGGCGGGGCGCTTGGCGGCGGGCGCGGCGATCGCTGGCGGCGGGCCGGCCGCGTCGACTCTGCCACGCGCACGTTCCAGGCGCTGCGCATGCTGGTGAACGACGAGACGGGCGAGCTGCGTGCGCTGCTGGATGCGGCGCCGCGATTGCTGGCGCCCGGCGGCGTGCTGTGCGTCATCTCGTTCCACTCGGGCGAGGACCGGCCGGTGAAGCAGGCGATGCGCGCGCTGGTGGACGGCGGCGGGTTCGAGCGCCTGACGCGCAAGGCAGTGCAGGCGGGGGACGACGAAGCGGCGCGCAACCCGCGTGCGCGCAGCGCCAAGCTGCGCGCGGTACGGAGGGCCGCGTGAGCCCGGACGTGCTGCGGCGGCTGGAAGCGGACGTCGCTCCGAGCCTGGAGCTGGCGCAGGGCGCGCGCGGCGGCGGGGCCGGGCGCGGGCGGGCGGGGGCAGGCCCGGGGGCGCAGGCGTGGCGGCGGCTCGCGTGGATGATGGCGGGGCGCGTGGCGCCGGTGCTGGCCTGCGCGCTCGCCGTGGGGATGCTGGTACCCCCGCTCCTGATGCACGTCTCGGTGCGCGTGGCGGAGGTGCGGCTGGGCTACGAGCTGAGCGCGGCCGCGGCGACGCTGGCGGAGCTTCGCGGTGAGAACGCGCGGCTGCGGCTGGAGCGCGAGGCGCTGCGCGCGCCCGACCATCTGGCGCCGCTGGCCGCGTCGATGGGCCTGGTCGAGCCGCGCGCCGATCGCATCTGGCGCGTCGCCCCGGACGGAACGGTGAGCGTGGCCTCGGTGCTCCCGGCTCCGCCCGTGCCGCCGGCGAAGGTCGGCCTCAAGGCGGCCGCGCCCAAGCCTGTGTCTCCTCCCACCCCGCTTGCCGCTCCGGCTGCGGCTCGGGCTGCGGCCGCCGCTCCGGCTGCGGCTCCGGTTCCGGCTCCGGCTCCCGTTCCGGCTGCGGCTGCGGCTCCGGCTCCGGCTCCGGTTCCGGCCGCGGCTGAGGCTCCAGCGAAGCGCAGGAAAACGCCTTGAGCTGGCTCCGGCGCGACCGTATGGAGGCGCACGCCGCGTCGGTGGAGCGCCGCGAGCGCGCGATCGCGCGCATGAAGCGCATGACGCGTCATCGCACGCGCGAGGCACGCCGGTACCTCTTCCTGCGCCTGCGCATCGGCCTCGTCGGCGTCGCCTTGCTCGGCGCGCTGGGCGTCGTCGGCTGGCGCGCCTATGATCTCGAGATCGAGCAGGGCGACGAGCTGCGCCGCCTTGCCGAGGAGCAATACCTCTACGAGATCGAGCTCCCCGGCAAGCGCGGCGCGATCTACGACGCGAACGGCGCCGCGCTCGCGATCTCCATCGACGTCGACTCCGTGTACGCCACGCCCAACCTCGTCGACGACCCGGCCGGGACCGCCGCTGCGCTGTCGCCGCTCCTCGGTCTCGACGCCGACAAGATCCGCGAGAAGCTCGAAGCCGGCCGCAAACCCGGCGCCCCCGGCCGCCACTTCACCTGGCTCAAGCGCCGCGTCGCCCCGTCGGTGGCCGCCGCGGTTGCGCGCCTCGCCCTCCCCGGCGTCGGGCTCACGCCCGAGCCCAAGCGCTTCTACCCGGCGCGCGAGCTGGCGGCGCACGTTCTCGGCTTCGCCGGCGTCGACGGCGACGGCCTCGACGGGCTCGAGCGCGTCCTCGACGCCCGCCTCGCCGGCCGGCCCGGCGAGGTGCCGGGGCTGCGCGACGCCTTCGGCCGGTTTGTCAGCACCGACGCCGTCGCCTCGCCCGACGCGCTCGAAGGTGACTCTGTCTCGCTCACCCTCGACCGCTCCCTGCAATTCGTCGTCGAGCGCGAGCTCACCCTGGCGGTGGAGCGCACCCGCGCCGCCGCCGCCAGCGTCGTCGTGCTCGACGCCGCCACCGGCGACATCCTCGCCATGGCCAATCTGCCCACCTACAATCCCAACGCGCCTGACGGCGCCGACGCCGCCGCCCGCCGCAACCGCGCCGTCGCCGACGCCTACGAGCCCGGATCCGTCTTCAAGCCTTTCCTCGTGGGCGCGGCCCTGGAGGCGGGCGTCGTCAAGCCCACCGACACCTTCCACGCCGAGAACGGCTCGATGCGCGTCGGCAAGCACGTCATCCACGACGCCCATCCCTACGGCCTGCTCACCGTGGCCGAGTGCATCGCCAAGAGCAGCAACATCTGCATGGCGAAGATCGCCCGCAAGCTGGGGGCCGTGCCGTACGGCGGATTCCTCGCCCGGCTGGGGTTCGGCGTGCGCCCCGGCACGGGGCTCCCCGGCGAGTCGGCCGGCATCCTGCGCCCGCCGGAGCGATGGCGCGACATCGACCTCGCCACCATCGGCTTCGGGCAGGGCATCAGCGTGTCGCTTCTGCAGCTCGCCGCCGCCTACGGGGCCATTGCCGGCGGCGGCGTCTGGCACCGGCCGCGCATCATCGCTTCCACGCGCGCTGCCGACGGCGCCGCTGCCGCGGCGCCTCTCCCGGTCCCGTCCGAACCGGGCGTGCGCGTCTTCTCCGCCGCCACCGCCGCCGCGCTCACCGAGATGCTCGTGGCCGCCGCCGGACCCAAGGGCACGGGGCGCCGGGCGATGGTTCCCGGCTACGTGGTCGCCGGAAAGACGGGCACGGCGCAGAAGGTGGATCTCGTGTCGGGCGGCTACCTCGACGATCACTTCGTCAGCTCCTTCGTCGGCTTCGTCCCGGCGGACGCGCCGCGCTACGTCATCGCCGTCGCCATCGACGACCCCGTGGGCGAGCATCTCGGAGGCGTGGTCGCGGCGCCGGTCTTCCACGAGATTGCGCGCCTCGCGCTGCAGTATGCGGGCGTGCCGCCCTCGATGCCGCTGCGTGCCGACGACCTGCGCGCTGCCGCAGCCCCGGTTCCGCCGGGCGGCAAGGGGAGCGGCGGCCCCGGCGCGGGGTCGGCCGCTGGTTTGATCGGCGACGCGCGCGCCGCCGCGCGCGGTCCCGACGCAGCCGACGCGGCTCTCGCCGCCGAGGCGGACGCGCTGATGGAAGAGGCAGAAGCGGCGGACGTGATGCTGCTGGCCGGCCCGGGGGAGGGGGAAGGCGAGACGGGCGACGGCGGCGGCGACGACGGCGGCAGAGGGGCCGGCGCGCTTGCCGGCGCGCACGGGGCGGCGGCAGCGGTGGCCGGGCCGCCGGTGCCCGACTTCACCGGCCTCAGCGTGCGCGCCGCTGCCACGCTGGCGTCGGCGCTCGGGCTGGAGATCGAGGTCGACGGCACCGGCGTCGCCGTCATGCAGTTCCCGGCGGCGGGCGCCGCCGCCCCTGACGGGCGCAAGGTGCGCGTCACCTTCCGCCCGCCCGCGTGAGGCGCGCCGTGCGGCGCTCCACGCTGCTCCAGGCGGCGGCCGGCACGGTGCTCCATGCCCCGGCCGGCGACCCCGACGTCGGCGACGTTCGCCACGATTCGCGCGAGGTGCGTCCGGGCGACCTGTTCGTGGCGTTGCGCGGCGACGCTCGCGACGGCCACCGGCACCTCGACGAAGTCGCCGTGGCCGGCGCCGCCGCCGTCGTCGGCACCGACGCCGCGGCGTTGCAGGCGCTCGTCACCTCCCATCCGGCGCTGGCCGCCGCCGTAGTGCAGGTCGCGGACGGACGCGAGGCGCTCTGGCGCCTGTGCCGCGCCCGCTACCGCGACGACCTCGGCGACCTGGCCCTGCTGGGCGTGACCGGCACCAACGGCAAGACCACCGTCTGCTTCGTCGTGGAGTCCATCCTCGCCGCCGCGCGCCGGCGCCCTGGCGTGCTCGGCACCGTCAGCTACCGCTTCGCCGGGCGCGAAGAGCCCGCGTCGCACACCACGCCCGAGGCCCCGGCGCTCTGGCGGCTGCTGGCGGCGATGCGCCGCGACGGCGCGACCGACGCCGTCATGGAGGTCTCCTCGCACGCGCTCGCCCTGCGCCGCGCCGACGGCGTGCCTTTCGCAGTGACCGCCTTCACGAACCTCACGCAGGACCACCTCGACTTCCATTCGACCTTCAAGGACTACTGGCGGGCAAAGCGCCGCCTGTTCACCGAGGTCGCCCCCCAAGCCCCCGCCGTGGTGAACGTCGACGACCCGACCGGCGCCGGCCTCGCCGCCGAGCTGGGGGCCCGCGCCGTGCGTACCAGCGCCGAGGGGCTGGCGGGCGCGGAGGTCGCGCCGGTCGATCGCCCTGCGCTCGACGTCGCCGGCATCCGCTGTACGCTGCGGACGCCCGCTGGCGACGTGCAGGTGCGCTCGCCGCTCCTGGGCGCGCACAACCTCGCCAACCTCTGCACGGCCGCCGGCATGGCCGCCGCCGCCGGCGTCGGCGCGGCCGCCATCGCCGCGGGCATCGCCGCGCTGCCGGGCGTCCCCGGTCGGCTGGAGCGTGTCGCGCCGCCCGCGCCCGCCGGCGTGCGCGCGCTTGCCGCGCCCGGCGGTGCGCCGGGCGTCCCCGTTGCCGCCGCCGCGGCCGCCGCGGCCGCCGCCCCCGCCGCCCCCGCCCCCGCCCCCGCCCCAGCTCTCACGCGCCCGCACGTGTTCGTGGACTACGCCCACACGCCCGATGCGCTGGCGCGCGTACTGGCGGCAATGCGGCCGCACACCGCCGGGCGCCTGGTGGTGATGTTCGGCTGCGGCGGCGACCGCGACGGCGCCAAGCGCCCGCTGATGGGCGCGGTGGCCACGCAGCGCGCCGACGTCGTGGTCGTCACCTCCGACAACCCGCGCACGGAGGATCCCGCCAAGATCATCGACGACATCCGCCCCGGCCTCGGCGCCGGCCCCGCCGAGGTGCATGTCGAGCCCGACCGTCGCGCCGCCATCGCGCTGGCGCTGCACCTGGCCCGGCCCGGCGACGTGGTGCTGCTGGCCGGCAAGGGACACGAGACCTACCAGATCCTCGGCACGCGCCGCGTCCCCTTCGACGACCGCGTCGTGGCGGCGGCGCTGCTGGCGGAGGCCATACCTGCATGAGCGACCCCGCGACCTTCTTCGCGCCGGCGGTGCTGCCCCTCGAAGCGACCATCCTCGCCTGCGGGGCGCGCCTCGTGCGCGAGCCGCCCGTGCCCCACCACGCCTTCGCCGGCCTGTGCACCGACAGCCGCGCGGTGCGTCCCGGCTGCCTGTTCGTCGCTCTGCGCGGCGAGCGCTTCGACGGCGCCGACTTCGCCGATGCGGCGCTCGACCTGGGCGCCGCCGGCGTGCTCGTCGCCGAGGAGCGCGCGCGCGACCTGAAGAACCCCGGCGCCATCCTCGCCGTCCCTGACGCGCTGCGCGCGCTCGGCGACGTCGCCCGCGCTTTCCGCGCGTCGCGTCCTGCGCGCCTCGTCGCCTTGACGGGCTCGGCCGGCAAGACCACCACCAAGGAGATGGTCGCCGCCGTGATCGCGGCCGCCGCCGGCGACGCCGCCGACGTGCTCGCCACCGCCGGCAACCTCAACAATCTCGTCGGCGTCCCGCTCACGCTGCTGGGGCTCGCCGAGCACCACCGCTTCGCCGTCATCGAGATGGGCACGAGCGCCCCCGGCGAGATCGCGCGGCTCGCGACCGTCGCCGATCCCGACGTGGGCCTGGTGCTCAACGTCTCCGCCGCTCACGTGCAGGGCTTCGGCTCGGTGGACGCCGTCGCGCGTGGCAAGGGCGAGATGTACCGCGCGCTCCGCCCGGGCGCGGTGGCCGGGGTGCCCAGCTACGACGAGCGGCTCATCGGCGAGGCGCGCACCGTGCGTCCCGGCGTGCGCGTCCTGACCTTCGGCGAGCGCGCCGACGACGAGGTCAGGCTCCTGCGCGTGGTGACGCGCGGCTTCGACGGCCTTGCCCTGACGCTGTCGGTCGGCGGCTTCATCCTGGAGGCGCCGGTCGCGCTCCTCGGCGCGCACCTGGGCTATAATGCCATCGCTGCGGCCGCCGCCGCGCACGCGCTCGGCGTGACGCCCGCCTCCATCGCCCGCGGTCTTGCGACCGTACGCCCGGTCCCGGGGCGCCTGTTCCCGCTGCGCGACGTCGGCGGCCTCGACCTGCTCGACGACACCTACAACGCCAATCCAGCGTCCGTGCTCGCCGGGCTGGAGGTGCTCGGCGCGGTAGCGGCGGAGCGGCGCACCGTCGCGGTGCTGGGCGACATGCTGGAGCTCGGCGCCGCCAGCGGCGCGGCGCACGCGTCCGTCGGGCTGGGGCTGCTGGAAGCCGGCGTCGCCGAGGCGCTGCTCTTCGGTCCGGAGATGCGCCACGCCGCCGCCGCACTCGCCGGCGCCGCCGGGAGCGTCCGCGTCTTTCACGACGAACGCTTCGAGCTCGTGCGCGACGCGCTGCTCGCGCGCGTCCAGCCGGGCGACGTGGTGCTGGTGAAGGGCTCGCGCGGCATGCGGACCGAACGGTTCATCGAGGCGCTGCGCGCCGCGCGCGGCGGCGCCAGCGCCAGCGCCGCCGGCAGCGGCAGCGGCAGCGCCGTCGGCAGCGGCAGCGGCAGCGGCGGTGGCAGCGGCAGCGGCGGCGGCAGCGGCACGAGCGGCGCCTAGGAACTCGGAGCTCCATGTCCCGGACCTTTTACGTCACCACGCCCATCTATTACGTGAACGACGTGCCGCACCTGGGCACCGCGTACACGACCATCGCGGCCGACGTGTTCGCGCGTTACCACCGCGCGCGCGGCGACGAGGTGCGCTTCCTCACCGGCACCGACGAGCACGGCCAGAAGATCGAGGAAACCGCGAAGGCGCGCGGCGAGACGCCGCAGGCGCTCTCCGACCGCGTCGTGGAGCGGTTCCGCGCGGCCTGGCAGCGGCTCGACGTGCGCTTCGACGATTTCATCCGCACGACCGAGGCACGCCACGAGTCGGTGGTGGTCGAGATGTGGAAGCAGATCGCCGCGCGCGGGGACATCTACCTGGGCGAGTACGAGGACTGGTACTGCGTAGCGGACGAGGCCTACTTCACCGAAGGGCAGCTCGTGAACGGGCGCTGCCCGAGCTGCGGGCGCGAGGTGAAGAAGCTCAAGGAGCCCAGCTACTTCTTCCGCCTGTCCAAGTACCGCGAGCCGCTGTTGCGCTTCTACGAGGCGCACCCGGATTTCGTGTTGCCGGCGACGCGCTACAACGAGGTGAAGCGTTTCGTCGAGGGGGAGGTGCGCGACCTGAGCGTGTCGCGCTCGACGTTCAAGTGGGGCATCCCCGTGCCGGGCGACCCGGCGCACGTGATGTACGTGTGGTTCGACGCGCTCTTCAACTACGTGAGCGCGCTGGGCGGGCCGGCCGACGAGCGCTACCGGCGCTTCTGGCCGGCGGCGGTGCACTTGGTGGGCAAGGACATCCTGCGCTTCCACGCCGTGTTCTGGCCGGCGTTCCTGCTGGCGGCGGAGATTCCGCCGCCGCGCCACGTCGTCGCCCACGGCTGGTGGACGGTGAACGGGCAGAAGATGTCCAAGAGCCTGGGCAACACGGTGGAGCCGGGCGCGCTGGCCGACGAGTTCGGTCTCGACGCCGTGCGCTACTTCCTGCTGCGCGAAGTGACGTTCGGGCTGGACGGCGACTTCCGCCACGCGGCGCTGATCGGGCGCATCAACAGCGACCTCGCGAACGACCTCGGCAACCTGGTGTCGCGGACGATCGCCATGGCGTTCAAGTACCGCGACGGGATGGTGCCGGCGCCGGGGGCGTACGAGGACGGCGACCGGCGCGTGGTGGACGCCGCGGCGGCGGCCGCGGCCGACGCGGCGCGCCTGCTGGACGCGTTCCTGCCAAGCCGTGCGCTGGAGGCGATCTGGACGCTGGTGGCCGCAGCCAACAAGTACGTCGACGACGCCGCGCCGTGGGCGCTGGACAAGGAGGGGAAGACGGCGCGTCTCGACACGGTGCTGTACGTGCTGCTCGAGGCCGTCCGACAGGCGGGTCTGATGGTCGCGCCGTTCATGCCGTCCACCGGCGCCGAGATCGCGCGGCGGCTGGGCGTCGAGGGCGCCGCCGCCGCGGGCTGGCCGGGCGAGTGGGGCGCGCTGCCATCGGGCGGGCGCCTGGCGCAGGGCCCGTCGCTGTTCCCGCGAATCGACGCGGACCGCGAGAAGGCGCTGCTGGCGAAGTGGACGGTCGTCACGCCCGCGGCGCCGGCGAGCGACGCGGTTGAGGCGCCCGGCGCGGCCGCTGCTGTGGCGGTCCCCGTCCAGGCCGCGGCGCCGGCACCGGCGCCGGCGCCGGCAGCGGCGGTCGCTGCCGTGGAGATCCCGTACGACGACTTCGCCAAGGTCGACTTGCGCGTGGCACGCGTGCTCTCGGCGGAGCCGGTCAAGAAGTCGCAGAAGCTGCTTCGCCTCATGGTCGACGTGGG
>DASYRF010000249.1:0-6997 GCA_036004705.1 Myxococcota bacterium
TCTCGCCGACGATGCGGTTCAGCAGCGTGGACTTGCCGACGTTGGGGCGCCCGACGATGGCGCACACGCCGGCGCGGTGCGCGCCGGACGCCGCGTCCTCCGCCATCAGACGGTGCCGTACAGCGCGCGCTGCGTGGCGAGGTACTCCTCGCTCAGCGCGAACGTGACCAGGTCACGCAGGGTCGCCATGGCGGCCAGCCCGGCGCGCAGTGCGTCGCCTGCGGTGAGCCCCGCGCGCGCGGCCGCCAGGCGGATGGCCACCACCGGGTCGCCGCAGGCCACCAGCCCGGCGCGCGCCAGCGTGCACTCGAACGCCACGCGCCAGCGCTGGTAGTCGCGGCCCAGAGAGCGCGGCAGGTCCTCGACCAGCACCGCCTCGATGCGCGCCGCCGCGCTGCGCGGGATGCCGTTCTTGAGCCGCTCGGCGAGCTTGGTTACCGTCTCCACGGACGCCGGCAGATCATCAGCCGCGGCCGCCGGGGCGAAGGCGCGGTAGAGCGCGTCGAACAGCGGGCGCAGCCTATCCTCGGGAAGCGCCGCCGGCAGCACGAACTCCGGGCGCGCCCCCTGCATGGCGCGGCCCACGTGGTAACGCAGCTCGCGCTCGTCCTGCGCGGGCAGCTCGGGCGCACCGCCGGCCTCGAACGGCGAGGCGCCCTCCACGACGACCGGCTCGGGGATCCGCGCCAGGATCGCCGGCGGGTTCGTGGCGGCCACCTGCACAGGCGCCTCCGGCGTGGCGGCGGCGCTGCGGAACAGCCCCAGCACCTTCACAGGGAAGGCGCGGTTCACGAACAGGAACGCGCGCGCCATCGGCTCCTTCGACACCGGCGAGATGCGGTCTTCGGGCTTCACGCCCAGCTCGGCGAGCTGCTGGCGGAAGAGCAGCCCGCCCGTCTCGAAGAGGCTGCGGAACACCGCCCCCAGGGCCAGGGCGTCGGGATGCACGAGCTCGCGCGCCAGCACCTCGCCCAGCGTCTTGGAGGGCTCCACCTCCAGCGGCAAGGGCGGCGGCGGATCGCACGCACCCACCGCCGCGCCCACCGCCGTGGCGGTGCGCCACAGATCCTCGCGCCCGACGTGCTTGCCCAGCGCCGCCAGCGCCAGGATGGATTCTAGGCGCGACGGATCGGCGCGCACGGCGCGGCGGTGCGCCTCGATGGCGGCCGGCAGGTCGCGCCCGTCGGCCGTGTAGAGCGCGGCCAGGTCGGCCGCGGCGGCGGCGTCCGTCGGATCCAACTCGCACGCCTCGGCGAGCGCAGAGATGGCGGCCTCGCGGTCGTTCAGCCGGTCGCGCATCACCAGGGCGTAGCGCTTGAGGTAGGCGCCGCGCGAGGCGGGGCCGCGGCGGTCCGAGGCGGCGGCGTCGGCGCGCGCCGAGAGCAGCTCCGCGAGCTCGCGCCATTCGCTGCGCTCTTCCAGCCGCCGCGTCAGCGCGCCGAACGCCGCGGCGTCGCCGGGGTCGTCGGCCAGCGCCGCGCGCAGGGCACGCTCCTCGGCGGGGAGATCGCCCGTCTCGCGGAAGGCGCGCGCCGCCGCCACGTGATAGCGCGCGCGCCGGCCGGGGTCGTCGGTCTGGGCGATGACGCGCGCCGACTCGGCGGCGACCTCCGCCCAGCGCCCCAGCCGCACGAGGCAGTCGAGCAGCCGCACACGGATGACGCGCTCGAGCGGATTGGGAAGGGCGTCCTCGCCGCGCGCCTCCACCAGCGCCAGCGCCTCGCGGTAGCGCGCCTCGGCGTCGGCGGGGTTGTCGAGCCGCCGCGCCGCCACGTCGGCCAGCTCCAGCAGCAGCGAGGCGCGCGCCGCGTCGTCGGGCGCCGCCCCGAGCGCGCGCTCGTAGCAGGCCTGCGCCTCGGCCGCCTGGCCCATGTCGATGAGCGCCGCCGCCAGGGCCGGCAGCGCCGGGTGGGCGTCGCCGCCGAGCTCCACCGCGCGGCGCAGCAGCGGGGCGGCGCGATCGGTGAGACCGGCCTCGAGCATCAGAAGCCCGGCGCGGTGCAGCACCGACGACGCCGGGCCGCCCCAGTCGGCGCCGGCCTGGTGGGCGGCGATGGTCTCGAAGACCTCGGGCGCCTCCTCCCAGCGGTCGGCGCGGTCGAGCGCCTCGGCGTAGCCGATGAGGATGGGCAGCGACCCCGGACGCTGTTGGGTGAGCCCGGCCAGGAGATCCACCGCCTCGTCGGCGAAGCCGGCGCCGGCGTAGGTACAGCCCACGCCGTAGGCGAGCCAGCCGATCGTGCGCTCGTCCTCTGCTTCGCACAGGGCGTGGGCGTTGGCGGTGTTGATGGTCTCGCGCAGCCGCGGCGCGAACTCGGCGGCGTGCTCGGCCAGCGGCCCGCGGCGCGACTGCAGCGCGACCCACTGGGCCACGGCGGCGGGGAAGGCGGGCGCCGCTTCGAGCGCACGCTCGAGGTCGCCGAGCCCCGCCTCGACGTTCCCCTCGACGTCGGCGGCGATGCCCGCGGACAGGACGAGCGCGCGGGCGCGCTCTTCGGGCGTCAACCCGGCGGCGGCGGCGACACGTGCGCACAGCTCGCGCCCCTCGGCCGGAGCGCCGGTGCGGCTGCGCAGGCGCGCCAGCGCCAGCAGCGACGGGGCGGCCAGCGCCGCGCCGTCCGCCTCGCTGCGCCGCAACGCGTCCTCCAGAAGCCCGCGCGCGCGGGCCAGGTCGCCGAGCCGCTCCTCGGCGATGGTGGCCGCGCGCGACAGCAGCCAGCCGGCCGCCCCCGACGAAGGGGCGCGCTCGGCGGCGCGCAGCCAGGTGTCGGAGGCGCGCTCCCATTCGCCCGACTCCTCGTAGAGCTCGGCGAGCGAGGCGGCCGCCTCCGCGCTCACCGCGCCCAGTCGCTGCGCGGCCTCGAAGGCGGCGCGCGCCTCTTCGGCGCGGCCGGCGCGGCGCAACACCACGCCGAGCCGCATCTGCAACGGCCCGAGCGTTCGCGCCGCGGCCGCCTCTCCGCCCGGCCCGCCGGCCAGCACGGCCGCCCAGCGCACCAGCGCGGCGGCGAGGGCGGCTAGATCGCCGGCCGCCTCCAGCGCTTCGCAGAGCGCTTGGTGCAGCTCCGAGTCGCCGGGCCGTCCGACCAGCGCCGCCTCCAGCACCTGCACCGCGTCGCTCGCCTTGCCCAGCTTGCCGGCGAGCAGCAACGCCTGGCGCTGCACCAGGCGCGCCCCGGCGTCGGTCGGCCCGAGCTTCTGCGCGCGCGTCCCCAGCAGCACCGCCAGCTCCCAGGAGTCGCCGGCGTGCTCGAGCAGCTCGCTCAGCGCCGCGGCCGCCTCCTCGTCGTCCGGGTCGCCCGCCAGCACGGCGCGGTACGCGTCGATGGCCTGGCGCGGAACCTGGAGCCGGTCGCGCCAGATCTCGGCGATCCAGCGGCGCGCGCCGCGGGCGATCTCCGGCTCGTCGGCACGGGCGTCGTCCTCCAGCAGCTTGAGCAAGCTTCGCCAGTCGCCCAGGCGCGCGTACAACGGCAGCAGCGCCAGGCGCGCCTCGGGGTTGACGGGGTCGTCGCGCAGGATGCGCTTGAGCACGGCCACCGCCTCGCGCACGTTATCGAGCTTCTCCTGCCAGAGGACGGCCACCGGGATGAGCAGGCGGAAGCGCGCCGGCCCGCGCGCCGCCGCGGCCTCCTCCTCCAGCAGCCCCACCAGGTCGGCCCAGCGCCGGTCGCGGCGGTACAGCTCCAGGAGCCCCTCGCGCGCGGCGGCCTCGGCGCCCATCGCCATCACGGCGCGATAGCGCTCCTCGGCGCGCTTGGAGTCGCCGAGGTCGTGGTACAGGATGCGGGCCGCGCGCAGCTGGAAGGGGATGGCCTGCCGCGCCTCGCGCGCGCTCTCGGCGGCCTTCAAGTAGTACTTGAGGACCTTCTCGCTGACCTTGCCGGCACGACCGACTTCTTCGAGGCGCGTCAGGATCGACTCGTCGGCGGGATCGGCCTCGTGGGCGTCCCACAGCACCTCCACGGCGGACGCGGGGTTGGCGAGCGGCCCGGCCAGCAGCTCGGCGCGCTTGCGCATCAGCGCGGCGCGCTCGCCCCGCGGCCGGCGCTCCTCGCGGGCAAGCTGGCCGAAGACGGCGGCGAGACGCTCGCGCGCCTTGGTGCCCGCGCCCGCGCCCGTGCCGGCGGCGTCTGCGCCCTCCGTGCCCGCAGCGCCGGCGGCCCCCGCGCCGGCGTCGAGCGCACCGGCCACACGCGCCGCTTCGGCGCCGGTGTCGGGCGAGAGCGGGTCCACGCGCAGCGCCCCCAGCAGGATCTCGAAGGCGCGCGCGCCGTCGCCCAGGCGCTCCTCGGCGACGCGGGCCGCTTCGCGCCCCAGCGCCGCCCGCTCGCCGCGGTCGGTGGCGAGCTCCGCGCGTCGCAGCGTCACGTCGAGCAGCGGCTGGAAGTTGCGCGTGGCGGCGCACAGCCGTTGGATCTCGACGAGCGTCTCGCGGTCGGTGGCCACCGCCTCGAAGCCGCGCACATGCTCCTTCAGCGCGGAGGCAAGGTCGCCGAGCTGCTCGAACAGGCGCGCGCGCTTGCGCAGCATCTCCAGGCGCCCGCGCGGGTCGTCGAGCCGCAGCGCCTGGGCGTTGTAGATCTTCAAGAGCGGCGTCTTGTCCGCCATGTGCGCGGCGATGCGCTCCAGCTCGCCGAGCGGCGCCGGGTCGGAGGGGTCGATGGCCAGGATGCCCCGCCAGTCGTCGAACGCACGGGCCGGGTCGCGCAGGCGGTCCTGGGCGACGGCGGCGGCGCGCTCCAGCGCAGCCGACTTGATGGGCGCCTCCACGCTGCGCGCCGCGGCGTCGAGGTAGAGCGTGTGCAGATCCTCCCACCGCTCCAGCTGCTCCAGCGCGGCGGCCAGCGCCGGGAAGCTCGTCGACACCGCCGGATAGGTGTCGTAAGCGACGCGCAGGTAGGCGACGGCGCGCTCCACGTCGGTGAGGCGCTCGCCGGCGATGCGCGCGGCGCGGTGGAGGATAGCCACGCGATCCTCGTCGGTGTCGGCGCCCTCGATGCGCGCTCCCTCGGCCTCCAGCGCGTGCTCCCAGTCTCCGACCCGTGCATAGAACGGCGCCAGGTCCGCCGCCCAGGCATCGGCGCGGTCGCTCTCCAGCGCGCCGAGCCGCTCGCCCGCCAGGATCGCCCCGCCGACCGCGTCGGGCAGGGAGGGCGCGAGGATGACCGGCGCGGTGAGATCGCCCAGGCCGGGGTTGGTGCGCGGCTCCGCGCCGGCGGGCCCCGCCGCCGCCGCCGCCGCCGCCGCCGCTGCTGCTGCGACCGCTGCCGCTCCCGGCGCGGCGCCACTCCCGGCGCCCAGCCCCGCCGGCACGCCCGCGCCGGTGCGCGGCGCGTCCTCGGCACGCGCGCACAGCGCCGTCCACAGCTCCCACGACTTCTTGGCCAGCTCTATCGTCTCGACGTCTTCGCCCGCCGTGAGCACGAGCTTCTCGATCTCGCCGATCGCCGCGCGCTCCTCACCCAACGCCTCCAGCCGCGCCGCCAGCGCGCGCCGTTGGGCGCGGTCACCGGGATCGACCTCGTGCAGGTACAGGCGCAGCGACGCGGCGGCGTCCTCGGGACGGCCGCGCAGGTCGGCGTGGATCTCCACCAGCCGCCCGACGATCTCACGCGCGCGCGCCGGCGCCGCGCCCGAGACCAAGAGGCGGCCGGCAAGGTCCGCCCACGAATCGACGTCCTCGCGCTTCTGGAAGAGGTCGGCCAGCGCCAGCAGCGCGGTCGCGTCGTCGGGCGCCTCGGCGAGCGTCTCCTTCCACTCCTTCTCGGCCCCGTCGAGGTCCTTGAGGTGGTCGGCGGTAGCGCGGGCGACGCGGTGGCGCGCCTCCAGGCGATCGGCGTCGCCCGGTGGCAAGCTGTCGACCAGCCGGCGCAGCATGTCGACGTGCGCCTCCCAGCTCCCGGCGCGCTCGTAGACGTCGGCGGCGGCGCGCAGCGAGGTCGGGTCGCCGGCACCCTTGGAGATGGCGCGGTCCCAGGCGCGGGCCGCGGCCTCGGGGTCGCGCAGGTCGCGCTCGGCGATGAGCGCGGCGCGCGCCGCCAGGTCGGCCGCCCGCACGGGGTCGGTCGTCACCTCGGCGCGATACTCCAGCACCTCCACGATCCCGGCGCCGTCGTTCTGCTGCAAGGCGATGCGCTCCATGCGGTCGAGCGCCTCGGCGTCCGCCGGGTCGAGGGTCAAGAGCTCGCGGCATGCCGCCAGCGCGCGCTCGATGTCGCCCAGCTTCTCGTGCGAAATTTGGGCGAACTTGCGCAAGCCCTCCTTGCGGTCCTTCTCGTTCGGCCCGCCGGCCAGCCGGTGCCATAGCACTGCCACCAGCCCGTCCCAGCGACGGATGTGCTGGTAGAACTCGCCCAGCTTCAGCAGCACCTGCGGGTCGGACGGGGCCAGGCGGAAGACTTCCGCGTAGGCGGCCTCGGCGCGGGACATGTCGCCGATGCGCTCGTGGTAGATCGCCGCGAGCTTGAGCAGCGCGGGCACGCGGCGCTCGGAGCCCTCGGCCTCGCGCACTTCTTTCTCCGCGGCGCGCAACGTGCCCTCGTGCAAGGCGGCCTTGCGGCTGATGCGGGCGATCGCCTCCTGGGCGCGGCGCGAGCCCGGCTCGCCCGCCAGCACCTTCTGCCACAGCATGAGCGCGCGCGGCAGGTCGGAGAGCCGCTCCTCGTAGATGCGCGCCGTCTCGGCGAGGCGCGCCGACCGCTCCGAGGCGCCGACGCGGTCCCAGGTGGTCGAATCGGTGGAGGCCACGAGCAGCTCGGCGTGCGTCTTCCAGTCGCCCTTCAGGGCGAAGGCGCGGCGCGACAGCTCCAGCGCCTTGGGGTGCTGCGGCTCGGCCAGCAGCACTTCGCGCAGCCGCTCGGCGGCGTCCTCGGGCCGGTTGAGGTGCTGCACGTAGATCTCGGCCAGCTCCATCAACAGCGCCGTGCGCTCGCCCGCCCCCGCCGCCGCGCCGCCCGCCCCTCCCCCTCCCATGCCGGCGCCTGCCGCCGTCACG
>DASYRF010000250.1:0-2663 GCA_036004705.1 Myxococcota bacterium
AGGAGAGCCATGAGCGACACACCGAGCAAGAAGGGCGAAGCAGCCCCGGCGCCCGCGGCGCCGGGCGGAGACAAGGGCGCACCGGCCAAGGGCGCGGGCGCTGCGGCGCCCGGAGACAAGGCCGGGGCTGGCGCGGCCGACAAGGGAGCGGCTGCACCGGCCGCCGCGCCCGCGGCCGGGCCCGGCACCACCACCGCCGCCAAGCCTGCCGCCGCGCCATCGCCCGCGGACAAGCCGCCACCTGCAACGGCGCCGGCGCCCGCGCCCGCGCCCACCCCCGCGGCGGCTGCACCCCAACGCGCCCCCGCACCAGCGCCGGAGCGCGCCGCCGCGCCCGCACCGGCGCCCGCCCCTTCACCGGCGGCCCCGGCGCGCCCAGCGCCGGCCGGCGCCGCGCGCGGCAAGCTCCTGCTGGTCGCTTGGGGCGACTCCCCCGCGGGGGCCTGGGCCGACGCACTCGCCGCCGCTGGCTGGGAAGTCCACGTCGAGCGCGACGCGCGCGTCACGGCGTTCGGCTGGGCGAACGAGCACCGGCCCCGCGCGGTCGTGATCGATCTGTCGACCAAGCCTTCCGACGGCGGCAAGGTGGCCGACACCCTGCGCGTGACACGTGCGACCGCCGACATCCCCGTCGTCATGACCGACGCCGGCGGCGGCGCCGCCGCCCCCGTCACCACGCTCGACGCCTTGCTCTCCGCGCTGGCCCGCCTGTAGCCAGTCCGCGCGGCGCGCCCAGCGCGTCCCGCGACTACTCCTCCAGCGCAGTGGCCTTGTTCTCGGCCATCTCGGCCCGCTTGCGCGCGGAAGCGTCGAGGATGCGCTTGCGCAGGCGGATCGACTTGGGCGTCACCTCCACGAGCTCGTCGTCGTTGATGAACGCCATCGCCTGCTCCAGCGTGGGACGCCAGGGCGGCGTCAGGCGCAGCATCTCGTCGTGCGCGTGGGTGCGGATGTTCGTCAGCTTCTTCGTCTTGTTGGGGTTCACCAGCATGTCGCTGTCGCGGGCGTTCAGTCCCACGATCTGTCCCACGTACACGCGCTCGCCGTTGCCGATGAAGAGGCTCGCCCGGTCCTGCAAGTTGAACAGCGCGTAGGCGTTCGAGACGCCCTCCTCCATCACCACCAGCACACCGTTCTGCCGCCCCTTGATGGGCCCGATGTACGTGCCGTACTCGCGGAAGCAACGGTGCATCACGCCGGTCCCGCGCGTAGCGCTGAGGAACTCGCTGCGGTACCCGATCAGCCCGCGCGCGGGCACCACGTACTCCAGGCGCGTGCGGCCCAACCCCGCCGGCAGCATCTGCTCCATTCGCCCGCCGCGCCGCCCCATCTCCTCGATCACCGGGCCGACGTACTGCTCGTCGACGTCGATGACGACCTCCTCGTAGGGCTCGGTGCGCGACGCGCCCTCGCCGTGGAAGATCACCCGCGGCGGCGAGATCATCAGCTCGAACCCCTCGCGCCTCATCGTCTCGATCAGCACGCCCAGGTGCAGCTCGCCGCGCCCCGACACGCGGAACGTATCGGCGGAGTCCGTCGCTTCGACGCGCAGCGCCACGTTGGAGCGCAGCTCGCGCCACAGCCGCTCGCGCAGGTGGCGGCTCGTCACGTACGAGCCCTCCTGCCCGACGAACGGCGAAGTGTTGGCCATGAAGTTCATGGCGATGGTGGGCTCGTCGATGACCATCGCCGGCAGCGACGCCGGCGACTCGATCGAGGTGAGGATGTCTCCGACTTTGAGGTCGCTCATGCCGGTGACGGCGACCACTTCGCCCGCCGCCCCTCCGGCCAGCTCGAAGCGGCGCAGCCCCTGGAAGCCGAGGATCTTGGTGACGCGGAACTCCTCGCGGTGGCCGTCGGGGCGCGCCAGCAGGATCCGCTCGCCAGGGGCGAGCTTCCCGGTCTGCACGCGCCCCACGGCGATGTAGCCGAGGTAGTCGTCGTAGTCGAGCGTGGCGACCTGCATCGCCAGCGGCGCGTCCACCTCGCCCGGCGGCGGCGGTACGTGTCGCAGCACCTCGTCGAGCAACGGCCCGAGGTCCACGCGCTCGTCCTCCAGCCGGTACGTCGCCCATTTCTCGCGGCCGCTGGCGAACAGCATCGGGAAGTCGAGCTGCTCTTCTTCCGCCTCCAGCGCGACGAAGAGGTTGAACACGTCCTCGTGCGCCTTGTTGGGATCGGCGTCCTTGCGGTCGACCTTGTTGATGACCACGATGGGCCGCAGCCCCAGCTCCAGCGCCTTGCGCGTGACGAAGCGCGTCTGCGGCATGGGCCCCTCGGCGGCGTCCACCAGCAGCACGACCGAGTCGACCATGCGCAGCACGCGCTCCACTTCGCCCGCGAAATCCGCGTGCCCCGGCGTGTCGACGATATTGATGCGCACGCCTTTCCAGGTGATGGCCGTGCACTTGGCCAGGATGGTGATGCCCCGCTCGCGCTCCAGCGGGTTCGAGTCCAGGGCGCACTCCACCAGCACCTCGCCACGGCGGAAAGCCCCGGCCAGGTCGAGCAAGCCGTCCACGAGCGTAGTCTTGCCGTGGTCGACGTGCGCGATGATGGCGATGTTGCGAACGTCGTCCCGGAACTTCGCGGCCACGGCCGCCTCCTCCCACCCGCCTCGCCCACCTCGGCCGGGCGAGCGCGCATCAATAGCGGGCCCGGCG
>DASYRF010000251.1:0-23363 GCA_036004705.1 Myxococcota bacterium
CGGGCACGCCGGAGGAGCGCAGCGGAAAGGCGTAGCCGGCGATGCCGCGCAAGATGACGTTGTGCACGTCGGCGAAGATGAACGAAGCGTTCGCGCGCGCCTCGATGCGCCCGAACGGGAAGTGCGCGCCCAGCTCGGGGAGCGCCATCTCGTAGCCGAGCTCGATCTGCGCGCCCTCGCGCAGGCCGTCGATGTCGGTGCGGTTGTCGAACGTGGCGGCGAGCCGCCAAGACGTGTCGAGCCCCTTCTCGCCGTCGATCTCGGTCGGCGGGCCGCACGTCGGGCCGGGGGCGCACGGCGGGTCGAACAGCCCGTGGAAGAGGCGCGTATCCACGTTGGAGACGCCGGCCTGGTAGAAGCGCCAGCTCAGCGCCGTGGAGAAGGCGCGCGTGAAGTTCACGCCGAAGTTCAGCACGCCGCCGTAGCGCCAGACGCGCGTGCGGCGGCAGGTGGTCTCGAAGAGCGCGGGCGGGCCGCCGGCGCACGGGCCGTTGAGCCAGGCGGTGCCGTACTCGCGCATGTTGTAGACCTCGGCCAGCAGCTCGATGCGCCACCAGACGGGGGACTGGAAGAGCGCCGGGTCCCAGAACGTGACGAAGGCGAGCGACTTGCCGGTGCTGAGGGCGCCGAGGGCGAAGACGCGCTTGCCGAAGCCGAGGAAGTTCTGCTCGCCGGCGGCGACGCCGAGCGTGACGTTGGAGAGCGCGGCGCCGCCGAAGGGGGCGATGAACCAGCTCGCTTTCTCCTCCACGACGACGACGACCTTGGCCGTCTTGGAGGCGTCGTCGGGAACGGCGTAGATGTTCACGCGCGAGAAGAGCCCGCTCGACAGAAGCCGGGTCTTCGCCAGGCGGATGTCGGCGTAGTGGAACGGCTGGCCGTCCTTGAAGCCGGCGATGGTCTCGATGACGTCGGGGGCGGTCTTGTCGTTGCCTTCGATCTCGATACGCCGCAGCTCGTAGCCCTCGAAGTCGAGCGCCGCGGCGGAGCGCGGCGCGACCACGAGGCCCGCGGCGGCGGCGGCGGCGGCCGCTGCCGCGACGGCGGCGACCTTGGCGATGGAAACGGCGCGCATCGGGGGGCTACGCCGGACTGTAGATCACGGGTCGATCTTGAACCAGAGGGAGAAGCCGATCATGTGGGCGTTCCCGTAGGAATTGTTCTGGAACATGTAGTCGTAGTGGAAGTCGAGCCAGCCGTTGGACAGCACGCGCAAGAGCGGGACGTGGTGGAGGACGTCGAGGTCCAGCTCCAGGCGCGCGCCGAGCGTGTGCGTCTGGAAGGGGGCGAGCTTCGGGTCCCCGGTGAAAAGAGGGTCCTCGGCGTCCTCGATGCCGCCGTAGCTGGGCTTCCAGAAGAAGGCCGCGTTCTGCGCGTAGAAGCGATAGCCGACGCGCAGCTCCAGCCACGGCGTGAGGTCGACGTACGTTTTCAGATCGACGTCCTGGCCGGTGATCTTCCAGTCGTCGTGGTAGTAGCGGTAGCCGACCTCGAGCGTGGCGCCCAGCTCGGGGATCCGGTGCTTCAGCGCGAAGGCGCCGGTGTGGCGCCAGCGCATCAGCGGGTGCCTCTCGTCCAGGTTGATGCCGGCGACGTTCACGCGGCGGTAGGCGTTGGCCTGGAAGCCGTCCTGGAACATGAGGTCGTAGCTGGCGCGGAAGATCGTGGTGCGGTCGAGGATCTGCGTCCAATAGAGGCCGCCGTACCAGGTGTCGAGCCGGCCCTTGCCGTCGACGACGCGGCCGCCGAAGCGCTTGAAGACGTCGTCGTGGCCGTGCGAGCCGACGGCGCGCAGGAGCATCGTGTCGCCGAAGAGCCGCAGCTCGACGAACCCGCTCCCGGAGCCGGCAACGTAATCGCACGAGTGCATCCCTGTGCCCAGATAGTTGTAGACGCACTCCTTGCTGAAGCGGTAGCTGGCGCCGGCGGCGAAGAGGCCGGTGTCGTGCGAGACGGAGACGGCCTCCTCGTTGCGGTACTCGCTGACGAGCTGGTCCTGGTTCATCACGCCGAAGTTCAGCGAGGCGCTGGTGACGGCGTCGAGCGTGTAGTCGACGCCGACGGTGGTGCGGCCGGCCGGGTTGTCGAGTGAAACGTCGAGCGACACCATCGGCTCGTACACGCGCGTCGACAGCTCGTAGTAGTAGTTGCCGCGCAGCTCCAGGACGAACTCCGGCCGGCCCCAGCGGTCGGCGCCGGCGGCGCTGCCGGGGACGAGCGCGGCGCCGCCCAGGACGAGGGCGAGCGGCAGCAGGGACGACAGGCGCGGCCGGCTCAGTTGCACCCGCAGCCTCCGCCGTAGCCGCCCGCCCCGCCGGTGGCGCCCTCGCGGGTCTCGCGCACGTGCGCGGCGAACTTGAGCTCCAGGCGGTTCGCGCCGAACGTCATGCAGCGCCGCGCCAGCTGCGAGCGCTCCCAGGGCTTCACCGTCGCGCAGCCGGGCGCGGCCGCGGCCGCCGCCGCCAGCGCCAGCGCCGCCGCCGCCGCCGCCAGGACGGCCCGGAGCGCGGGCCGCCGCCATCGTCCGCCGGAGCGCGTGCGCACGGGTCAGTTCACCGCGGGGGCGCCGGCGAGAATGAGCGTGCCGAGCGCTTCGGTCACGCGGCCGATGCGCCGCGAGACGTCGAACGTCTCGAGCAGCTCCTGGCGGTCGAACGGATCGGTCACGAAGGCGTGCGCCAGCGCGTCGGTCAGCGCCGCCGGCTGCGCGGTCATCTCCTCCAGCACCGGCAGCGTACGCGCCAGCTCGGCGTGGCGCAGCGCGAGCTGCCGGCAGCAGGACATGAGCGTGGCCACCTCGCGGGCGCGCGCGCCGGGCGCCGGGCCGCCGGCGCCGTCGCCGCCAGCGGCGGCGGTGTCGGTGTCCTCCACCACGTAGCAGAGCGCCACGCGGAACGGGTCGGGCGGATGCTCGCGCTCGATGCGCACGCGCGCGAAGCCGCGCAGCAGCAAGTTGAAGCGACCGTCGTCGAGCTTCTCCTCGGCGACGATGTCGGCGGCGCAGGCGACGGCATGCACCGGCGGCGCGCCCTGGTAATCGGCTTCCCAGCCGGGGAGGAGCAGCGCCATGGCGATGCGGCGCCCGCCCTCCAGCGCGGCGCGCGTCATGGCGCGATAGCGCGGCTCGAACACGTGCAGCGGCAGGAGCGCCCCCGGGAAGAGCACCGTGGAGGGCAGCGGAAAGATCGGAATCTCGATCCGCGCGCCGGGGCGTCCGTTCATGGCGGCGCGAGCATAGCGGACGCGACGGGACGACGGAAGCAGGGACGCACGAAGGCTTGAACGCGGGGCGCCGGCTGCGACAAGATGCCGCCGTGGCTCCGCCGAACTTCTCCTGGGTGATCGACGGCGCGCTCGCCGGCTGCGGCGCGCCTGGATCCACTCCGCCGTTCGACCCGGCCGGCGACCTGGCGGCGCTGGCGCGCGAAGGCGTGACGCTGCTGGTGTCGCTGACGCGCGACCCGCCCGGCGCCGACTACCTGCGCGGCGCCGGACTGGAGCTGGCGCACCTGCCCATCGAGGAGTTCGGCGTGCCGCCCGACCCGGCCGCGGCGCTACGCGTGCTGCAGCGCATGCGCGCCGCCATCGACGCGGGCGGACGCGTGGCGGTGCATTGCCTGGCGGGGCGCGGGCGCACGGGGCTCATGCTGGCGGGCTACCTCTGCCTGACGCGCGGCGTGAGCGCCGAGGCGGCCATCGCGTCGGTGCGCGAGGCGCGCCCGGGCTCGGTGGAGACGCGCGTGCAGGAGGAGTTCGTGCACGCGCTCGAAGCGCTCATCGCCGGCGCGTAGCCGCTACTCGTCCGTCCAGACCTTGCCGGCGGGGGCGGAGCGGTCGTCGACGCAGGGGAAGACGCCCACGGCGTCGATCTCGTTCCAGCCGGGCACGGCGGGCGAATCGACGGTGAGGCGAAGCGCGTGCAACGGGAAGCTCGTGCAGCGGAACGTGATGCGCCGGATGAACGCCGGCATGCCCGGCATGGCCGCAGGGCGCGCCTCGTAGACGGTCTGGTGCTCCTCGCCGGGGCCGAGCACCTCGACGCGCGACACGGCGCCGGGGTTGTGCGTCTCGTAGATGTCCACGCCGCTGATGTGCATGCCGTCGCCGTTGAAGCCGAGCTCGATGTACTCGACCGCGCCGTCGCTCGTCAGCGGACACCAGGCCGTCGGGATGTTGCCGTGGTTCGGATAGGTGTCGGGTGGACCCAGGATGTTCATGGCAGACCAGCGCTCCGTCTCGAACTCGCTGGAAAAGGAGATGACCGACGACGCCCATTCCACGGCCACCGGCGTGGTGGCGTCGCCACGCTTCGCGGGCGGGCCGGCGCCGAGCTCCGTGTAGCGCAGGTCGGCGAGCCGCGTCAGGTACTCGCTGCGCGACAGCCGCCCGCATTCGTAGTCCGTGCAGAGCACCGCGCGCGCCGCGTAGTAGTCGCGCTCCTCGGGCGGGAGCTTGGCGAGGTCCAGGCCAGGCGGCAGGGCGCAGCGCGCGGCACAGGCGCGGTCGAAGCGGTCGGCGTGGCGGGCTCCGCCCGCGCATCCGGCCGCGAGCCACGCGACGAACACGAGCGCCCAGCACCGCGGTCCCATGCTCCACGCCATTGAAGCATACGACACCGCACGCGGCACGCGGTTCCGCGTCAGGCGGCGGGTTGCGCGGCGTCGCCGCCGCGCGGCAGCGCGCAGAAGCCCTCGTAATCGAAGAGCTTGATGTCCTGCGGGCGGGCGTCGTCGCCGCAGACGGCGCAGCGCGGGTCGCGGCGCAGCTTGAGGAAGCGGAAGGTCATGTTGAGCGCGTCGTACATCAGCAGGCGCCCGGCGAGCGTCTCGCCGATCTTGAGGATGAGCTTGACCGTCTCGTTGGCCTGCACCACGCCGATGATGCCGGGCAAGATGCCGAGGACGCCGCCCTCGGCGCAGGAGGGCGCCATGCCGGGAGGCGGCGGCTCCGGGTAGAGGCAGCGGTAGCAGGGACCGACGTGCGGGTGGAAGACCGTGGCCTGGCCGTCGAAGCGGAAGATGGACCCGTGCACGTTGGGGATGTCGAACTTCACGCAGGCGTCGTTGACGAGGTAGCGCGTGGGGAAGTTGTCGGCGCCGTCGACGATGACGTCGTAGCCGGGGAAGATCTGCTCGACGTTGGCGGCGGTCAGTCGCGTCTGGTACTTCACGACCTTCACGTCGGGGTTGAGGCCGCGGATGGTCTTCTCGGCGCTGTCCACCTTGGGCATGCCGACGCGGTCGGTGGCGTGCAGCACCTGGCGCTGCAGGTTGGAGGCGTCGACGACGTCGTCGTCGACGAGCCCGAGCGTGCCGACGCCGGCGGCAGCCAGATAGAGGGCGGCGGGCGAGCCGAGCCCGCCGGCGCCGATGAGCAGCACCTTCGACTGTAACAACTTGGCCTGGCCCGCTTCGCCCACCTCGGGAAGGATCGTGTGGCGCGAGTAGCGTTCCACCTGTTCGGCGGTCATGTGGAAGGGCTTCTCCACGGGGAGGCCGTCCTTCTGCCACTTGTTGAAGCCGCCCGACATGGAGCGCACGTCGGCGTAGCCGAGGTCCTGCAGGGTGCGCGCGGCGAACGCGGAGCGCGTGCCGGCGGCGCAGTAGACCACCACCGGCGCCTTCTTGTCGGGGACGGCGCCTTCGATCTTCAGCTCGAGGTAGCCGCGCGGGATCCACTTCGCTCCGGGGATGTAGCCCTTCTGGTACTCGTCGGGCTCGCGCACGTCGACGAAGGCGGCGGCGGCGCCCTTGGCGAGCGGGGCGGCTTCGGCCGGGGTGATTTCACGGATCTCGCGCTTGGCGGCGGCGAGGAGGTCCTGGAAAGTAGGCATCGGTCTGGGCTCCTGCTCCTGCGTTCCGTGTCTTCTATCTAATGATGCAGGATCGGGCGCGCCAGGAGCGCCCGACCGCTTCGGCGGCGGCACTATACCGGCCCGCCCGGAGCGCCGCCACGACCGGCGGCCGGAATGGCCGCTACATGAAGTTGGGCGTGTGCAGCGCGGAGAGGTGCTCGGCCTGCGCGGCGGTGAAGCCGGCCGTCTGCAGGCGCTTGATCCGGTTGTGGTGCATGTCGTCGAGGAGCTGGCGGAACGCGTCGTGCCCGCGGCCCACGGCGCGCGGGTCGTCGCCCGCGGCCGCCAGTATCGTCAGCGCGTCCTGCAGCGGCGCCGGCACGCCGGCCAGGTCGTGCAGCGTGGCGGCGCGCAGCCGCACGGCGGCTTCGAGACGCGCGAAGAGAGAAGGGTCGCAGGCGAGCCCGTGACGCACGTGCGCCACGCCGAAGTGGACGTGGCGGGCTTCGTCGGCGCGCGTGCGCCGGGCGATCTCGGCGGTGGCGTCGTCGGGCGCGTGCGTCTCCACGAAGCGCAAGAGGTCGAGGAAGGTGCCCTCGCCCAGCACCGACAGCAGGAAGGCCGCCACGGTGAAGTCGTCGGGCTCCAGCAAGGACAGGAGCGAGCGCGACGTAGCGGCGCTCGACACGCCAGCGCCGCCGCCCGCGGCGCGCGCGCGCTTGAGGAACACGTCGACGTGGCGTGCCTCGTCGGCGAGCTGCGTGGCGAGGAACATGGCGACCTCGGCGTAGGCCGGATGGACGCGCGCCACGAAGCGCGACGGCACGTACAGCGCCGACAGCTCGTTCTCGGCGAGGAACGTCATCACCTGGCCGAGGGCGCGCTCCAGCGCGGGCGACAGGGCGCGTACCTTGTCCCAGGGAATGTCGCGCGAGGCGTCCCACTGGGCGGCGACGGCCTGATCGTAGAGCGCGCCGATCTCGGGCGGCGCCACGCGGTCGCGCTCCAGCAGCGTGAACGGGTACGGCGGGCCGCCTGGCTCCACGCGCGCGCCGCGCGGGGCGAAGCCGCTGGCGGGATCGGCGCGCTCCGGCAGCGGCACGGCGGCGACGACGTCGGCGGCGAGGAGCGCCCCCCCGGCGCGGCGCGGCAGGCGCAGGCCCGACTCGCGCGGACCGCGCGGCACCCCTAGCGCACTGCGGGCGACGAGGTGGCGGTCGCGGCCGTCGGGCGCCGCGGCGCGGCCGAGGTACTCGTGCCGCTCCAGGCGGCACCAGGCCGGCAGGTCCTCGCGCACGCCGCCCGACGACGAGAGCAGCGCCACGACGCCGCCGGGCTCGACGAGATCGAGCGCCGGGCGAAGCAGCGACAAGAGCCCGCCGCCGAGCGGCAGCTCTCCTCCGTCGACGGCGACGGCGGCGGCCACGGCCACAGCGGGAGCGGCGCCGGCAGACGCCGCGGCGGGGACGGCGCCCGCCGCCTGAGCGCCGTCGTCCGGCGCGCCGCTCACCAGCCGCCGGCCTCGTCCAGCGCGTGCTTCAGGCTGGCATAGCCCTCTTCGCGCGGCGGCATCCATTGCTTCAGACCTTCCAGCTCCAGCACGCGGCGGTGGCGCGGGTCCTCCCAGCGCATGGCGAAGAGCGCGCGCTGGAAAGCCTCCGCGCGCACCGGCTCCAGGCCGGGGCGGGCGTCGAACATGCAGTGGTCGAACGGGGGCGTCGTCCAGAAGACCTGCAGCTTGTTCATGTCCACGCGCCCGGCCGCCTGCGCGCCGACCCACACGAGGTCGCCCACGACGCCCGCCGGGGCGCGCCCGTCCTGTAGGGCGCGCAGCACGTCGAGCTCGCTCGTGCCGGTGTCGCCGTGCTTGCCGAGGTCCGTGTCGAAGGCGAGCAGCTTCAGCCCGGCCGGATCGACGCCGGCGCGCTCGAGGAAGTGCAGCGGCAGGATGCGCGCCTGCGTGGAGTCGCGGCTGCCGACGGCGAGCGTGCGGCCGGCGAGGTCGGTCAGCGCGTGAAGCCCGGCGTCGCGGCGCACCACCACCTTGGCGCTGAAGTCGCGATCGGCGTCGCGCATCCCGAGCGACCGCGTGCGCCCTTCGCTGCGCCGCTGTACGCGCACGTGCGCGAGCGGCGTGTTCCAGGCGACGTCGAGGTGCCCGGCCAGCAGCTCTTCCACCTGACGCTCGTAATTGGAGAAGAGGGCAAAATCGAGCGCGACGCCCTGCTCCTGGAAGTGCGCGCGGATGCCCTCCCAGATGGTGACGACGCGCGGGTCGTAGGCGACGGCGCCGAGGAGAAGGGGCGCGTCCACGTCAGGAGAGCGGCCGGCCGGCGCGGGCGGCGAAGCGCGCGTCCTCCTCGGCGGGGCCGTACACGGGCGGCATGAAGAACCTCCGTCCGGCGCGCGGGCCGGCGCTGGCCGCATGTAACCCGCGCGGCGCGACGGCGGTCAAGCGAATATTATCGATGTTGTAGATACCCGTTATCGATTTTTACGAACGAGGACGTCCCAGAAAGCGCGGGCGGCGGCGGAGGGCGTCACCGCACGAAGGCGAGCGGCGTGGAAGGTGCGACGCACCGGCGTGCCGGGCACGGCCACCGCCCGCAGGCGGCCGGCGGCGAGCTCGTCCGCCACGGCACGGCGGGAGATGAACGTGAGACCCAGGCCGGCCAGGACGCAGCGCTTGGCCGCCTCGGTGCTGCCGACCTGGACGGCGGCCGGCGCCACGCCGCCGGCCGCGTCGCGGCGCGCCAGGATCGCCGCTACGGCCTCGCGCGTGCCCGAGCCCTCCTCGCGCAGGACGAGCGGGACGCGCGCCAGCTGCTTGGGGCCGAGGCGACCCGACGGAGCGAAGGGGTTCGGCGACGGCCCCACCAGCAGGACCTCGTCCTCGGCGAACGGCGCGCAGACGAGACGGCGGTCGCGCAGGCGGCTGCCGACCAGCGCGAGATCGCACTCCTGCGCCAGCAGCGCCAGCCCGGCGCGGCGGGAGTCCGAGACCTGGACGACGACCTGCACGCCGGGGTGCGTCCGCCGGAGCCGGGCGAGCGCCGGCGGCAGCAGGTATTCGGCGGGGATGGTCGAGGCGGCGATGGTGATGCGGCCCGCCTGCCCGTCTTCCTCGGCGCGCGTGCGCGCAAGCGCCTCCTCGCGCAAGGAGACGATGCGCTGGGCGTAGCGGCGCAGGAGGCGGCCGGTGTCGGTGGGCCGCACGCGGCCGCCGCGGCGGTCGAGCAGCCGGGACCCGACGGCCGTCTCCAGCGCCTTGATCTGGAAGCTGACGGTCGACTGGCTGAGGTGCACCGCCTCCGCGGCGCGCGAGAAGCTGCCATGCTCGAGCACGGCCAGGAACGTGCGGAGCTGATCGATTTCCATCGCGCGGCCCGCCGCACGCATAGCACGCGCGCGCACGCGCGCGCGACGCCGAGGCGGCGGCGCGGCGGCCGCCGGGCTAGGGGCGGACGGCGAAAGGGCGGCTGGCGAGCGCCACGACGGCGCCCGCGACGATCACGCCGGCGGTCCACAGTGCTTCGCGCCACGTGGCTTGCGCCGCGAGGCCCAGCGACACCGCGAGGCCCAGCAGCGGGATGGCGAGGCCGCCCGGCAGGCGCCAGGTGCGCGGCGCGTCGGGGCGGCGCACGCGCAGCACGGCCACCGCGAGACACGTGGCGACGTATTGCAGGATCACCGAGATGTTGGAGAAGTCGACGAGGCGGTCGAAGGGGAGAAGCCAGACGCCGGCGAGGGCGAGACCGCAGGTGACGGCGATGGCGGCCACGGGCGAGCCGTACCGCGGGTGCAGGCGGCGCAGCGGCGCGGGAAGCCAGCCGTCGTCGGCGAGCGCGACCAGGTAGCGCGGTGAGACGAGCGCAGTGCCGGCGCTGAAGCCCACCATCGAGACGAGCCCACCGGCGGCGACGAGCGCCGCGCCACCCGCGCCGAGGAACGTGGCGGCGGCGTCGGCGAGCGGCTTCTCCGAGGCGGCCAACCCCGGGAGCGTGCCGCAGGCGACGATCTGGATGGCAACGTAGAGGAAAACCGCGCCGACGAGGGAGCCCAGGACGGCGATGGGCATGGCGCGCTCAGGGTCGCGCGTCTCGCCGGCGGGCACCGGCGCCACTTCGAATCCTTGCAGGGGGAATAGCGCGACCAGCACCGCGGGGCCGACGGCGCGCGCGGTGGTGGGCCAGAGCGGCGTGAGGTTGCCGGTGCGGATGTGGAAGGCACCGACCGCCACGAAGAGGGCGAGCGGCACGAGCTTGCCGACGGTGAAGAGGTTCGTGGTCAGGGCACCGGGACGGATGCCGTAGTAGTTGATGAGGGCGAGCGCGGCGACGAGGGCGGTGACGAGGGCGCGTCCGGGGAGGCCGCCGGCGAGGCGCGGGACGAAGTAGCCCGCGTAGGACTGGATGCCGGAGGCGACGGCCGCCCACGAGACGACCATCGTCACCCAGCACACCCAGCCGACGGCGAAGCCGGGCACGCGGCCGAAGGCGCTGCGGGCGTACAGGTAGGGCCCGCCGGTCTGGCCGAACATCCCGGAGGCTTCGGCGAAGCAGAGCGCGACGAACAGGAGAAGCACGCCGCACACGAGGAACGCGAGCCAGGAGGCGGGGCCGAGCAGCGCGGCAAGGCGGCCGGGGAGGCGGAAGATGCCGGCGCCGACGATGGCATTCACGCCGATGGCGAGGACGTCGAACGTGCCGAGGCGGCGCACCGACGCCGCAGCCGGGGCCGACGGGGCGAGCGCGACCGGCGCGGGTGTCGACACGGGGCGACGGTAGCGTGACGCGCGGCGCAACGTCCATGACTTCACCGACCGGGATCGGACCGGGACGGGGACCGCGCCTGCGCCGGAGTGGACCCGCGTTGGTCACGCGCGACCCTGGGTCATCGCCGCGGTTTCGCGGGCTTCTCTCAAGTCCGGGGCGCGCGCGCCGATGCTCTGTGTGCGCGGCGTGCGCGCCAGGGAGGCGGAACCATGAAGCGGCGAGTGACGGTGACCGGAACGGCAGTGGCGGCGGTGGCGGCGGCGGCGGCAGTGGCGGCCTGGGGCGCGGCGCCGGCGACGGCTTGGGCGATGTGCGACGACTACGACCACGACGGCCTGTGCCAGTCGGGCGGGACCGTCGTGGACAACTGCCCGTTCGTCATCAACCCCGACCAGGGCGACCTCGACGGCGACGGCGTCGGCAACGCCTGCGACGACGACATGGACGGCGACACGCTCGTGGACGCCAAGGAAGTGAGCGTCGGACTCGACCCCAAGGAGCTCGACAGCGACGGCGACGCCGTGGGCGACGCCGACGAGCTGGGACAGTGGGAGGCGATCCGCGACACCGACGCGGACGGCGTGATCGACGCGCTGGACGGCGACTCGGACGGTGACGGCGTCGGCGACGCCGAAGAGGCGGGCGACGAGGACCTGGCCACGCCGGCCGTCGACACCGACGAGGACGGCACGCCCGACCTGCGCGACCTGGACTCCGACGACGACCTGCGCGCCGACGCGCTGGACGACTGCCGGCTGGTGCCGAACCACGACCAGGCCGACATCGACGACGACGGCGTGGGCGATGCGTGCGACGGCGTGGCCGGCGTGCCGCCGCCCCCGGACGTGTTCGTGGACGGCGTGGACGTGGAGCCCACCGGCGCGCTGGTCGCGACCCGCGTGGAGACCGGCGCGGACGCCGACGACGGCAGCGACGAGGGCGTTCCGGGCATCGACGGCGCGGGCGATGGCGCGGTCGGCTGTCACGTCGCCGCACTGGGCCACGGCCGCCCCTTGGCGCCGGCATCCCTCGCCACGCTGGGCCTCTTCGCCTGCGCGCTGGCCTTCGCCGCTGCGCGCCGCGCCCGCCGCGCCTAGCGCCCTGCGCCACCCTCCCACACCAAACCAATCCCGACTTCCGTCGAGCGCGGGCCCGCGCACGGGGGGCGCCCGACCCGCGGTCCCCGGCCCGCTGCGCCGCCCGCGGCGCCCGCGCCGACCCGCGCGGTTGCGGCGGTGCGCGTCGATCCGCTAGTCTGCGCGCCGCATGCGGCGCCTCCCTTCGCTTGTCCTGTTGCTCGCAGTCGGCGCGGCTTGTGCGGCTGCCGCGGGCTGCGGCCTGCCGGCCGCGATCGGGCGCGGGGACGCCGCCGTGCGGCGCGGCGCCTACGACGAGGCCGACGCCGCGTACGTGTCGGCGGGCGCGCGCGCCCCGCTCGACGCCTGGCGCGGCGCGTGCCACGCACGGCTCCTGGCCGGCAAGCTTGCCGCCGCCCTGGATGCCTGCGAGCGCGCGCTGGCGGCGAACAGCGCGGACGCCGCCACGCTGACGCTGAAAGGGCGCGCGCTGCGCGCCTCCGCGCGGCACGACGAGGCCGTGCGCGTGCTGCAGGCGGCGCGCGCCGCCGGCCCTGACGACCGTGACGCCGTGGCCTGGCTGGGAATGGCTCTGGTGGACGACCTGCGCCGCGGCGAGGCCCTCGCCACGCTGCGCGCCTGGGTCGACCTGCGCCCCGACAACCCGGTGCGCTGGGCGGAGCTTGCCTCGCTGCAGGCCTACGTCTACGACCTCGACGACGCCGAGCGCTCGTGGCGCAAGGTCATCGACCTCGACCCCGCCGGCGCCGCGGCCGGCTACGCCGGGCTCGCGGAGGCGTTCCTGTTGCACGACCAGCCGCACGAAGCGCGCCGCGCGGCCGAGACCGCGCTCGATCGCTACTCGGCGCAGCCCTACGCGGGGGCCGTCCTGGCGCGTGCGCTGGCGCGCGAAGGGGAGAAGGCGCTGGCACGCTCGCGCCTCGACGCTTCGGCGCCCGCCGCGAGCGGCGCGATCTTCGCGCTGCTGTCGCGCGCCGAGGTCGGACGGCTGCTGGGTGACGCCGCCATGGCGCGCGCCGCCCTCGACGCCGCCCGTGCACGCGACGCCACCGACGAGCGCATCGCCTACGAGCGCGGGCTATTGCTGGAGTCGCTCGGCCCGGCGTCGGCGGGCGACGCCCGCGCCGCCTACCGCGAAGCGCTGGCGATCCGACCGTTCTATCTGGAGGCGCGCTGGCGGCTCGCCCTCGCCACCGAGACGAGCGGCGACCCGACCGCCTATCGCGACCGGCTGCTCGAGTTCCTGGCGCAGGCGCGCGACGTCGCCGCGCTGCGCCCGTGGGTCGACGACGCGCTGCGGCGGCTGCCGCCCGACAGCGGCACCCCCGGCTCCGCGCCCACCCCCGCCGCGCCCGAGTCCGTCCCCACCCCGGGCTGAGCGGCGATGTCCCGCAGCGTCGCGCTCGGCTCCCGCCTGACCCTCGAGCACCTGCGCGCCGTGGCGCGCGGCGGCGCGACGGTCGTCTTCGACGAGCCGGCGCGCGCCTCGGTGCGGCGCGCGCGCGCCGCGGTGGAGCGCATCCTCGCGCAGGCCGCGCACGCGCCGGTCTATGGCGTGAACACAGGCTTCGGTGCATTAGCCGACAAGCGCATCGCGGCCGCCGATCTGGCCCAGCTGCAGCTCAACCTCGTACGGTCGCACGCCGCCGGCGTCGGCGCGCCGTACCCCACCGACGTGGTGCGCGGCCTGCTCCTGCTGCGCGCGCAGGTGCTGGCGCTCGGCCACAGCGGCGTGCGCGAGGAGCTCGTGGACCTGCTGGTCCAGATGCTGAACCGCGGCGTGCATCCGGTGGTCCCGTCGCAAGGGTCGGTCGGCGCGTCGGGCGACCTCGCCCCGCTCGCACACCTCGCCCTGGTCGTCATCGGCGAGGGCGAGGCCGAGGTCGACGGCATGCGCCGCCCCGGGGCTGAAGCGCTCGCCGCCGCGCACCTCGCGCCGCTCGCGCTGCAGGCGAAAGAGGGGCTCGCGCTCGTCAACGGCACGCAGGCCATGGCGGCGCAAGGCGGACTCGCGGTGCTCGACGGCTTCGATCTGTGCCGCGCCGCCGACTGCGCCGGCGCGCTCTCGTTGGAGGTGCTGCTGGGCACGCGTGCCGCGCTCGACGAGCGCATCTTCGCCGCCCGTGCGCATCCCGGCGCCTTCACCAGCGCCGCCAACCTCCGCCGCCTCACCGCCGCCTCACCGCTGGTGCAGAGCCACGTGGCCTGCGAAAAAGTGCAGGACCCCTATTCACTCCGCTGCATGGCGCAGGTGCACGGCGCGGTGCGCGACGCCCTCGCCCACGCCCGCGACGTGGTCGAGCGCGAGCTGAACGCCGCCACCGACAACCCGCTCGTCTTTCCCGACGGCGAGGGCGACGGTGACGGGGCCGCGTTCCTCTCCGGCGGCAACTTCCACGGCGCGCCCGTGGCGATGGCGCTCGACTACGCCTGCCTGGCCCTGCCGGCGCTCGCCAACATCTCCGACCGCCGCGTCATGCAGCTGCTCGACCCCGTGCGTTCCGGCGGCCTTCCGCCGTTCCTCACCGCGCACAGCGGCCTGTGCTCCGGCCTGATGATGGCGCAGGTCACCGGCGCCGCGCTGGCGTCGGAGTGCAAGGGCCTGGCCACGCCGGCGTCCATCGACTCCATCCCCACCAGCGCCAACCAGGAAGACCACGTGTCGATGGGCCCGATCGCCGCCGCCAAGCTCGCGCGCGTGGTCGACAACGTCCGGCGCGCGCTGGCGGTGGAGCTGCTGTGCGCGGCGCAAGCGGCCGACCTACGCGAGCCGCTCTTGCCGGGACCCGGCGGGCGCGCCACCGTGACGGCCGTGCGCGGCGTCGTCCCGCGCCGCGACGGCGATCGGCCGCCCGGCCCCGAGATCGAAGCGGTGGCCGTGCTCGTCGCCGACGGGGCGCTGTTGCGCGGCGTCGAGCAGGCCGTCGGTCGCGTGGAGTGAGGGAAGGAGGCGCGATGGCGGGTCCGCGAACGGTGCGCGCGCCGCGCGGGAGCGAGCGCACGTGCCGGGGCTGGCAGCAGGAAGCCGCGCTGCGCATGCTCATGAACAACCTCGACCCCGACGTGGCGGAGCGGCCCGACGACCTGGTCGTCTACGGCGGCACCGGCCGCGCCTGCCGCTCGTGGGACGACTTCGAGCAGATCGTCGCGACGCTGCGGCGGCTGGGCGACGACGAGACGCTGCTGGTGCAGTCGGGGCGGGTCGCCGGCGTTTTCCGCACGCACCCTGACGCGCCGCGCGTGCTGCTCGCCAACTCCAACCTCGTGCCGCACTGGGCCACCTGGGAGAGGTTCCGCGCGCTGGAGCGCGCCGGCCTGACGATGTACGGGCAGATGACGGCGGGGTCGTGGATCTACATCGGCACGCAAGGCATCCTGCAGGGCACGTACGAGACGTTCGTGTCGGCGGCACGCCGGCACTTCGGGGTGCCGAGCCTCGCGGGGCGGTGGGTGCTGTCGGGCGGGCTCGGGGGCATGGGCGGGGCGCAGCCGCTGGCGGCCACGCTTGCGGGCGGCGCGTTCCTGGGCGTGGACGTCGACCCGGCGCGCATCCGGCGCCGCCTGGAAACGCGCTACCTAGACCGCGCCGCGGAGACGCTGGACGAGGCGCTGGAGCTGGTGACCGGCGCGGCGGCACGCGGCGAGGCCCTGTCGGTGGGGCTGTGCGCCAACGCCGCCGACGTCTTCGCCGAGGTGGCGCGCCGCGGCGTCGTGCCGGATCTGGTGACCGACCAGACGAGCGCGCACGACGAGCTGGCCGGATACGTACCGCGCGACTGCGACGTGGCGGCGGCGGCGGAGCTGCGGGCGCGCGACCCCGAGGCCTACGTGGCGCGCGCGCTGGCGTCGATGGGCGACCACGTGCGCGCGATGCTGGCGCTGCAGCGCGCCGGCAGCCACGTCTTCGACTACGGCAACAACTTGCGCGCGCAGGCGCAGCGCGCCGGCGTGGCCGACGCATTCGCGTTCCCGGGCTTCGTGCCGGCGTACATCCGGCCCCTCTTCTGCGAGGGCAAGGGGCCGTTCCGCTGGGTGGCCCTGTCGGGCGACCCCGAGGACATCTACGAGACCGACCGCGCGGTGTCGGCGCTCTTCCCCGGCGACGAGGCGCTGGCGCGCTGGCTGCGGCTGGCGCGCGCGCGCGTGCAGTTCCAGGGACTGCCGGCACGCATCTGCTGGCTCGGCTACGGCGAGCGCCACCGTGCCGGGCTCGCGTTCAACGAGCTGGTGCGCAGCGGTCGGGTGAAAGCGCCCATCGTGATCGGGCGCGACCACCTCGACGCGGGGTCGGTGGCGTCGCCCAACCGCGAGACGGAGGCGATGAAGGACGGCTCCGACGCCATCGCCGACTGGCCGGTGCTGAACGCGCTGCTGAACACGGCGTCGGGCGCGACGTGGGTGAGCTTTCATCACGGCGGCGGCGTCGGTATCGGCTATTCGCTGCACGCCGGACAGGTGATCGTGGCGGACGGCACCGATGCCGCGGCCCGGCGACTGGAGCGCGTGCTGACGAACGACCCGGGAACGGGCGTGGCGCGGCACGCTTCGGCCGGGTACGAGGAGGCGGCGGCGTGCGCCCGGGCGCGGGGCCTCGACCTCCCGGGGATCACGGACGCGTGACCGACTTCGCCGTCGCCGTTCACGAAGCACAGGCCGACGAGGGCGGAACGGCGGTCCTGCTCGCTACGGCGCCGCCCGACGCCGCGCCGCCGGTGCGCGTGCCGCTGCGCGCGCTGCGCAGCGGGCGCGATCGCGACGGCGGGCGGCTGCGCGTCACCTCGGCGCGCGCCGGGGCGGCTGGCGGCGCGAGCGGGGCGGGAGCGGGGACGGCGCGCTTCGAGGCCGACTTCAGCGACGGCCAGCGGCGGCTGTACGAGGTGACGTGGACGCGGGCGGGGGCGGCGGCCGGCGCGGGGCTCGAGGTCCGGGCGCTCGGGCCACGGGGCGCGGGCGGCGGCGGCGGCGATCTGCTGGTGCGCGACATCGGGCAGCTCGTGACCTGCGACCCGGCGCGCGCCGCGGGTCACCCCGGGACCCCCGGGGGCGCGGCCGCGGGGGCAGGCGCGCTCGGGGTCGTGCAGGACGCCGCCGTGGTCATCGCCGGCGGGCGGGTCGTATGGGCCGGGCGCGCCGCGGACATCCCGGAGGGCGTCATCCCCGGCGGCGCCGAGGAGCTGGACGCGGGCGGCGCCTGCGTGCTGCCGGGCTTCGTGGACGCGCACAACCATCTCGTCTTCGCCGGCGACCGCGCCGCGGAATACGCGGCCCGCTTGGCCGGCGCCTCCTACGCCGACGTGCTCAAGGCCGGCGGCGGCATCCTGCACACCGTGCGCGCCACGCGCGCCGCCTCCACCGACGCGCTCGCGGAGCTGGCGCGCGAACGGCTCGACCGGCTGCTTTCCTTCGGCGTCACCACCGCGGAGGCCAAGAGCGGCTACGGGCTGGAGCGCGCCGCCGAGTGGCGGCTGCTGGAGGTGATCCGCGCGCTCGGCGAGACCCACCCGGTGGAGCTCGTCCCCACGTTCCTCGGTGCGCACGCCGTTCCCGCCGAGCACCGGGGCTCCGCCACGGCGCGCGAGGCCTGGGTGGACGAGCTCTGCCGCGCGCAGGTCCCCGCGGTGGCCGCTGCCGGGCTCGCGCGCTTCTGCGACGTGTTCGTCGACGACGGCGCCTATACCTTGGAGGAGGGCGCGCGCATCCTGCGCGCCGCGCGCGACGCGGGGCTCGCGCTGAAGATTCACGCGGAGGAGATTGCGCACACGGGCGCCGCCGCCATGGCCGCCGCGCTCGGCGCCGTCAGCGCCGACCACCTCGAGCGCATCGACGCCGCCGGCATCGCCGCCATGGCCGCCGCCGGCACCGTGGCCGTGCTCCTGCCCGGCACCGCCACGGTGCTGGGCTTGCCGCCGCCCCCCGTGCGCGCGCTGGCCGACGCCGGCGTGGCCCTCGCGCTGGGCACCGACCTCAACCCCGGCACCTGCAACAGCGAGAACCTCGGCCTGATGGTCGGCCTCGCTTGCGCGCACTTCCGTCTGTCGGTCGAAGAGGCGGTCCTGGCCGTGACCCGAAACGCCGCCCGCGCGCTCGGCGTCGCCGACCGGTGCGGCGTCCTCGCCCCCGGCCTGCGCGGCGACCTGGTCGTGCTGGACGCCCCGGACTACCAGCACCTTGCTTACCGCCTGGGCGTCCCCCTCGCCGCGGTCGTGGTGAAGGAAGGCGAAGTCGTCTTCCGCGCCCGCTGACGGCGACACGCGCCCGCGCCGCGGGTCGTCGCCCGCGCCAACCGGCGCGTCGCGCCGCGAGTCGTCGCCCGCGGCAACCGGTGCGGCGCGTGAAGAGCGACAGCCGCGTGTCGACCGCGCCGGCCCTCGCAGGCGCCAACTCGCGTGTCGCCGCTGCCCGACGGGTGTACGCTGCGCCAGGATGGCAGACCAGGAACGAGCCAGGCCGGCCACAGAGGCCGCTGCCGGTGCCGGTGCCAGCGCGGGCGGCGAGGCGTCGTCGGCGCGGCACGCTGCCGCGGCGCTAGTCGCGCTCGACGGGCTTGGGCTGGAGCTGGAGCGCGTGGCGCAGGCCGCCCGCGATCGCCCCGCACGCGCCCCGCTGGCGCTGCTCGCCTGGCTGGATCGCGTGCTCGCCGAGCTCGCCTGGGAGCTTCGTCTCCTGGAGCGCGCGGTGGCGTTGCGGCGGCGCGAATCGGGTACGCCCGTCGCCTGGAAGGAGCTCGGCCCCGACACCGACGCCGGCCTGGGCGCCCGGGTGGCCGCGCTCCGCCCCGACCTGGTCACCGAAGGGGTCGCGGGCATGTTCGCCGGCTGGCTTGAAGACGTGCGGCTGCGCGACGATCACCGCTACCTGCCGGACATGTTCGCGACCGCGGCGGCCGTGCCGCGCCTGCTCTCGCGCGCGCTCGGCGAGATCGTCGCCGAGCTGGAGCCCGTGCGCGCCGCGGTGGAGGCGCTCGCCGGCGTCGGCCCCGACGCGCCCCGCACGGCCGACGGCATCCTCGACTTCGCCGCACGGCGCGTGCGCTACCGGCTTGCCGGCCGGCTCGGCTGGGTCGGCCTCGTCGTGCGCCGCCATCTGGAGACCCTGCGCGCCGAGCGCGAGGGCAAATCATAATATTACAATATAATGATATTTGAGCGACCCCACGGAAGCGGCACGGCCGAACGTCTGGTTCTGCGCGCCGACAAGGTACTGGTGGACGGGGCCTTCCGCAGCGGCGTCGACGTCGTCGTGCAGGACGGCGTCATCGTGGCGATCGAGCCGCCGCCGGCGAGCCCCGCCCGCGCGCCCGCGCGGACGGCCGCGACGAAGGCGGACGGGCGCCGGGAGGCGGCGCTCCCCGTCTTGGAGCTGCCGCGGCGCGCGCTGCTGCCGGGAACCGTCAACGCGCACAACCATTCGTTCCAGTCGCTGCTGCGGGGGATCGGCGACGACTTGCCGTTCTTCGAATGGCGGGACAAGGGCCTGTACCACTGCGCGCGGCGGCTCGACGCGCGCGGCATTCACGCCGGCGCCCTGCTGGCGTTCGGCGAGATGCTGCTGCGCGGCGTGACCACGGTCTGCGACTTCTTCTACATCCACGCCGGCGGCAACGAGAACGACCGCGCCGTGGCGCGCGCCGCGCGCGAGCTGGGCATCCGCCTGCAGCTGGCGCGCACGCTCTACGACTGGGACGGCGCGCCCGAGTCGTTCCGCGAAACGGTGCCCGAGAGCACGGCGCGCGCGCGTGCGCTGCACGCGGAGCTGTGCGGCGACACCCTGGTGAGCTTCGCGGTGGCGCCCCACTCGCCGCACGGGGCGTCGGCGCCCATGATCGCCGCCGGCGCCGCCCTGAGCGCCGAGCTCGAGGTGCCGCTGCACGTCCACTGCGCCGAAGGGGAGTACGAGGTCGAGCAGACGCTGCGCGAGCACGGCAAGACGCCGCTGCGCTACCTCGACGGCCTGGGCGCAGTGGGGGCGCGCACGGTGGTGGTGCACGGCGTGTGGCTCGACGACGGCGAGATCGCGCGCATGGCCGAGGCGGGGGCGTCGCTCGCCTACAACCCCGCGTCCAACATGTTCCTGGGCGACGGCATTGCGCGCCTGCCGGAGTACGACGCGCGCGGCGTCAACGTCGCGCTGGGCAGCGACGGCGGCTGCAGCAACAACCAGGTGAGCGTGTTCGGCGAGATGCGCATGTGTGCGCTGCTGCAGAAGGTGGCGCGGCGCGACGGGGCGACGCTGAGCGCCGAGAAGGTGCTGGCCTGGGGAACCCGGGGCGGCGCCCGCGCGCTGGGGCTGCCGGTGGGCGAGATCGCCCCGGGGCGGCGTGCCGATCTGGTGGCGGTGGACCTCGACGACTTGTCGCTGCAACCGGAAGGCCCGCTGCTCAAGAACGTCGTCTACGCCATGGCCTCGAACGCCGTCACGGACGTTTGGGTCGAGGGACGCCGCGTGGTGAAGGAGCGCGCGCTGGCGTCGTACGACGTGGCCGAGATCCGCCGCCGCGTCGCCGAGACGGTCGCGCTGTTCTAGGAGGGGACGCGTCACGCGGGATCCGAAGTCTTCCGCCGTCTCGCGGTCGGCGCGGCGCGCGGAGTGCAGCTTCGCGCGCCACCGTCGGCGGGGAGGTCGCGGCCGCGGGGCGCGACCGCGCGGAGCGGTTCTCGGCGCCGCGCGCGCCTGGTAGACTGGCCAGGCCGCGAGGGCCGCCGCGGCGGGAGGTACGATGTCCATCCCGGCCGAGCTGGAGTCCCCCGAGCACGTGCTCGAGGTGGTGCGCCGCGCGCAACGCTACCTGGCGCTGCGGGCCGCGGGCGACGCGCTCGGGCGGACGCTCGGCTGGGGGATGCCGCTCACGGCGGCCGCCGCCCTGGGCGCACTGTTGGCGCCGGCCGCCTGGCGCGGGACGGCGGCGGCCCTGGCCGTGGTGCCGCTGGCGGTGGCGCTGGCGGCCGCGGCGACGCGCTGGCGCCGCCTCCGCCCCGGGATGGTGGCCGCGGCGCAGCGCCTCGACGCGGCGCTCGGCAGCAAGGACCGCGTCGTGTCCGCCTACGAGTTCGTGGCGGCCGGCCGAACCGAGGGCGTCTACGCGCTGGCGGTGCTCGACGCGCTGGAGAAGCTCGAGGACGTGGAGCCGCGCCAGGTGCTGGCGCCGGCGCCGCGCCCGCTGCTGGCGCGTGTGCGGCTGGCGACCCTCGCCGCCGTGGCGCTGGTCGCGGCCGCGGCCCTGGGGGCGAGCCACCGTGGCGTCCTTTCCACCGCGGTGCCGCGAACAGCCGCCGGCTCCGCGCTCCTGCCGGCGGCCGACGCACGCGGCGCGGCGCGCGACGCGCTGGCATCGGCGCGACGTCGCGTGGACGGCCTGATCGTAGAGGGCGAGGCGCGCGGGTGGGGCCCGCGCGGGATGGCGCCGCTGTTGGACATGGCGCAACGCCTCGACCGCCTGGCCGACGGGCTCGCCTCGGGAGGCGGTGCCCCGCCCGAGGAGCTGCTCCGCGCCGTGCTCGCGCTGGGTGCGGCGCTGGACGAAGGCCCGGCGCTGGACGCGACCGCCCCGCACGTCGGCCTGGCTGATCCGGCCTATCCGGCCTATCCGGCCTATGCGATCGACACCTTCGACTTCGGCGCCGACTTCCCGGCGTGGAGCGGTGTGTCCGCCGGCCCGCTACCCGACGACTCGGCGACGACGCCGGACGACGACCCGGGGGCTCCGCCAGCCGTGCCCGGCGCGGGCAGCACGGGCGACGTCGCGCTCGACCCTCCGGCAGGTGCGCCGGCGCCGGAGGACCGCCCTTCTGCGGGCCATCCGTTCCACTGGCGCGACACGCCCGGCGGCGCGCCAGCGCTGCCGGATCTGCACCCGGAGGTCGATCTCGACGCGCTCGACGCGCTCGACGCGCGGACGCACGCGCTGCTGGACGACCTCGACGTCGCGCTTCCACTCGAAGGCGGCCTCCCCGCACCGTCGTACACGGCGCCGAGCGCCGGCGACGCGCCGCCGCCTTTCGTCGGCGGCCCTGGCGCCCTCATGGGCGGTCCGTCGGAGGCCGCCGGCGCCGACGCGGCCCGGACGCCGCGCGTCCGGCGCGGGCCCATCCTTTCGACGTCCACGCCCGACGAGCCCCGCCCAGGCTGGCGCCGCCTCTCGCTCCCGCGCGGCGCGCCGGCGGCCCTTGCGTCGGCCCGCGGAAAGACGGTCGCACCCGCCGACGACGGCCCGCTCGCCCCGGGCGTGACGGAGCCCGCGCGCTCGACCACTGCGCCGCGCCCGCCGCACGACCCTGCGGCGACCGATGCACGCCACGTGACCGAGGCGGCGCTCTACGACGAGACCATCGACGCCGGCCGCAAGGACTACCTGCGCCGTTACTTCCTGGCAATCCGCCCCGCGGAGTAGACGACCGACCGCGCGCTCGGAGTCGCCTCGCCTCCTGCGCCGGTCGCCTCGCCTCGCCTCCTGCGCCGGTCGCCTCGCCTCGGGATGCCGGCGCAGAACACCCCACGCTGGACACGCTCGCACGCCGCGGCAACCCCTGCTAGGCTTGGCGCACGCAAGACGGCGCCGCCGCGCCGAATCGCGCAACGACTTGGACCAACGGGAAGAATCCCCTCGCCGGAGGGGTAGAGTGGGTGGACGCGCGCCCTGGGCGCGCCAGAACTTTCGGAGGCTCAGCGCGTCCTAGCAGGAGCCCCGGTTCGGACGCGACTCGGCTGCCCGCGTCGCCGTTGGGCGAAAGGCGTGAGGATTCCATGTCGATGCCTTCGCAAGACCAGATGCACACGCGTATCCGCGACGTCGTTCACCGCGCCCGCCGGCGGCTGAACCGCCTGGCCGCCGAGCAGAAGCTCGCCTACTGCCTCAGCTACGGCGTCCCACTCGCGGCCGCTGCCCTGGCGGCGGACTATGGCTTCCGCTTCTTCGAGTACGGCGCTCCCGTCGCCGCCGCGGTGCTCGGCGCGACGTTCGTCGCGTGGGTGGCGTGGGCGCTCGTCGGGCGCACCGGCAACGTCCCCGCGGCCAAGCGCCTAGACGACGAGCTCGGCCTCAAGGACCGCATCGTCTCGGCCTACCAGTTCCTCGACGCCGGCCACACCGACGGGGCGCACCGCCTCGCGCTCGACGACGCGCTGGCGCGCGCCGAGGAGATCAAGGTGGGGCGCGTGATCGCGCGCACCCGCCCGGCAGTGGCGTGGCTGCCGATGGCGGCCCTCGCGCTCTTCAGCGCCGGGTCGCTCATCGCCGGCTGGTGGATGACCCCGCCCGGCTCCAGGGCCGCCGTGGAGGCCGCCAAGGTGGCCGCCAGCATCGACGCCGCCAAGAAGGAAGTGTCGATGTTGCGCGCGGACATGGACAAGCTGATCGACTACGCCACGAAAATGGGCTGGGAGCCCAAGGCCATCGAGGCGCTGAAGGACGCGAAGACCAAGCTCGACGACATCGCCAAGAAGCTGGAGGACGAGCACGCCGACAAGTCGGACGTCCTCAAGGCGCTGTCGGACATGGAGAAGGATCTGCGCGACGTGGCCGGCAAGGTCAGCGGCGACGGACTCGTCACCGAAGAGCGCCTCAAGAAGCTGGCGGAGGCGGCCAAGGCCCTCGAGGCCGACGCGCACCTCGCGCCAGTCGGCAAGCCGCTGGGCGACGCGGCGGCCAGCGCGCTCGCCAGCGGCGACGGCAAGCTCGACGACAAGAAGCTCGCCGAGGCG
>DASYRF010000252.1:0-36532 GCA_036004705.1 Myxococcota bacterium
GCATGCGCTCGGTCCTCCTCAGCCGCCGGCGACGCCCTGGTACTGGATCGCGCCGGCCCAGTTGATGGTCGTCGCGGCGGCGCCTTGCACGGTGACCTGCACGTCGTTGCTGCTCACGGCGATGGTCGCGTTCCACCCGGCCACGGACTCGCTGGTGAAGTCGGCCTGCGGGCTGGAGGGGCCGAGCGTCGCGGCGCCGCCGGAGTTGCGGAAGACCATGGCGCGAATCACGTAGCCGGCACGCCCGGCGCCGGAGTCCTTCGCCGTGACGAACGCCTCCACCCAGTAGGCGCAGTCGGACGAGGGCAGCGTGAAGTTCCAGAGAACGGTCACGGTGGCGTCGCTGGTGGCCTTGTTGCGCGTCTCGCGCCGGAAGTGCTCGTCGGCGTTCGCGGTGTGCGAGACGTGATCGAGCGCGCCGTCCACCTTGACCTGTGTCGCCTGCGCGGTGACCTTCGCCAGGGCGTTCACCTTCAGCTCGACGGCGTCGCCGTTGCGGGCGACCGTCTCGTCGGTGCCGGCCCAGCCGTAGGTGTCGGTGGGCTGGTCCAGAACGCCCTGGAAGCGCTCGAAGCCGGCGGGGCGGAAGGGCATCGCCTTTCACCTTACGGCGCGCACCGCTTTCGGCCTAGGTAGCCGGATGGCTACATCGACAGCGATGCCCTAGACTGTTTCTGGGCGGCGAGCGATCGAGCGGCGGGCGTGGGAACTGCGCGACGGCGCGGGCGTCAGCAGGACACGCCCGTCCGGGCGGCGGGCGCGAAGGAGGGAGGGCGATGCCACGGCGACGGCGGCTGATCCTGGTCATCAAGGGGCTCATTCCGGACGTGGACGAGGTGGTGCGCGGACTCTCGATCGGGTTCAAGAGCGAGGCGCGCGTGGTGGCGGTCAGCGCGACCGACGAGGTGGTGGCGGTGCTCGTGTCCTGGCCTCCGCACGTGGTGGTGGTCGCCGACAGGGACGGCGACGGTGAGCTGGCGCGGCTGGGCCGCGTGGCCGCGGCGCTCTCCCCGGGCTCGCGCGTGCTGGTGGCGGGCGCGAACGGGATCGATCACGGCCTGGTGCGGGAGGCGCTCCGCGCGGCGCGGCCGCGTCCCGGTCGCTTGCGGCGGCTGGCGCTGACGGCGAACGGCGCCGACCGCCATCCTTTCGCGCTCGCCTTCGAGGCGCTCGGCCTCGCCGACAAGGTCACCGCGCGGCTGGAGGGAGGGACCGTCGCGGCGCTGAAGGCGTTTCGGGCGCGCACGGGCCGTCGGCTCCTGGGTGCGCGCAACGCGGCGGAGCGGCGCGTGGCGGTTGCGGTGCGCCTGCTGCTGCGCAAGTGCGCGGGGGGGGGCGGATAATCTGACCCTGCTGCTCTTCCAGCGCGGCGCGGTTGCACAAGAGCGCGATCTTGTGCAACCAGCTGCGCTCCGCGGTTGCGTCCGCCAGGAAGTGCGGCGCTGCGGCCGCTGCGCTCGCTGCGCCCAGCCGGCCGGCGGGCACGGGCCGTATGCGTACGAGGTGCACAAGGAGCAGGGCAAGGTCGTTCGTCGCTATCTGGGCCGGGTCAAGGCACCGGACTGAGGGCGCGTCGGCCGCGGGTGGTTTGAAGGCGCCGGGCCCGCGGGACGAAGCCGGCGCGCGCGCGCCGGTAGGGCGAGTCAGCCTCGAAGACGGTGCACGCGCGTGACGGTCCAGCCGCCGAGGTCGCCTTCGAGAGCTCCGGCGTCGAAGGTCGGGCCGAATGCCCCGAAGCGCCGGCGCAGCGGCGTGCGCGCCTGCCGCTCGTCGTCCCAGCAGGAGAAGTACATCAGCGCCCACGCGACCTGCGGCTCGTCCCAGAAGGACGGCCGGCCCGCCTGCGCGGCGACCTCCTGGTCGCGCGCGCGATCTTCCTCCTGGGCGCGGGCGATCTCGCCTTCTAGGGCGCCGGGATCGACGAGGTCCAGGACGCCCTCCCCGATGAGCGTGAAGCCGGCGCCGTCCGGATCGTGTCGGACGAGTGCGTGCAGGACGCGCCCGTACCGGCCGACAAGGCGGACCCAGTCCGCGAAGCCGGCGCGGGCGAACGACGCGTGCGGCGCCGGCGCCAACGGCGGGAGCGGGATCGCGGCGGCGGGCATCTTGTCGGGCACGGCGGCCGGCCAGGGAAGCGCAGGGGCGCCGTCGCCGGAGAACGACAACGTGATCGTTCCCGTGGAGAAGCCTGTCACCTTGCCCTCCGCGTCGCGGAGGGTGCGCGGGCCGTCGAGCGTGGCGGGCGTGCCGGGCGGCTCCGGCGCGCGGGCGGGCGGCGGCGCCGGCGGCGGAGGCGGGCCCGGCGGCTTGGGCTTGGCGCGGAAGAGCGCGCCGCGCCAGGCCTCCATCGCGTCTTCGAGCGAGGCACCCCACGCCGCGGCCGTGCCTTCCATCCCGTCGGCGACGGCGAAGCGGGCGTCCGCGTCCACGGTCCCGCCGAAAAGCGCGCGGCGCAGCGCGGGGAGCGCGACGTTCCAGACGCCCTGGGCGCCGATCGGGACCGGGGAGGGCAGGCGCGCGAGCGCCGGCGCGCGGGCGCCAGGGTCGAGCTCGGCGACCATGCGCGCGAGCACGTCCACCGGATGCCCGCCGGGATCGAGATCGGCGCGGCAGAGGATCGACGGGGGCGGCTCGGTCGGCGGCCGCGCCAGCGGATCCACGCTCGGCGGCGTGGTGTCGCCGTGGTACATCGCGGCGAAGATATCGCCGCCCTCCTGGACGCAGTCGCGGAACAGGCCCTCGACGTCGAAGTTGAGGGCGAAGGACGAAGGGCCTTCGCGAAGCGTGAGACTCCCAGCATGCATCGTGGGGCCGCGCGGGCGTAGCTGAGGGGGGAGCGGGCCGGCGTCGGCTGGGGCGGGGGCGGGCGCGGGCGCGGGCGCGGTGTCGGGCGCAGGCGCAGGCGCAGGCGCGGGCTCGGCCTCGGATCCCTCTTCGGCCGGTACGAGCGTGGCCAGGGTCACGCTGCCCCCGTGCCCGTGGACGAGCTCGACGACGGGGAACGGCGAGAGCCAGCCGCCGCCTGGCTCCGCGACGCGGTGGATGCGCGTGGCCTGTTCGCCGCCGGCGGGGTCGGTCCAGGCGCGGTCGCCCAGGAGCGCGCGCGCGGCGGCCACGAGCCGCACCGCGTGGTCCATGGTCGGCAGCGAACGCCGCAAGGCGAACGATGCCGCGCGCTGCGGTAGGTGCCCGACCGGCACGAGGCCTCGCCGGTCGTCCAGGTGGCGCATGCGCTCGGGAACTTTGCTCGGCATGCCAGGACTCTAGCCGGCGCCCCTACATCACGTCGACTTGGACGCCGACGCCGACGCCGAGGCCGACGCCGACGCCGAGGCCGACGCCGACGCCGACGCCGACGGATCTCGCGCCGGTTGCCCTTCGTGCGGGGGGCTCTATAGGATGCACGGCCACAGGAGCCGAGCATGAAGACGTTGTCGAGCTACGTGGAGGGGCGCTGGGTCGAGGGGCGCGGGGACGGGGCGCTGCTGGTGAACCCGGCGACCGAGGAGCCGCTGGCGCGGGCGGGGACGGAAGGCGTCGACTTCGCCGGGGCGCTGCGTTACGCGCGGGACGTGGGCGGACCGCGCCTGCGCGCGATGACGTTCGCCGAGCGCGGCGCGATGCTGCGCGCGCTGGCCCGCGCCATCCACGCGGGGCGCGACGAGCTCATCGCCCTCTCCATCGCCAACGGCGGCAACACTCGCTCCGACGCGAAGTTCGACGTCGACGGCGCCGCGGGCACGATCGCCGCCTACGCCGACCTGGGCGAGTCGCTGGGCGCGGTGCGCCATCTCGTCGACGGCGAGGCGGTGCAACTGGCGCGCTCGCCGGCGTTCGTCGGGCGCCACGTGCTGGTGCCGCGCCCCGGGGTGGCCGTGCACGTCAACGCCTTCAACTTCCCCGCCTGGGGACTGGCGGAGAAGGCGGCCGTGGCGCTGCTCGCAGGCATGCCGGTTGTCTCGAAGCCCGCCACGTCCACGGCGCTGCTCGCCCACCGGCTGGTCGAGCTACTCGTCGCTTCGGGGGCCCTGCCGGAGGGCGCGCTGTCGTTCTTGGCCGGCGGGGCCGGCGACCTCGTCGAGCACCTCGGGCCGCAGGACGTGCTGGCCTTCACCGGCTCGTCCGACACCGGCGCGCGCCTGCGCGGCCATCCGCGTGTCATCGCCCAGGCGGTGCGCGTCAACGTGGAAGCCGACAGCCTCAACGCGGCCGTGCTCGGCCCCGACGTCGACGCCGACGCGGAGACCTACGCGCTCTTCATCAAGGACGTGGTGCGCGACGTGACGCAGAAGGCGGGGCAGAAATGCACCGCCATCCGCCGCGTGCTGGTACCGGAAGCGATGCGCGCGCGCGTGCGCGACGAGCTGGTGGCACGGCTCGCCGGCGTGGTGGTCGGCGACCCGGCGCAGGAGTCCGTGCGCATGGGGCCGCTCGCCACCGCGCAGCAGCTTCGCGACGTGCGCGCCGGCATCGAGCGGCTGGCGGCGCAGGCCCCGCCGGTACACGGCAGCGCCGCGCGCGTGGGCGAGCGCGGCTACTTCGTGGGCACGGTGCTGCTGGAGGTGGCGGCGGGCGGCGACGCCCCCGAGGTGCACCGCCACGAGGTGTTCGGCCCGGCGGCGACGCTGCTGGGCTATTCGGGCGACGCCGCCGCGGCCGTGGCGCTCGTAGGCCGCGCCGAGGGCGGCCTCGTGTCGTCGGTCTATTCGGACGACCGCGCCTTCACCGGCGAGATGCTCTTCGGGCTCGCCCCCTGGCACGGACGGCTGATGCTCGGCAGCAAGAAGATCGTCGAGCACTCCACCGGACCGGGCACGGTGCTGCCGTGGCTCGTGCACGGCGGGCCGGGCCGCGCCGGCGGCGGCGAAGAGCTGGGCGGGCCGCGCGGCCTGGCGCTGTACCTGCAGCGCACCGCCGTGCAGGGCGCACGCGCCGTGCTCGACGCGCTGCTCGATCCCAAGGCCCCCGCCGCCGGCGGCGCCTCGTGATGCTGGTGGCGGGAACACCGTCCGTTCCGCCTCGCACCGCGCGGCCGGGGGCGGGGGAGCGGTTCCGGCCGGTGGGGCTGTGCGCCAACGCCGCCGACGTCTTCGCGGTGGTGGCGCGGTGACGCTTTCGCGCCGCGCCAAGGTTGCGATCGCGGTCCCGCTGGCGCTGGTGGCGCTGGCCGGCGGCGCGGCGCTGGTGCTGCCGCGCCTGCTGTGGGGCGACGGCGTCGACTATTCGCACGTCGCCTCCATCGAGGCGACGCCCGAGTACAAGGACGTCGCGCTCTTGGCCAAGGCGTGGGCACTCCCCGTCGCGGCGCGCTACCGTGCCGCCGGCCTGGTCTTCCAGCCGAACGGCAGCCTCTGCGGCCCGACCAGCGCCGCCGACGTGCTGGGCTCGGTGGGGGCGCACGCCGACCCCGCCTCGTTGCTCGAGGGCTCGGGGCGGCGCACGTACTTCGGCCTGCTGCCGGGCGGCATCACGCTCGACGACCTGGGCGCGCTGCTGCACGCGCGCGGCGGGGGCGACGTCACGGTCCTGCGCGACCTCGACCTCGCCGCCTTTCGCGCGCACGTCGCCGCCGCCAACGATCCGGCGCGGCGCTACATCGTGAACTTCCACCGCGGGCCGCTATTCGGGCGCGGCGGCGGCCATCATTCGCCGATCGCCGGCTGGCTCGCCGCCGAGGATCTCGTGTTCGTGCTGGACGTGAACGCGGACTATCAGCCGTGGCTCGTCAAGACGGAGCGCCTGTTCGCCGCGGTCGACACCGTCGATCGCGCCACGGGGCGCAAACGCGGTCTATTAATGATGCAGTGGACGCCGCCGACGGCGCCGCCGGTCGCGCCGCCGCTCGACGGCGCGGCCCATTGACGCTGCCCCCGTCTCGTCAAGGAGAAAGCCTACTGCTGGCACGCGCCTCGCCGGCGCGCGCGTCGGCCCGGCGGCGGCGCACGCTCATCGCGCGGAAAGACGGTGGCGGAGATTCCGAGGCGGCAGGCGGAGATTCCGAGGACGCAGCCGCCGCTACGGGCAGCAGTCGACGTCGCAGGTATCGCAGGTCTCGCCGCCGAAGCACACGCCGTCGCCGCACGTGCCGCAGGCCGAGCAGTCCATCGTACAGTTGGTGCACGTCTCGCCTTGCTCGGGGTCGCACGTGCCGTCGTTGTTGCACGCGCCGGAGCTGCAGGCGCCGCAGTCCGCCGGGCACGACAGACAGCTCTCGCCGTCCCCGTCCTGGCACTGGCCGTCGCCGCAGCTGCTGCACGGATTGCAGTCGCCCGGGCAGCTCACGCACGACTCGCCCGCGCCCGTGTCGCAGGTGCCGTCGCCGCAGCCGCCGCTCAGGCAGGCGCCGCAGTCCATGGCGCAGCTCGCGCAGTCCTCGCCCCAGAGCGACTCGCACACGCCGTTGCCGCACGCCGCCGTGCAGCCGCCGCAGTCGAACGGACAGGTCATGCAGTCCTCGCCCGCGCCGCACGTTCCGTCGCCGCAGCCGGCGCACAGGCCGCAGTCCGTCGCGCAGCCGGCGCAGTCCTCGGCGGCGTCGCACGTCATGTCGCCGCAGCTCGCGCAGAACCCGCAGTCGAGCGTGCAGCTGCCGCAGTCCTCCCCGCCGGCCGCGTCGCACACGCCGTCGCCGCAGCCGGTGCTCGTGCAGGTCCCGCAGTCCGGCGCGCAGTTCGTACAGTCTTCGCCGCCGGCCGAGTCGCACGTGCCGTCGCCGCAGCCGGCGCACAGGCCGCAGTCGGCGATGCAGTTGCTGCACGTCTCGGAGGCGGCGGCGTCGCAGGTGCCGTCGCCGCAGCCGGCGCAGACGCCGCAGTCGGGCACGCAGTTGGTACAGTCCTCGCCGCCGGCGGCGTCGCAGGTGCCGTCGCCGCAGACCGCGCCCGCGCCGCCCCCGTCGGTGCCGGCGTCTGTCCCGGCGTCGCCGAGCTGCGGCGCGCACTGCCCGGAGGCGGCGTCGCAGAAGAGCCCCGTGTCGCAATCGGCGTTCGTGTCGCACGGGTCGCCGACGCCGCCGCCCGCGCAGTGGCACCCGGCGCCTCCGAGCGCCACGCCCGCCGCCAGCGCCCCCGCCGCCGCGGCCGCCGCCAACAGTGTCCCCGCCCCCAGACCGAGCCGTCCGTTCGTCCGCGTCATGGTCCCTCCGCCGGAGCTCCCAGGCGCTGCAAAGCTCGCGCCGGCCGCGTCGCGCGCGTTCTCCCAGCAAGCCGCGCCCGGGGTGTCCCGCGGGCGGACACCGCCTGCGCGCGCGGGCCGGGCGGCGGCCGCCCCGCGTACAGCTACCAGACCTCGTCGGCGCCGATGTCGGGCGGGCCGTTGTCGTGGGCCTCGCCATCGATGTCGAGCCCGGCGCCCGTCACCGCGACGCCCTGGTCGATGGCGCCGCCGGCTCCCGGCGCCCCCGGCACGAGGTGAAAGTCGAGCCCGGCCGCGTCGGCGAACAGCGACGTGGCCGTGGTGAGCAGGTTGAACTCGACCGTTCCCGCGGCGCCGTCGCGCATGGTGACGTTGACGACGATATTGTCGCGAATCTCCACCAGGGTGTTGGCGAAGCGATAGTCGATGGACGAGAACGCCGTCGCCGGGTGCACGACGGTGTTGTGGTGCACCCGCGCGCCGCGCGCCTGATCGAGCTCGATGCCCGTGTCGAACCACGACCCCGCCGCCCAGAGGACGTTGTTGCGGATGACGCCGTCGTAGTGCCCGATGTACCCGGCGCCCGGATAGGGATCGGGCGAGTACGTGCGCATGGCGCCGGTCTCTACCAGCCCGAAACCGACGCCGCGCGCGCAATCGAGGATGGTGTTGCGCTCGACCACGGTGTCGCGTGCGCCGTTCCAGAAATGCACGGCGTGCTCCGCCAGGTAGCCGTTGTCGCAATAGACGTTGCGGAAGGTGTTGTCGCGGACCGACCAGCCCCAGGCGCCGTGCGCGTCGATGCCGCCCGTGTAGCACTGCCCCGGGTTGGTGCCGGCGACGAACGTGCGTCCGGCCGCGGTGAGCTCCACCAACGAGCACTCCAGAACGCCGTCGTCGGCCCAGTCGTCCATGCCGTCGGAGTTGACTTTGATTTGTTGTTCGCCGCCGTCCACGACGTGAAGGTCGTGCAGCAGGACGCCCGTGACGTTGCCGGGTGCGCCGACGACGTGAATCGGGTGGTCGACCGCGCGCGTCACGGTGAGGTCGGCGAGGGTGACGTCGCTGGCGTCGATGAAGAAGATTTCGGCGGTGAGGTACTCGCCGTCCACGACGACGGCGTCGCGGTTGCCCGACGCCGAACGCAGGGTCACGCCGGGCGTGTGCACCCAGATGCGCCGCTCCGATTCGCTCGCGCCCGTCATCGTGTAGGTGCCGTCGGCGAGCAGGAACGTCGTGCCGGGGGCGGCGCCGTAGACCATGGCGGGCAGGAGGTCGGCGTCGGCCGGCGTGACCGCCACCACCGTTCCCGCCGGCGGCGGGAGCGGCGCGCAGGCGACGCCGGGTGGGACGATCCCCGAGTCGCTGGCGCCGCCGCCCCCGTCGGCGGCGGAGCCCGCGTCTGCGCACGCCGGATCGGGGCCGCAGGGCAATGCGTCGGACGGGACGCCGGCGTCGGTGCGTTCGTGCCTGCAGCCGCCGGTAGCGGCGCCCGCCAGAGCGAGCGTCGCGGCGAGGAACGCGCGCGACGCGGCGGCGCGCTTCACTGCGTCCCCGCGATGCCCTGCGGGAGGAGCCCGGCGCCGGCGTTCGGGCTCGTCACTGCGTGGCTACGGTGCCCTGGGTCAGCAGCGCGTCGCCGGCGCTCGGGCTTGCCGTGCCGGAGAGCGTGGCCGCGCCCGACGTCGTGTTCAGACGGATGCGCCCGGTCCCGCCGCCGCCGCCGCCGCCGCCGTCGTTGGCGTCCAGCCCGCCGCCGCCGTCCACGGCCCCGGCCGCGCCGCCGGCGCCGCCATCGCCGTCCGGGTCGGTGTCGCCGCCCAGGCCGCCCGCCGGTGCGGTCGCGTCGAGCGCCGCGTCCGTGCCGCCCGTGCCGTCGGCGCCGCTGGTGCTGCCGCCGCCGCCGCCGGCTCCGTTGCTTGCCAGGGTCGCGCCCGCCGCCACGCTCACCGTCGAGCCCTCCAGCACGATCATGCCGCCCGCGCCGCCGCCTCCTCCGGCGCGGAACTGGCCAGCCGGGGCGCCCCCGCCGCCCACGGCCGCGCCGCCGCCGCCGCCGCCGACGTTCACGCCGCCGCCTGCGTCGATGAACACGCCGCCGAGGGCGCCCAGGTAGACCGCGCCGCCGCCGCCGCCGCCGTCCCCGGCGCTGGCGCCGCCCCCGCCGCCGCCGCCACTGGCGCCGCCCTGCAGCGGCTCGCCGTCAGGGGCGCCTTCGGTCGCTCCTCCCGCGCCGCCGGTCGTGGCCGGCGTGCCCGTGCCGCCCGCGCCGCCCGCGCCGCCGTGGCCGCCGCCGCCGCCGCCGCCCGACTCGCCTCCGGTGTCGAGCCCGACTGCGCCGCCGCCGCCCGCCGTGCCCGCGCCCGCGCCCGCGCCGCCGGCGAAGCCGCCGGGGCCCGCCGCGCTTCCCGCCGCGGAGGCGTCGATGACGCCGGCGACGTGGATCGCGCCCGCCGCCAGTATCGCCAGCGCGTTGCCGCCGACCACGTTCACGGTGGTACCGGCGGCGATCGTCAAGTCGAGAAACACGAAGATGCCGATGTCGGGCGCGCCGCCGCTCTGGGTCGAGGTGTCGAAGACGATGCCCGTGGCCGGGTCGGCGCCCAGGCCGGCGGCGCGCAGATCCAGCGAGTTGTCCTCGTCGCGGATGAGCCCGGTGTCGGTGTTCACGGTGATGGTCGTCGTTCCCGTGGGCGACAGCGAGCCCGCGCCCATGTCGAAGAGCGCGCCGTCGATGGCCGTCACCACCGGGTCGATGGACGTGCAGCGCGGCGGCGGGCCCATGTCGCAGCCGAACGGGCAAGTCAGCACGTTGAAGCCCGTGCCGGTGGAGTTGCACTGGTTGAGGTTGCCGGACGCGTCGCAGGAGTCGTCGGCGCCGGCCGGGTCGCAGGCTATGTTCGCGGCGTCCGTGCCCAGCGTGGCGTCGGTGCCCACGACGGCGCTGTCGGCGCCCATTGCCGCGTCGGTGCCGACGACCGCGCTGTCCGTGCCAGGCGCGGGAATCACGCAGAAGCCGTCGACGCAGGCTTCGCCGCCCGCGGTGTCGCATTCGTTGCTCGACGAGCAGCGGAAGTCTTCGAGCGAGCGCGTGCTGAAGACGCACCCCACCGCGACCGCTCCCGCGCCCCCCGCCGCCAGCACCGCCGCCGCCGCCGCCGCCGCTGCCGCCGCCGCTCTCACCGCCACGCGCGCGATCACCATTTGACCTCCACGCTGACGCCCGGGCCGCCAGCCACGATCCCCACTCCCGCCCGCGTGCTCACGGCCGGCGCGGCACTGGCCGCCGGCGCCGCGCCGGGCGCGCTCTCCGCGCTGCTCGCGCGCATGTCTCGGAACGCCAGCACCGCCCCCGCCGCCACGGCGATTCCGCCGCCGATGAACATCACGTCCGCGAGCACCGCGAACGCCTTGCCGCGCTTGCCCATGCGGTCGAGGTCCTGCAACGTGCCCAGGTCGTTCGTCTCCGTCAGCGGCGGCGTCAGAGACGCCACGCCGTCCTCGAACTTCTTGTGCGTCGTGGCGGTGAGGACGCCGAAGACCGCGCCCAGCGCCAGCAGGCCCACGCCGGCGCCGGCCGCGCCCAGCGCCGGTACGCCCACCTTGGAGAAGTCCATCTTCATCCCGCCGGCGGACTTCGCGGCGGTGCCCGGCTCGTCAGCCGGCTTGGCCGCGGGCGGCTCGTCCGACTTCCCCTTGTCGAGCGGCTCGTCGTCGCCCAGCATCGCCAGCGGGTCCTCGTCGTCCTTCACCGGTTTGTCGTCCTTGGCCGTCAGCGCCTCCGACGCCCCCGTCAGATCGATCGACACCTCGCCGCCGGCGGCGGTGACGTCCACCGACCGGGACTTCTCCGCCACGCCGGCGATCGCGTCCACCGTATGGCCGCCTGCGAGGAGCTCCACCTCGACCGGGCTCGTGCCGCGGTCGGCGCCGTCGATCACCACCTTCGCGCCGGCGGGATCGGTCTTGACCAGGAGCTTTCCATGCGAGGCGGCCATGGCGCGCCCGATGATTCCCTCGACGGCGGTCTTGGCGGCGGCGGTGGTCGCCTTGCCGCCCGGTAGGTCCGTCTCCTCGGAGACGAGCGTCGCGCCCCGCACGTTGACGGCGACGAGCTTGAGGTGCAGTCCCGGCACCGGCTTCTTCGCCTTGGCCAGCTTGGGGCCCTTGGGCTTCGCCTTGCCTTTGCCCTTCCCCTTGCCCTTGCCCTTGCCCGCGGCGGGGGCCGCGTCGGGGACGGGCGTCGGCTCGGGCTCGGGTGCGACGGCGTCGACGGGGACGGGGGCGGGGGCGGTCACGTCGAGCTGCCCGTAGACCATCTCCTCGGCGCCGAGGCCGGTGCCGACCTTCGACCAGCACGACGTGACGGTTGGCGTGCATCCCACCACCGCGGCGCTCTCGTCGAACGGCGCCGACGCCGCGGACGCCTTGCGGCCCGCCTTGCTCAGCTCCGCCTTCAGCAGCCCGGCGATCATCTTCTTGCTCTTGGCGGGGGCGGTTCCGGCGAGCGGGAAGTATGCGACGCGCGTCGGGGCGCCGGCCGCGATCGGGGCGGCGGCTGGGCCTTTGTCGCCCAGGTCTGCGCCGGGCGCCAGCGGCTCCACCAGGTCGGGCGGCGGCGGCTTCTTGCCCTTTCCCTTGCCCTTGCCCTTCGGCTTGGCCGGCGTGGCCGCGGTCGTCGGCTTGGGCACCTTGGGCGCCTTGGGCTTGGGCGGCTTGGCGCCGGCGGCTGGTTTCGCCGCCGCGGTCCCGGCCGCGGCCGCGAGCGCCGTGGGCGTTACGTTGGGCAGAGCTAGCGCGAGAGCGGTGACTATCCCCAGCAGCCCCAGCGCGACGGTACGTTTCGATGTCGCCATGCGCGGTTGTCCGGTGCGCCGCGCGGGCGCGCCGGCCCTCCTTTTGAATGGGCGCCAGTATACGACGAGTGGCGGGCGCGATGCTAAGGCGCCGCGGAGGTGGCGGCGGGCGGCGCCGTGACCGGTGTGCTCGACGCCGGCGGGGCCCGCGGGGCCGGTGCGACGGGGGGCGAAGGGGCAGTGCCCGACCCCGGCGGGGCCCGCGGGGCCGGCGCCGCGGGGGGCGAAAGGGCGCTTCCCTCGTCGGGCAGCTCGGCGAAGTTGGCGACGCGCCAGTCGTCGCCGACGCGCTCCAGCGAGAGCCCCACGTCGTGGAAGTAGCTCGACCCGCCGGACGCGATCTCCAGGCGATAGACGAGGTCGATGCGCTCCGGCGACGCGTCCGCGCGGCGCACCAGCTCGTAGAAAACGCGGCGCCCGTCGGTGGTGACCCCGCCCACGGCCCGCGCCTCGCGCGTGTCGTCGATCTCGCGCCGCAACCGTGCGGCCGCCAGCCCGGTCGTGTACTCGAGCGCCGCCTCCTGGTCCGCCTCGACGAAGTATCGGTTCAGAAAACGCGTCGCCGCCCGCTCCGGCGCGCTCTGGCAGCCACCCGCCGCCACGGCCGTCGCCAGCGCCAGCGCCGCCGCGGCACCGCGCGCAACCCGCCGCGGTCGTACGGCGCTGCGCGGCGCGGCCCTCATGCTTTCGCCACCACTTCGTGCCAGCGCGCCACCATCGCCTCCACGCTCATGCGGTCGCGCGCCGGCGTGAACCGGCGCTCCTCCTTCCATACGGCGCGCACCGCGGACAGCTCCTTCCACAGCCCCACGCCGAGCCCGGCCAGCAGCGCCGCGCCGAGGGCCGTCGTCTCCAGCATCGCCGGCCGGCTGATGGGCACGCCCAGCACGTCGGCCTGCAGCTGCATCAATAGATCGTTGGCCGCCGCTCCGCCGTCCACCTTGAGGATCTGCAGCGGCGCGCCCAGGTCGCGCGCCATCGCCGCCAGCAGATCCTGGTTCTGCAGCGCGATGCCCTCCAGGCAGGCGCGCGCGATGTGGCCGCGCCCGGTGTCGCGCGTGAGGCCGTGCAGCACGCCCCGCGCCTCGGCGCGCCACCACGGCGCCCCGAGTCCGGTGAGCGCCGGGACGAACACCACGCCTCCCGCGTCAGGCACCGACGCCGCCAGCGCCTCCACGTCGGAGGCCCTGGCGATGAGGCCCAGCCCGTCCCGCAGCCACTGCACCGCCGCGCCGGCGACAAAGGCGCTCCCCTCCAGCGCGTAGGCGGTGCGTCCGCCCACCGTCCAGGCCACCGTGGTCAGAAGCCCGCTGTGGCTGGGAACGACGCGCTCGCCGGTGTTCATCAGTAGGAAGGCGCCCGTGCCGAACGTGCACTTCGCCTCGCCGGCGTCGAAGCAGGCCTGCCCGAACAGAGCCGCTTGCTGGTCGCCGGCCATGCCCGCCACCGGGAGGCCGTCGGGAAGCGACTCCACGCCGCGTGTGGTCCCGTACGTCTCGGCGCAGCCGCGGACCTCCGGCAGCACGGCGCGCGGCACGCGCAGCAGCGCCAGCATCTCGTCGCTCCAGGCGCGCGTGCGCAGGTCGAGCAGCATCGTGCGCGACGCGTTGCTCACGTCGGTGACGTGCGCCGCGCCGCCCGTCAGCCGCCACACCAGCCAGCTGTCGATGGTGCCGAACGCCAGCTCGCCGCGCTCGGCGCGCGCCCGCGCGCCCGGGACGTTCTGCAGGATCCAGTCGATCTTCGTGCCGGAGAAGTACGGGTCGAGCACGAGCCCGGTGCGCTCGCGCACCGCGGCTTCGGCTCCGGCCGCGCGCAGCTCGGCGCAGCGGTCGGCCGTGCGGCGGCACTGCCAGACGATGGCGTTGTGCACCGGGGTGGCGCGTCCGCCCGAGGCGCGCTCCCAGACCACGGTCGTCTCGCGCTGGTTGGTGATGCCGATGCCCGCGACGTCGGCGGCGGCCACCCGCGCGTCGTGCAGGCAGGCGCCCACGGCGTCGACCACCGTGCGCCAGATTGCCTCGGGGTCGTGCTCCACCCAGCCGGGGCGCGGATACACCTGCGGGAACTCGCGCGTGACGCGCCCGCGCACGCGCAGCTCGGCGTCGAGCAGCAGCACGGTGGTTCCGGTCGTTCCCTGGTCGACGGCGAGGACGTGCGAGGGCAAGACGCCTCCTTCTGGCGGGCCGCGGCGTTACAAGTTCTCGTCGAAGAACGCGGCGACCTCCTGCGCGACCCGCGCGCGGTCGCGGTCGACGGTGATGAGGTGATAGCTGCGGTGGAGCTCGACGAGGCGCACCGGCGCGGCGGCGTGGCGCGCGATCCACTGTGCGCTGCGGAACGGCACGGTGTGGTCGCGGCGCGAGTGGACGACCAGGAGCGGCTGCTGCAGGACCTCCAGGTCGCGGCGCGCGGCGGCGAGCAGGTCGACGAGCTGCGTGGCGGCGCGGGTGGACGTGCGCGTGCCAGTCGGGTTGGCGGCGCGGGCGGCCGGGTCGGCGATGTCTCCGCCGCGTGGGCGGGGCACCGTAGGGAACAGGCGGTCGAGGCCCAGGCGGTGCATGAGGCCGAGGCCCGCCTCGGTGCCGCGGGGCAGCAGCAGAGCGGGCGCCAGCAGTGCCGCGCAGCGCACGTTGGCCGGGCCGTACTGGCGCAGCAGGCGCACGCCCAGCGCCGCGCCCATCGACAGCCCCGCCAGGCCGACGACCTGGCAGTGGGCGCGCAGCGTGCGCAGCCCGGCTTCGAGCTGGCCGTACCAGCGCGGCCAGGCGACGTCGCCGAGCGCCGCCGGGCCGGCGTCGTGGCCGGGCAGGACGTCGCACAGGACGGTGAACCCTCGCCGGTGCAGGTGCTCGCCGAGGTAGCGCATCGTGTGCGGCGTGCCGTTGAAGCCGTGCACCAGCAGCACGCCGCGCGGCCCGGCGCGCAGGAAGAACGGCGAAGGGTCGCCGCGCAGCGCAGCGTCGCCACCGCTGCCGTCGCGCTCGGCGTCGCGGCCGCTGCCGTCGCGGTCGGCGTCGCCCTCGCTGCCGTCGCGCTCGGCGTCGCCCTCGCTGCCGTCGCGGTCGGCGTCGCCCTCGCCGTCGCCGGTGGCGGTGACGGTTGCGGTGGCAGTGGCGGTGGCGCGGTGGGCCACGTCGCCGGGCGTTGCGGGCGCGGCCCGCGGCGGTGGCGCGACGTTCGGCGGCGGCGCGGCGGTCGTGTCAGGCAGGGGGCCGTCCATGCGGAGGAGCACTAGTGGATGACGGGCTCGCCCGACGTGTTGGACAGGTCGATCTCGCCGAACTTCGCCTCGTACTTCTTGAGATTCTCGGAGAGCGCCGCGAGCACGCGTTTGGTGTGGCGCGGGGTGGCGATGATGCGCGCCCGTACCTTGGCCTTGGGCTGCTGCGGCTGCACGTAAATGAAGTCCAACGTGAACTCGTTCTGGTTGTGGTTGATCATCACCAGGTTCGAGTAGATGCCTTGCGCGACGTCGTCGTCGAGCTGGATCTGCAGCTGGGTTTGGCCGACCGTGGCGACGGGCTTGGGTTTGTCGGAATCATCCATCGGTCCCTCCGGGGTGCGGCAGCGCTAGCATGCGCCGCGCGCGGCGGGCAACGCGCGCAACGGTGCGGCGAGGGAGCGCGTCAGTCGCAGAGGCTGCAGAGCTCCGCGCAGTAATCGGCAGGTCGCTTGATGCCGGCGTCGAGCGTGGCGGCGGCCTTCGCCATGCACTCCGAGCTGAACTTGTCGCCGCTCTTGGCGTCGATGCACTCGTCCATCGTTTTCTTGCAGCCGGTGGCCTTCGGGTCGAAGCCCTTGCAGCGCATGTACTGCGAGCACCAGTCCTTGTTCTCTTGGATCTTGCAGCCAGCGACTCCCGCGCCCGCCAGCAGGGCCATCGCCGCCGCGATCATCGTCGCAATTAGCACACGCCGCATGTTCCTCCTTCGGCCGCGCCACGGCGGACGGAGCCCACCGATATCAGATCCTCGGAGCCGTCACAAGAGCGCGCGGGGTGGCGGCGACCGGTCGATTTCCGGCCAGTGGTGATCGGAAATCGATCGACCGCGCCGGCGAGGCGTCTCCAACGTCGCGGGATCGCTCGGCCACGTCGTTGGCATTCCACGTGCTCTACACAGCGCTCAGGGTGGCGGCGCACGGGGCGCCGGCGCCCGGCAGACGACAACCACTGGAGGAGTCATGGACGGTCAGGACGGCAAGGGGCGAACGCCCAACAAGAAGGTATTCGGCATCATCGAGCGCCCGAGCACGGGCGACGGGGCGCAGGGCACGCGCAGCTTCTTCGTGCCCATCGGCGTGGGCTGGGTGGGGCGCGAGGGCGCGCTCAACGTGACGCTCGACGCGCTGCCGGTGAGCGGCAAGCTCTACATCCGCGACTACGACAAGGAGCGCGACACGGCGCGCGGTCGCCGCGACGCCGCGGCGGGCGGCGCCGGTGCAGCGGGCTCGAACGGCGGCGGCTTCGGCTTCCCGCCCCCCGTCCCCAACGAAAGCGACATTCCGTTCTAGCGCCGCGCGCGTCGCGGGCGTGAAGGAGGCACGATGAAGCGTTCGAGCGAAGGGCGCCGCCGCGGAGCGCGCGGCGCCGGTGTGGTCGCCGCGCCTTGGGCGGCGCTGGGAGTGGCCGCGGTCGCGGCCGTCGCCGTGCTGGCGGAGGGCGGGGCTTCCGCGGCGGCGGCCGGGCCGCCCGCCGGAGCGGCGGCGTCCGCCGCGGTGGTGCCGCTGCCGGTTCTGTCGGGTCCGATCTTCGGCGACGAGCCGGCCGGCAGCATCAACGTGAACACCGCGAGCGAGGAGGACCTGACGCTGTTGCCAGGCATCGGGCCGGCGAAGGCGCGGGCAATCGTCGCTTACCGGACAAAGCGGCCGTTCCGCACGGTGAACGACCTCTTGCGGGTGAAGGGCATCGGGCGGGCGATCCTGAAGCGGTTGCGGCCTCACGTCATCGTGGACGGTGGCGGCGAGGGCGAGCCCGTGCCGCTGCTGGGCCCCGGCAGGACGGGAGGGCCGCCCAAGAAGTGAGTGCGGCGTGGGTCGGAACAGGGCCAACGACCCGCCGCGGGGGTCCGGCGCCGGACGTCGGCCCCCCGCGGTTTTTCGGCGCTGCGCGGACGTCGCAACAGGGCCTGCGGTGTGCTGCGTCTTGCCAGGCGCCGGACACGGCGCCGTCCGCTCATCGGTCAACGCCCTCGCCGACTCAGGGAAGAACGTAGGCCGCGGCGGCGGGCGCAGCCAGCGCGGCGAGCGAAACGGCGGCGCGCGCGGCAGGGCCCCGGGGTCGGACGGCGGTGCCTCGGGAGGCGGCGCCGAGGATGGCGCCGGCAAGGGCGGCGATCTCGCGGTCGGGCGCGTCGAGCAGGCGCGCCCACGCGTCGGCGACGCCGGGGTGCGCGAGCGCGGCGGCCAGACGGGCAACCGCGGCCGCGAGGGGACCGGGCGCGGCGGCACCGCCGCTCACCTCGAGCGGCGAGGCCCCCTCGGCCACGGCGCGGCGGGCAGCGGCCACGCCGATCGCGACGGCGGACATCGACTCGCGGCGCGCGAGGCGCAGCGCGGCGCCAGAGAGAGCGCCCGCGTGGGGCAGGCCGGCGTGCATGGCCGACCGTTCCTCGGACACGGCCGGTTCGTCCGGGATCTCGGCCGCTGCGTCGACGCGCGCCACGATCACGTCGATGCCGGCGTAGGGGGCGAGGGGCGGGCTCTCGACGCCAAGGTCGATCACGCGGCAGGGCGTGGCGGCGTCGAGGTCCGGGACAGCCGCCCGCGCCGCGGCCGCGGAGGTCGGTCCGGGGTCGCCGGCGCGCGCCGCGCAGAAGACCAGCGCACGGGGCGTGCCCGCCGCAGGCGGGGGGCCGTCGGGGCGCGGGGCGATGGCCGCGATGGCGGCGCGCACGGGTGCGGCGGGCGTGGCCACCGCTCAGACGCCTCCGGTCATGGGACGCGAAGAGCGCCTCCGGGCGTCACCCACGTGACCCAACGTCGTGGTCGGCGCCTCCGTCGAGGTCGAAGAACGCTTCCAGGAAATCGGCGGCGCCCTCCGTGTGGTTCGTGGCCCGTGTGACGGCGTGGGCGAGCTCGCGTAGCGCAGCGGGCGCGTGGCGCATTGCCACCCGGTAGCCGGCTTCTTCCAGCAGCGAGAGGTCGTTGAGCCAATCGCCTACGGCGAGGGTCGCCTCCCGCGCCAGACCCAATCGCTCGCGGACGACGCGCAGCCCGCTGCCCTTGTCGTCGCCGCCGGCGCGGACCTCTACGTGGAAGTGGCCGCTCGACATCGACTGGTAGGCGAACAGCGCCAGCGCCGCGCCGTACCGCGCCCGCAGCGCCGCGGCGGCGGCCTGGGCCGCGTCCGCTTCGCCGATGGCGAACATCATCGTTGCGCCCGCCGGGTAGTCGTCCTCGCCGCGCGCCACTGTCTCGCGCAGCTCCCAGATGGCCAGCCGCTCCGCCGTCCAGGGCGAGTCGTGCGGGTGAAAGGCGAGGTCCTCGAGGACTGGCACGACGACGAGCCCGAAGTCGCGCAGCTTGGCGCGCACGTCGGCCGCCAGCTGGCCGGGCAGAGGCGCGTGGTGCCAGAGTGCGCCTCGCCCGTCCGTCACCACCGACCCGTTCAGCGAGATCTGTGGATGGGCCATTCCCAGCTCCGCGTTGAGCCGCGCCGTGGAGCGCGCCGAGCGCCCCGTGGAGAAGACGACGTGGACTCCGCGCGCCGCCAGCGCGCGGATGGCGCGCGCCGCGCGCGGGCCGAGCGCGCCGCCCGGAAGGCACACCGTACCGTCGAGGTCGAGCGCCACCAGACGAATGTCCGCTGGCGCCGGTGCGGCGGGCGCGCTCACGGGTTGACGTAGATGGCCACGAGCACGAACCCGACCCACATCAGCGCGTTCACCACCAGCGGTGCGTCGCGCAGCATCGCCTCGGTGGGGCTCTCGCTCTGCGCATGGTCGATGACGCCGAGGAAGCGCCACAGCCCGAAGGCGATGAACGGCGTGGTGGCCGGCAACAGGTCCGTCTCGAAATGTGCGCGCGTACGCGGGCTCAGCGTGTAGACGAGGTAGGCGGCCAGGGTGAGGATTCCCACGGCGTAGCTGGCCACGTCGACCGCCGCCGGCGTGTAGCGCAGAAGCGCCGCGCGCGTGTCGCCCGCGCCGTTCGTGAGCTTCAGCTCGTGGCGGCGCTTGCCGAGCGCCAGAAACAGCGCCAGCAGGAAGGCGCAAAGAACGATCCACACGGACACCTCGACCTGGATCGCGAGGGCGCCGGCGATCACGCGCAGCAGGAAGCCCGTGGCCACGCAAAGGACGTCCACGTAGGCGATCTGCTTGGCCCAGAGCGAGTAGGCGAGGTTCAGGCAGAGATAGCCGAAGGACGCCAGGCAGAACCGCCAGTCGAGCAGGAGGGCGGCGACGAGGGCGACGGTGCCGAGCGCCGCGGCGGCGCGCTTGGCGGTGTCCTCCGCCAGCTGCCCGGCGGCGATGGGGCGCAGGCGCTTCACCGGATGGCGGCGGTCCGCCTCGACGTCGACCAGGTCGTTCACCAGATACACGACGCCGGACAGCAGGCAGAACACCAGCGTCGCGCCGACGGCCGTCACGCAGAGCACCGGGTCGCCGAGTCGCTTGGCGAAGATGAGCGGCGCCAGCACGAACAGGTTCTTCACCCACTGGTGCGGCCGCAGGGCAAGCAGCAGGGCGCGCAGCGGGAAGGCGCGCCGCACGGCGACGGGAGGCGTCAGCTCCACGGCCGTGCTCGGCGCGTTCGCCCCCTGCGGGTGTGCCGGCTCCACGAGGCCGATCTAGCATCCGCGCGCGCCGACTCACAAGAATTGCGCAGGGCGGCGCCAGGGTGCGTGGTACGATGGCAGGAGCCGAAACGCGCGGGAGATCGCCCATGACGGAACCGCAGGCGCTGGCCGACTTCATCGATTTCGCGATGTACCGCCTCGCGGTGGTGGCCTACCACGTCCGGCGGTCGGGCTATCCGCTCACCAAGGAGCAGGAGGCGCGGCTGCGCGAGCTGGCGGAGCTGGTGTACACGCGCGCCGGTGAGATGGTCGACGTCAGCGGAAGAGTGGAGTTCAAGTAGTCAGGCGGAAGGGTCCTCGGAGAGGGCCGGAAAGGGGGCGGCCCGCGACGGCGCTGGGGGTCCCGCGTCCGGCGCGACGGCGGAGGCGATGGCACGCAGGCGAGGGTCGTCGGGGTCCAGGGCGAGAGCGACCTCCAGCAGGGCGGGGGTGAGGTTCTCGACGACGACTTCTCCCTCGGGGCCGATGAAGATACGGCTGCGACCGGCGCCCTCCGCGCCCTCCGCGTCCTCGGGAATCTTGCTCGGCTCTCGAGCCTTGCTCATGAGCGAGAGCGTAGCACGATAGAGCGCCGGCGACGGCCGACAGGAGCATGACATGCCTGACGATCCCTCGAACCCCGCTTCGACCTCGGACCCGACCGCGGGAGATGCCGGCACGTCGCCGTCGCCGTCGTCGTCGTTGCCGTCGTCGCCGGCGTCGCCGTCGTCGTCGCCCGCGTCGTCGCCGTCGCCGTCAGCGGCGTCCGCGCCGGCGCCCTCGGGGCTGGTGCGGCCGCCGGTCACGACGATGCCGTCGACCTCGCCCGCGCCGGCGCCGGCAAAGCGGCCGCCCGGGCGGCGCCTGCTCATCGGGGTGGGGATCGTGCTGGGCGCCCTGCTCGGCGTGTGGGGCGCGTGGCGCGGCCTGGTTGCGCTGGCGGAATGGGGCGTGATGCAAACGCCCACCGACTGGGACAAAGAGCTAGGCGCGATGGCAGCCAAGGAAATCGAGGGTGGCGCGCACGTCTGCACCGATTCGCGGTTGCAGGCCTTCGCCGACGCCATGAAAGACGCGCTCGTCGGCGAGGTGAAGCACGACCCGTTCGACTTCGAGTTCAAGGTCCTGCGCGAGGACGCGGTCAACGCCTTCGCCCTGCCCGGCGGCTACGTCTTCATCAACAGCGGGCTGCTGGAGCGTGCCGAGGATTCGTCGGAGGTGGCGGGTGTGCTCGGCCACGAGATCAATCATGCCCTCCTGCGCCACGGCATGAAGCGGATCGGCCGCCAGCTGGCGGTGAGCCTGGTGGTGCGCGTGTTTCTCGGCGGTCTGGGCGGCCTCAACACCCAGGCGGCCGGGCTGGCGGCGAACCTCGGGGAGCTGAGCTTCAGCCGCGGCGAGGAGAGCGAGGCGGATGCGGCCGGGCTTCCCATCGTTGCCGACGCCGGGTTCGAGCCCGAGGGCATGATCCGCTTCTTCAAGAAGCTGACCGAGGAGGAGAGCGACGTCGGCGAAGGGGCGAAGACGGTGATGCGCTACATGTCGACTCATCCGCTGACCGAGGACCGCATCTCCGACATCCGCGCCCTCATCAAGAAAGAGCACCTCGCCCCGAATCCCGACTACGCCGATCGCGTGAAGACGCTGGACGCGGAGCTGGCCGCGGTGAGCCACACCTGCGACGCCGCCGGCGACGCCGGCCGCGACGCGGCGGACGGCGACGACGAACGTGGCCGCGACCGCACGCCCGGCGGCGACGGGGACGAGGCTGAGAGCGAGCGCGCCCCCGACCGCGGCGCCGAGCGTGAAGGCGGCCGCTAGCCTAGGCAGGCACGCCGTCGATCAGCAGGCGGCCGCTGGGGAGGGCGGCGCGCGCCAGCGCCAGCGCCTCGGCGCGCTCGGCGGGGGAGGGCGGGCGGCCGAGGCGGGCGTCGCGGGCGGCGCGGTGTAGCGGCTGGTAGGTAAACATGAGATTCGCGCGCACGCAGGGATGAGCGCGCGCGAGCGCGCCGGCGTGTGCCAGCGCGGGGGCGGCGCAGCACGCGACGTGGCCCGGCATCAGCAGATGGCGGACGGTGAGCGGCCGGCCGGCGGCGGCGACGGCGGCGAGGTTCGCGGTCACGACCGGCCAGTAGTCGTCGACGCGCGCGACGGCCCGGGCGCAGGCACCGTCCGGGCCGAACTTCAGGTCGGCGACGAACGCGTGCACCGCGGGCAGGAGCAAGCGCAGCGCCTCGGGCGTCGCGTGTAGGTTGGTGACGAGAACCGCCGGCGGCGTGCCGTCGAGCGCCCGTAGGAGGCGCAGCAGCCCGTCCAGGTGCACGGTCACTTCGCCGCCCACGAAGGTGACGAAGCGGGCCCGCTGCGGGCCGGCGGGGGCGGCGGCGGCGGCGCGGATGCGCGCCACGAGGGCATCGCGTGCCGCGTCCCCGTCGATCGGCACGCCCCGTCGCGGGTCGTCGACGTACGGCCCCTCGGAGCAGTAGGCGCAGCGCAGGTCGCAGGCGGAGAAGAGCACCAGGTAGGTCGGGACGAGGTCGATCTCCTCGCCCAGCTGCACCACTTCGTTGTAGACGGCGGGCGCCGGGCCGGCTCCGCACAGGCCGCGCTCTCCGGCAAAGCGATCGACCCCGCACCGGTGCGCGCAGGCGGCGCACCGGCGCCACAGCGGCGCGGCGGCCGCCAGCAGCGCCTCCCAATCGGTCGCGCCTGCCGCCACGGCGCCGGGGGTGGGGGTCATCGCGTCGCGTCGCCGTGGTCGGCGTCGGCGTCGGGGTCGGCGTCGCCGGCGTCGGCGTGGGCGTGGGCGTCGGCGTCGGCGCCGGCGTTCTTCGTGGCGGCGGAGCTGGCCGCCCGGCGCCAGAGCGCAAGCACAGTCTCGAAATCCGTGGGCGGCGGGGCGCGCAGCGTCGTCGTCGCGTGGGGGTGGGAGGCGTCGAGCGGCAAGGCCAGCTCGGCGGCGTGCAGCATCAGCCGCTCGGCGGGCGGCCCGCCGTAGCGGCGGTCCCCCACGACGGGGTGGCCGGCGGCGGCGAGCTGCACGCGGATCTGGTGCGTGCGCCCGGTGAGGGGCGTCACCTCGAGGAGCGCGGCGCGGCCGTCGGCGAGCGCCTCGCACACGCGGTAGCGCAGCACCGCCTCCTGGCCGCCGGTGAGGACGATCCGGCTGCTCCGGCGCGCGGTGTCGTGCACCAGGCGATGGCGCAGCTCGACGCCGGCACCCGCGGCGCCGGCGGCGGGCACGCCGCGCACCAGCGCCACGTACCGCCGGTGCGCCCCGCCCGACTGGAAGAGCGGTGCGAGGCGCGCCGCCGTGGCCGCGTCGCGCGCCAGCGCGCATAGTCCGCTGGTGGCGCGGTCGAGCCGGTGCAGCGGGTGCGCCCCGTCCAGCAGCGCCACGAGGTCGTCGTGGCCGCCCCCGCGCACCGGTTGCGTCGCGAGGCCCGCGGGCTTGTCCACCACCACGAGCCCGCCGGCGTCGTGCACCAGGCGCAGCGCGGCGCGCTCCGAGCGGTCCATGTCGCGCGGATCATAACGCGCTAGACTCCGCGCGTCTCATGGCGTCACGCGCACCCAGAGGCCCCGGCCCCGCGGACGGAACGGACGACCTCTTCGCCCGCCGGCTGGAGGGGCCGGACGCGCCCGGCGCGCCGCTCGCCGAGCGCATGCGCCCGCGACGCCTCGAGGACATCATCGGCCAGGACCACCTGCTGGCGCCGGGGAGGTTCTTGCGCGAAGCGATCGCGCGCGGCCGACTGCCGTCGCTCATCCTCTGGGGCCCACCGGGGTCGGGCAAGACGACCATCGCGCGGGCGCTCGCGGCCGAGGTCAGCGCCGAGTTCGTCGCCTTCAGCGCCGTGGGTGGCACGGTGAAGGAGGTGCGCGAGATCTTCGCCGAGGCGCGCCGGCGCCTGGCGGAGAACGGGCGGCGGACCATCCTCTTCGTCGACGAGATTCACCGCTTCAGCAAGGCGCAGCAGGACGCCTTCCTGCCGCACGTGGAGCGCGGCACGGTGACGCTCGTCGGGGCCACCACCGAGAACCCCTCGTTCGAGGTCATCGCGCCGCTGCTGTCTCGCTGCAAGGTCGTGCAGCTGCGGCCGCTGGCCGAGCAGGACGTGCGGCGCGTGGTGGAGCGCGCCCTGGCCGACCGCGAGCGCGGCTTGGGCGGGGCCGGCGTGCGCTTCGAGCCGGAGGCCCTGGCCGCGATCGCGGCGGCCAGCGCGGGCGACGCGCGCAAGGCGCTGACGACGGCCGAGGTCGCCGTGGAGCTGGCGGCGGCGCGTGCGGCCGCCGCGGGCCCGAGCGCGGGCGACGAAACGGTCGGCGGGCGCGTGCCGCCGGCGGCCGCGGCCGAGCCGCTGGTCGACCGCCCCGTCGTCGAGGAGGCGCTGCAGCACAAGACGCTGCTCTACGACCGCGCTGGTGACGCGCACTACGACACGGTCAGCGCGTTCATCAAGTCGATGCGCGGCAGCGACCCGGACGCGGCGCTCCATTACCTGGCGCGTATGGTGGAGAGTGGCGAGGATCCACTCTTCATCTGCCGCCGGATGGTCATCTTCGCTGCGGAGGACGTCGGCAACGCCGATCCGATGGGGCTTCTGGTCGCCAACGCCGTGACCGACGCCGTGCGCTTCGTCGGCATGCCGGAGGGCTTCATCCCGCTCGCCCAGGGCGTGACGTACCTGGCGTCGGCGCCCAAGTCGAACGCCTCCTATCGCGCCTACCTGGCGGCGCGTGCGGACGTGCAAGCGCAGGGGCCGCTACCGGTGCCGCTCCACTTGCGCAACGCACCCACGGGCCTGATGAAGGGGCTCGGCTACGGCGCGGGCTACCAATACCCGCACGACCACGAGGGCGGCCACGTGGCCGACGCGCAGTATCTCCCCGACGCGCTGCGCGGGCGCCGCTACTACGCCCCGACTGAGCACGGCCACGAGCGCCGTATCGCCGAGCGCCTGCGCCGTTGGCGCGGTGATCCCGAGCCAGGCGACGGTCAGGACCGCTGACGCGTCCGCGGCCGTCCGACGACGGCGTAGTAGGCGCCGCCCGCGGCCACGAGCGCGGCGAAGACGGCGGCGATGGTGCGGTTGAACCAGGCGAGCGCGATCAGGCAGACGACCGCGAGCCCCAGCGCGAGCGCGGGCACGAAGGGGTAGCCGACGGCGCGGAAGGGGCGCGGCAGGCCTGGCTCCCGGCGCCGCAGCGCGAAGAGCGCTGCCATCGAGACGATGTAGAGGCCCACGGCGCCGAAGCAGGACAGCGTGATGATGTCGGCGGTGCGGCCGGTGAGGAGCGCGGCGATACCGGCGGCCATGTTGGCGGCGAGCGCGACGGCCGGCGTGCCGGTGCGTGGCTCGACGCGCCCGAGCCACGCCGGGAAGAGGCGCGCGCGTCCCAGCTCCAAGGTGGCGCGCCCGCCGGCCAGCAGGATGCCGTGGAACGAGGCGACGAGCCCCAGCAGCCCGATGCCGACGAGCACGCCGTAGAGGACCGAGCCGCGCGGCACCGCGTGCGCCATCGCTAGCGGGAGCGGCGAGTCGCTGGGCTCGGCACCGGGCGCGGCGTAGACGACGGCACGCCAGCCGGCCACGCCCACGGCGCAGAAGAAGACGCCCAGGGCGAGGGCCACCAGCGTGGCGATGGCGGTGCCGAACCCCAGCGAGACGTCGCGTTGCGGGTGGCGCGCCTCCTCCGCGGCGTTGGCCACGCCTTCGATGGCCAGGTAGAACCAGATGGCGAACGGGATGGCGGCGAACGCGCCGCCCCAGCCGGCGGGCAACGGATCGGCGGCGAAGAGCGCCCAGCGGAAATGCGGCGCCGTGACGCCCATGAAGACGAGCAGCTCCGTGACGGCGGCAATGGTGACGGCGAGCTCGAACGCGGCGGCCTGGCGGACGCCCCAGACGTTCAGCGCCGTGAACAGGACGTAGGCGGCGATGGCGAAGACGCGCGGGTGTACGCCCGGGAAGTAGCTCACGAGGTAGGCGCCGATGGCGGCCGCGATGGCCGGTGGCGCGAACACGAACTCCACGACCTGGAAGAGCCCGGCAAGGAAGCCGAGGCCGGGGCCGAGGCCGCGGGTCGCGTAGTCGAACGCGCCGCCGGCGCGCGGGATGGCGCAGGCCAGCTCCGCGTAGGACAGCACGAAGGCGGCGTACATGACGGTGACGAGCGCGGTGGCGGCGAGCATGCCCCCCGTGCCGCCGGCGGGGAGGCCGAGGTTCCAGCCGAAGTACTCGCCGGAGATGACGTAGCCGACACCGAGGCCCCAGAGCATGACGGGGCCGAGCGTGCGGCGCAGTGCGCCGACGGGCGCGCGCGCGGCCGAAGCAGCCAGCTCGGCGACGGCGCGGCTCGGGGCGGGGGAGGCGCCGGGCGCGGCGCGCGGAGGCGGAGGCGATGGCGGTGGCGGCGGTGGCGGCGGCGGCGGTGGCGGCGCGGCGGGTGCGGTCATCCACGGCTCCAGGCGCGCAGGAACGCAGCGACTGCGGCGCGCGGCTCGGCGGCCCCGCCAAAGGCGCGGATGGCGGCGGCCGCCGCGGCGCCGGTAGCGGCGAGGGCGGCGGCGTGGGCCGGCTCCACGCCGCCGATGGCGACGATCGGCAGCGGCGCGACCGCGCGCACCGCCGCGGCCAGGCCGGCGAGCCCGACGACCGGGTCGGGCCGCTCCTTGCTGGGCGTGGCGAAGACGGGCCCGAAACCGAGGTAGTCGGCGCCGGCGGCCGCCGCGTCGCGCGCTTGATCGAGCGTGTGCGTCGAGACGCCCGCCAGGAGCCCCGGCGCGAGGGCGCGTGCCGCCTGCAGCGGCAGGTCGTCCTGACCCAGGTGCACGGCGCCGGCGCCGGCCGCGACGGCGAGATCGACGCGGTCGTTCATCACGAACAACGCGCCGCCTGCGCCGGCGCGCGCGCAGGCGGCGGCGAGCGCCCGCCCCAGCTCCAGCGCGGCACGCGAGCCGAGCCGCTTGGCGCGCAGCTGCAACGCGGACGCGCCGCCGGCCAGCAGCGCCTCGGCCACCTCCAGCGCATCGCGGCCGCCGCAGTGGTCCGGGTCCACGATCGCGTAGGCGCCGCGCAGGCAGCGCGCCAGGCGCGCGCGCCGCTCGGCCGCCGCGTCGGGGAGCATGTCGCTGCTGTACACCGTCCGCGCGCACGGGAGAAGCGCTTGACGCTGCCGGGGCGCCGCGATACCACGGACGCGTCAGGCGCAAGGGTGCCCGCGCGTGCGGGCTAAGAGGGAAGCCGGTGCGAAGCCGGCACGGTCCCGCCACTGTGATGGGGTCGCGCGCTCTCGCAGTCCCACTCGGAATCCGGGGAAGGGGAGAGCGCAGGGAGCCTTCGGGCCACCACCCCTGAGTCAGGAAACCTGCCCTTGCCGAGCGGCGCGCGGTCGGCGTGCGCCGCGTCCTGGCGGCCATTCAACGGCCGCCGGCCCGAGGCGCGAGGAACGCCCGGCGGCGGCAAGGGTTTCCACATGACCACGGTTCGTAGAGGTGGGGTCGGCCCGCTCCAGGGCTTCGACTTCGGCAGGGGTCGCGCGCCCGCGCGCGTCCTCGCACTCGCGCTCGCGCTCGCCGCCGGCGGTGTCGCCGGGTGTCGGTGCGAGAAGGGAACGGACGCGGGGATGGACGGCGCCTCCAGCGACGCGGCCGCCGATTCGGGCGGCAGCGACGCGGCGACGGCGACAGATGCGGAGAGCGACGCCGGCGGAGCCACGTTCGCCGCCACGCCGATCGGGCTCCTGGCCACGGACTCCACGCTATACGTGGCTGCGGCGGCGCTCGACAGCGTCACGTTCGCGCCGGGCCCGGGCTTCGTCGCGGCCTTCGACCGCGCGACCAATGCGGAGACCGGGCGCGCCGCCAGCACGCAGCCCCAGCCGCAGTTCATGGCCCTGGATCCGAGCGGCACGTCTCTGCTCGTCGCCAACAGCGGCGTCGTCGATTTCTCCATGTTCCCGGCGATATTCGTGGCCTCGCCCGGCGGGCTGGACGTGCTGTCGGCGGCGGACGTGACGGCACCGGGCGCCAACCTGGCGCTCACGCTGCCGGCCGGCCCGAGCCCGACCGGCGGCGCGCTCGGCGCCATCGCGCCGGCGGCACTCGGCAGCGGATCGCTGCTCGTTTACGGCGGCAGCGCGCTCACCGGCGACCTCTACGCGTTCGACGTGACGGCTGGGACCGTGCCGCACGACACCGATGCACCGATCTCCTACTTCGCGCCGTCGAGCGGCTTCACCGGCGTGCACGACGTGAACGGTGTCCTTCTCGTAACCGACTTCTCTAGCGACACGGTGTGCTTCGGCGGCGACGCCGCGGCCGATCTGGGCGGGCCCACCTGCGCGAGCTTGCGTGTGGATCCCCTGACGCCCGCCGGGCTGAACGGCGCGTGCGGCTTTGGCGCGCCGGGTGGGGACATCTACGTCATCGCCAACCTGTCCAGCGAGCTGCTCGTGGTCGACCCCCTCGATCCCGCGAACCCCGCGCGTCTGTCGCTCGGCACGTTCGTCGATCCGCAAGGTCTCGCTTGCGGCGCGGACGGCTTCGTCTACGTCACCCTCTCATTCGGGCAGGACCGCGTCGTCCGCTACGACCCTGCCGGCGGCACCCTCGACGGCGGCTGGCTGATGCTCGCGGCCGGCACGACGCCGCGCGACGTCGTGGTGGTTGGCCCGCCGCCCGCGACCGGTTACGTGGCGGGAAGCGGCAACGATACCATCGTCGTGTTCGACGCCGTCTCGGCCGCCGTCACGGCCACCATCGACGTCGCCGCGCCGTGATCGGGCGCGGCGCCGCGTTCCTGACGGCGGGGCTCTTGGCGGCCGCGGCGGCGCCGGTGCGCATCGTGTCGGTGGCGCCGTCGACGACGGAGATCCTCTTTGCGGTCGGGGCGGGCCCGCGCGTCGTGGCCGACACGCGCTTCTGCGACTATCCGCCGGAGGCGCGCGCGCTCCCCAAGGTGGGCGGTTTCCTCGACGTCTCCTACGAGGCGGTTCTGGCGGCGCGCCCCGATCTCGTCGTCGGCGCGCGCAACGCCGCCAACCGCGACGTCGTCGACCGGCTCGCCGCCGCCGGCGTGCCGACGGAGTTTCCGCCGGCCGAAACCGTGGCGGAGACGCTCTCCGCCGTGCGCGCCATCGGCGCGCGCACCGGCGATGCCGGCCGCGCCGAGGCCGTCGCCGTGGAGATGGAGCGCGCGCTGGCGCGCCTCTCGGGCCTCCTCGCCGGCGCCCCGCCGGTCCGCGCGCTCGTGCTCTACGGCCACCGGCCGCTCGTCGTCGCCGGCGGCGGGACCTTCGCCGACGAGCTCTTGCGGCGTGCGCGCGCCGTGAACCTCGCTGGCGGCTCGGCGGTGCGCTACCCCACCTGGCCGCCCGAGGCCGTCGCCGAGCAGCACCCCGGCGTGATCGTGGACGTGTCGATGGCGGGGACCGAGGGGCTGGACGCCGGCGACCCGTCCGCCGCCGGCGCAGGGGGCGAGGCCAGCGGGGCCGGCGGTGAGCTCGCCGCGCTCTTTGCCCTGCGCGACACGCGCCTCGTGCGCCTCGACGCCGTCGAGGTGATGCGTCCCGGCCCGCGCCTCGCCCGCGCGCTCGTGCTGGTCGCGCACGCGCTGCACCCCGCGCTGGTCCCCGCGCCGTAGCGCGCCGCCGTCCACGCGCCCTCTGCGCCGCGTGCGCGGTCCGAGCGAAAAGTGGGTGTGCTCCGCCGCCCAGGCGATCGCGGTGACTCGATCTCGCCCGCCGTATAGGGCTAGTTCCGTACTTTGTCGGGCGCGATCGGCGTGCCGGCGCCGCCGTTGCCGGGGAGCTCGGCCAGCAGCTCCTGTGCGTCTTCATTCTGCGGGTCCAGGGACAGTGCGCGCTTGACGTGGTCGCGCGCCAGCGCCGGCTCGCCCAGCTCCTTCAGCGCCAATCCCGCGACGATGTGGTTCTCGGCGTTGTCGAAAGGGCCCTCGCCCGCGCTCCCGCGCTCGGCCTGCGCCTCGGCCCGCCGTCCCAGGCGTGCCAGCGCCAGCACTTTCGCCCATCGCACCAACGCCGCGTCACCCGCATCCTCCGCCAGCGCCATCGCGCGGTCGCACGCTTGCAGCGCCGCGTCGTCGTCGCCCAGCGCACGCACCAGCAACAGCGCCAGCCCGATGAGCGCCTCCAGGTCCTCGGGCTCCACCTCGAGGATCGCCTCCAGCTCGGCGCGCGCCTCTTCGAGCCTGTCGTCAAACCACAGGATCTCCGCCAGCAGCCGCCGCAGCCCGATGTCGTCCTCCGCCTTGCGCAGCGCCTGCCGCACCAGCGCTTCGGCACCCTCCGCGTCCCCCAGGTCCATGAGCAGCTCCGCCACGGCCGCGACCCAATCGGGCTCGGCGTCGCGCACGGCGCGCAGGTCGGCCGCCACCTCCATCGCCTCGGAGGGGCGGTTCCCCAGCAGGAGCATGCGCGCCAGGCACAACTGCGCCCCCTGCACCGCCGGCGGGTCGTTCAGCGCCTGCGCCGCTTTCAGCGCTTCGCGCGCCGCCGCCAGTGCGTCCGCCGCCCGGTCGAGGTGGTAGCCGAGCACGTAGGCCAGCTCGATGCGCGGCTCCGGCGACTCCGGCTCCACGTCCACGGCGCGCTCTGCGTAGATGAGCGCCTCGTCGGTTGCATGCGTGTCGAGCGCTCCGCGCGCCAGGACGAGCAACGCCTCCGCCGACTGGGGGTCGTCCCGCAGCACGCGCCGCGCCCGCAGCATCGCCTCCTCCGGCTTGCCGTGGTCGAGCAGGTCCCACGCCTCCTCGAGCAGCTCCTCGTTCGGGTCGTGCGCCTCGCTCATCGCCCGCCTCAGCGCCCTCGCTCCAGCCGCTTCTCGAGCGCGGCGAGGCGGTCGCGCAGCTCGCGCGCCTCCTCCTGCACCCGCTCGACCTGCTCGCGCAGCGCGCCCATCTTGCCGTCCCGCGCCGCCCCGCTGCGCAGCCCCCGCAGCGCCTCTCGCGCGCCGCGTCGTCCCCGCCCGTCCAGCTCGCGCTCCACGTATGCCTCCAGCCGCGCCACCGCCACCTCGTGGCCGATGTCCTCCAGCGCGTCCACCGCGGCGATGCGGACGGGCAGGTCCGCGTCGTCGAGCAGCTCCGCCACCTCTTCGGCCACGCCGCGCTTGCCGTCCGCCAGCTTGCCCGCGGCGCGCACCGCCACCGGCCGCGCCCACTTTGGCCGTCCGTACTGCGCGTCCTGGAGCGCCGGCTCGATGCCCCGCTCGTCGCGCAGCGCCGCCAGCCCGTCCAGCGCGCCCTTCTGCAGCCAGTCGCCCCAGCTCGGCCGGTCCTTCAACGCCACCAGCTTTTCGAAGGCGCCCTCGTAGCGTCCCCGCCCCAGCGCGCGCAGCGCCTCGTATTCCACGAACCAGCTCACGTCGCCCTTCTCCGCCACGCGCAGCAGCGCCGCTCCCGCCGCCTCGTCGCGGCGGTAGTTGCCCAGCGCCTCGACGACGGCGCGGCGGGCCTTTGCGTGCGTGACCTTCTCGAGGGCGCCCAGCAGCACGTCGCGCGCCTCGGCCTCGCGCAACACACCCAGCGACCGCGCCGCGGCCGCCTGCACGCCCCAGAACGCGTCCTCCACCAGCGCGCGCCCGAGCGCCGCCACCACCCCGGGCTCGTGCTTGCGTCCCAGCGCCCGCGCGGCCATCGCCCGGGCGATGGCTTCCGGCGCAGTGGCCAGCGTGTGCCGGTGCATGGCCGAGGCCTTCTCCACCACCAGCCGCTTCAGCAGCACGTTGCCGGCGTCCACCACCACGTCCAGCGGCTCGGCGGACAAGGTGAAATGGAACACGTGCTGCGCCTGCGTGACTTCCACCTTTTCCTGCACCGTCGCCCCGCCCGGCAGCACGAAGCGCAGGGGCAGCGTCAGCTGGAAGACGGGCTGCTCCGGCGTGACCTCCTGCGTCTGCTTCACCGTGAGCGCCGCGTCCTTCCCTTCGGCACTCCAGGCGTAGCTCACCTCCAGCTCGGGGTGACCGCCGCGCCGGACCCATTGGTCGAAAAAGCCGTCGAGGTTGCGCCCGGTCGTGTCCTCGATGGCGCGCGCCAGGTCGACCGTCTCCACGTTCCCGGCGCGGTTGCGCTCGAGGTAGTGCTTGAGCGCCGCGCGGAACGCGTCGTCGCCGAGCGTCTCGCGCAGCATGTGCAGCACCAGCCCGCCCTTCTGGTAGAGGTGCCGGTCGAACAGCTCGATCGGCTCCAGGTAGGTCTCGCACACGATGGGCCGGCGGTAGGAGCCGCGCACCTCCTCGAAGTACTCCTCGGCCATCTCGTCCATGTAGAACGCCAGCTCGTCGCGGCCGCGGTGGTGCTCGTGGAACAGGGCGTCGAAGTAAGTGGCGAACCCTTCGTTCAGCCACGCGTGCGACCAGCTCCGGCAAGTGACCAGGTCGCCGAACCACTGGTGCGCCGCCTCGTGTGCCACCAGCCCGTCGGAATCGAAGTCCACGTGCGCCTTGGTGTCGTGCAGCGTGCGGTCCGACAGCGTCGTGGCCGAGGTGTTCTCCATGCCGCCGAAGATGAAATCGGCGACGATGACCTGCGCGTACTTCGAGTACGGATACTTCACACCCGTGTACTCGGAAAAGAACGCCAGGATCTTGGGCGTGTTCTCGAACGTGCGCCGCGCCTCCTCGGCGCGCCCCTTCGGATAGTAATAGTCGAGTCGCACGCCTTCCCAATCCTCGTGATGCTCGTCGAAGTCGCCCACCACGACGGTTACGAGGTACGGCGGGTGCGGCATTTGTTGCTTCCAGTGGAAGATCTCGGTGCCGGCGCGCGGGCCTGGCCGCCGCTCGACCAGCTCGCCGTTCGACAGGCAGAAGTGCCCGGCCGGCACCGTGCAGACCATCTCGGTGGTGCAGCGATGGTTCGGCGAGTCCGGGCAGGGGAACCAGTGGCGTGCGTCCTCGTCCTGGCACTGCGACCAGAGCTGGCGCGGCTTGTCGGGGTAATGAGCGTCGGGACGGACGAAGTAGAGGCCGCGGCGCGGGCGCGCTCCGTAGCGCACCGTGAAGGTCGCTTCAGCGCCGGGGGCGAGCGGCGTGGCGAACGTAACGCGCAGGCGCGCGCCGTCGTTGGTGAAAGCGAGCGCCGTGCCCTCGCCGTCGCCCGCGCGCACCTCGCGCACGTCGAGCTCCACCGCGTCGAGCGTCATGCCCTCGCGCGGCGCGCCGTGGGCACGGACGGTGAGGGTGGTGGCCGCGTCGATGGTCCCGGCGTCGAGGTCCGGGGTGAGCTCGATGCGGAGGTGCGTGACCTGGACCGGCCGGTCGGGGGCGCGCTGCGGGCGCGAGCCGGGGAGAGCGAAGGGACCGGGTCCCCCCCCGGCAGCCCGGACCAGCCAGCGACAGCCCAGGGTCTCTTTCATCGGGCGGATACTACCCGAAACGCTAGCAGGCTGTGGAAAAACGCGCAGGCGGTCTTCCGGCGGCCGGCTACGGCGTGTCGCAGGTCATGCCGGGGTAGGAGCCGAGGTCAGGGAACGTGATGGTCGATCCGACGCAGGGGCCGATCCCGGCCGGGCAGCCGCAGGTCGTGGAGCACACCTGCGTGCAGAAGCCCGTGCCGCCATTGGAGCAGATGGCGTGGTCGCACGTGAGGATGGGCATGGACGTGAGGTCGCAGTCGTCCCCCGGTCCGCCGTCGTCGGGCGCGGTTCCGGTGTAGTCGATGTCGCAGGCGCCGACCGTGGTGGCGGTCGATGGCGGCAGCACGACGTGCACGTAGGGCTGGCAGAGCTGCCCGGCCGGGCACTCGCTGTCGCAGTCGCACGCGTCGAGGCAGCGCGGCACGTAGTCGAGCCCGCCGCACTGGAACGTCTGCACCTGCACGCAGCGATAGCCCATCGCGCAATCCGCGTCGGAGCCGCACACCCCCAGACAGATGTCGGTTCGGAAGCAATCGTACGTCTCGCAGTCGGGATCGGTGGCGCACGCGTCGGGCGCCGCCGCACCGCCGGCGATCGCCGGGCGGCATTCGGTGATGGCGTCGGTGCCGGTGTCATCGCAGGTGATGGCGCAGATTTCGCCGGCTGCGCAATCGGCGTCGCGCGTACACGGCGCGTAGTTGCGCCGGCAATAGTCGGAGCCGCCCGCGGACGGGTTGTCCCAGCAGCGGTAATCGGGTGGCAACGGACAGTCGCCCGGGTCGCCGATCATGGTGCACTCGTCCGAGCAATACATGTCGAAAACGTCGCCCACGCACAGCTGCGAGGAGCAATCCGAGTTCATGGCGCACGGGTCGCCGAACTGTCCACAGGGCATGCCGTTGAGCGAGTTCACTTCGTCGATCATCTCGTTGCAGTCGTCGTCGATCTCGTTGCAGACCTCCGGCCCCGGGCCGGGGCCGCCGGGGGCGCACGCGCAGGCGGGCGCCAGGCCGTCGTCGACGAGGCCGTTGCAGTCGTCGTCCACGTTGTTGCAGACCTCCGGAATGCCGGTGAAGTTGCCGTCGTCGACCAGGCCGTTGCAGTCGTCGTCGACGCCGTTGCAAATCTCCGGCCCCGGACCGGGGCCGCCGGGGGCGCAAGCGCACTCGGGGGCGAGCCCGTCGTCGATCATCTCGTTGCAGTCGTCGTCGATGTTGTTGCACACCTCCGGCCCAGGGCCGGGCCCGCCGGGGGCGCAGGCGCACTGCAGCACGTCGTTGTCGACGACGCCGTCGCAGTCGTCGTCGGTGTTGTTGCAAGTCTCGCCGACAGGCTTGACGCTACAGACGAGATTGGCGTCGCTGCAGACGAGCACGCCGCCGGCGCAGGCGCCCGCCATGTCGGGGCAGGGCCCGCCCACGTCGGTGAGGCCGCCGGCGCCCACCTCGTCCACTTCCATGTCGCAGTCGTTGTCCTCGCCGTCGCAAACTTCCGGCTGGACGTCGCACAGGCACACGCCGCTCTGGCAAATGTACCCGGGCGGGCAGTCGCCGGCGTCGCCGCCGCATTCCGGCGTGTAGGAGCCGGAGCCCGAACAGCTCCGGCAGCCGCAACCCGGCAAGGCACCGGCAGCCAACGCGCCGAGCAGGCACAGCGCCAGGGCGCCCACTCGCCAGGCCAGCCGCGCTTCCGCACGCGCCTGCTTCATGACCACCTCCGCTCGTATGGCGGCGATCCTACCACGCCGGCGCGCGGGGCGGGTTATGCTGCGCCCCGATGTCGGACGGCGCGTCGCGTGACCGCAAGGTGGTGCATCTGCCGCTGGTGCGCCCGCGCCACGCGGCGCCCGACCCAGACGCGCCGCCCGCACCCGCCGAGCCGCCACCGTACGCCGGAGGCGCGCCGTCGAGCCTGCCCGGCACGGCCATGGTCGTGGCGGTCGTGCTGGGCGCGCTCTACAGCGTCGTAGGCGTGCTCGATGTCTTCACGCACGTGACGTTGCCGGGCGGGCTGCGCGGCGATCCGTCGACACTGATCTACGGCGTGCTGATGCTGGCGTCGGCGGGGCTGGCGCGCGCGCGCCGCCGCGAGGGCTTCTGGCTGGCGGCGGCGCTGAACGCGCTGTCGCTGGTGGAGCTGCTCGTGGCGCACTGGATGTCGGGCGCGCCCGCGACGTCGCTCTTCGGCGCCATCATTCGCGGGGCCATGGTGGCAATGTTCTGGCGTTCGGCCGGGGTGATGGCCCGCCCGCGCGAGCGCTCGCGCGCGCTGCTGGCGCTGGCGCTGGCGTGCGCCGTGCTTCCATCGTCCTATTCCTACTGGGCGCTGTCGCGCTACGCGGCGGCCGACCGCGTCGCGGTGGCGGGCGTGGGCGCGCTGAATACCGGCGACGAGGCGACGGCGCGCGCGCGGCTGGCCGAGGCGCTCAGGATCTGGCCCGCCCACGAGGGGGCGCGCACCGAGCTGGCCGCCGTGGTGTACAAGGGCTGCATGGCAGGGCCGCCGGGACCGTCCAATGCGCCGTGCGCGGAGGTCGTGCGTCTATTGCAGGACGGCGAGGACCGCGCGCACGGCTTTCTGCAAGGGAACCCCAACGCGGGCCTGCTAATGGGCAAGGCGCGCGAGCGGCTCGGCACCGCGGCGGCGCCGGCGCCCGGAGGCGCGGCAACCGGAGGCGCGGCAACCGGAGGCGCGCTGCCCGGCCGGCCCGGAGGAACATGAACGAGAAAAGGCGGAGCCTGACCATCTTGGCGCTGGCGTTACTCGCGTGGCTGGCGCCCCAGGGGGCGCCCGCCCCGGCGCACGGGGCGTCCAAGGGCAAAGGAAAGTCGAAGTCCGGCGCGCCGGTCGAGGAGCCGGTGCACGCCTGGGCGCGCGTGGCGCCGGTTGGGGGCGGGCTCGTCCTGGCCGATTCGCTGCCCGCCAAAGCGCGCAAGACGCTGCAGGCGCTGGCGGCGGAGACCTGTGGAACCACGGCGCCGAAGCTGGCCTGGGCGCGCGTCGCCACGCGGCTGCCGCACGACGCGCTGCTGGTGCTGTTCGCCGCAGCGCCGTCGGAGGCGCCGGACGAGGGGAGCGGAGCGGCGGCGGCGGACCTGTGCGTGGCCTATGCGGCCGTCGACGGGAGCAAGCCGGCGGCGGCGGCGTCGGCGCGGCTGCGCGCGGGCGCGGCTGCGGCGGGGGACGCGCCGAGCGCGGGGCGCTGGACGCTCGCCTACGAGCGCGATCTGGACGTGGACGGCGTCTCGGATGCGGTGCTGCGCTGGGTGGACGACGCTTCGGGGGAGGCGGCGCTGGTGCTGGCGACCACGTCGCCGCCGGCGCTGACGGCGGTGCCCTTGCGGGGGAAGGGCCCCAGCCCGGACGCACACGG
>DASYRF010000253.1:0-21048 GCA_036004705.1 Myxococcota bacterium
AGCTCCGCCAGGCGTGCCGCGCCGCCCAGGCGCCGCCCCAGCCGCACCGCCGCCTCCACGTGCACGATCGCCACGCCGTTGGCGAGCTGTTCAGTCGCCGCCGCCGCCGCCCGCCGGTGTTGCTGCAGCGCCCTGTCCGCCATCCCCGCTTGCTCCCAGTGGTAGGCCACGGCGGAGTGGTGGCCGGCGGCATCGACGCTGCGCTCGTCGGGCTTGCTGCGCGCCAACGCCGCCGCCGCGCGCCGGTGGCGAATGCGCGCGCGCGCCGCGTCCGTGCCCACCAGCTCCTCGGCGACGCGCCGGTAGATCTCGCGCGCAAAGCCGTACAGCGGTCCCGCGTCGCCACGCGTCACACGCAACAGACCGCCGTCGAGCAGCGGCCGCAACGCGCGCAGCGGCTCTGCCGGCGGCGTCGGGCTGGCCTGCAGCAACAGCTCCAGCGGGACGGGCTTCCCCAGCACCGCCAGCGTCGCCAGGATCTCCTGCGCCGGCGGGGGTCGCAGCATCAGCCGCGCGCGCACCACTTCGTCCAGGGCGGGCGCCCCGCCGTCCGGCAGACGCCCGCCTTCGGCACGCAGCCGCAGCGCCTCCAGCGCGTGCAGCGGATTGCCGCCGCTGAGCGCCACGACGTCGCGGACCAGCCCCTCGTCGGCCGCCGCGGCCGCGCCGAGCGCGCCGCGCACGATGCCGCGCACCTCTTCGTCCCCCAGCGGTCCCAGGGCGAGCGTTCGGCACAGCCCGGCCTTGGCCAGCGCCTCCTCGACGATGGTTCCAGGGCGCGTTGCCAGCACCACCAGCAGACGCGGCGGGTGCGCGTCGCGCTGCATCAGCGTCGCCACGTCGAGCAGCACGTCCACCGCGTCCCGTCCCGCCCATCGCGCCTCCTCGAACGCCAGCACTCCGGGGCGCCGCGCGAAAAGCCGGCACAGGGTCTCGTACACGGCGGCCGCCATGCGGCGCCGCTCGTCCGCCGCCTCCACGGCAAAGGTGCGCCGGCGCACGCGGGCGTGCTGCGCCAGCTCGGGCAGCAGCCGGCCCAGCGCCTCGCGATCGTCGGGCAGCACCTTTTCCTCCCAGCCGGCTTGCGCCAGCGCGCGCCCCAGGACGTCGGCGATCGGCTCCAGGGGGCCAGCGGCGCGGTCACGGAAGGCCGCCTCGTAGAACGTGCCGCCGTGCAGCTGCACCTCGTGGCGAAGCGTGCGCAAGATGCGGCCCTTGCCGCTGCCTGTTTCGCCGCGCAGCACCACCACGCGCGGCTCGTTCTCGTGATCCGCCCAGCCATGGGCCGCGACTGCGTAGACCGCCAGCAGGGCCCGTCGCTCCTCCTCGCGCCCCGCCACCGGCGCCTCGCGCACGCTCGGGCCTTGCAGCGCCTCCGCACTTCCGCCCGGCGCCCGGCCTGTCCAGCGCGCCACCAGTCCGGCCACCTCCGCGGCACTGGCCGGCCGCTCCGCCGGGTCCTTGGCGAGCAGCGCCAGGCACAGCCGCACCAACCAGCGCGGCACCGTGATCGGCAGCGGCGGCGCCTCGGTCGTGCAGACCGCGCGCACGAGCTCGTCCTCGCTCCCCAGGAAAGGCGGCCGCCCGGCCACGACGGTGTAGAGCGTCGCGCCCAGCGAGTAGAGGTCCGCCCGCTGGTCGGCGTGCTCCTCGCGCAGGATCTCCGGCGCCAGGTAGCGAAGCGTTCCTGCCACCGGCGCCACCCGCCCCGGCGAGATGACGCCCGCGAGCCCGAAGTCCAGCAGCTTCGCCCGCCGTCCGCTTGGCTCGTCCGGCGGCGTGACGATCAGATTGGAAGGCTTGACGTCGCGGTGCAGCACGCCGTTCTCGTGGATGTAGCCGAGCGCCGCGCAGACTTGAAGGACCAGGTCGGGCAAGTCGGCGTCGGCGCCGCCCTGCAGGCGCGCTCGATGCATCGGCAGACCCGGCACGAACTCCTGCGTGAAGTAGAGGGCCGCACCCGGCAGCTGCCCGAATTCGTGCACGCGCGCCAGACCCGGGTGGTCGAGCCCGGCCAGCACGCGGAACTCGGCGCGGAAGGCGCGTTGGGCGAAGCGGCTGCGCGGGCGCAACAGCTTCAGCGCGCGCACGCGCCCCTCGTCGAAGAGGTCCTCGACCAGGTACACGGCGGCGAACCCGCCGGCGCCCAGCTCGCGCAGCACGCGGTAGCGATGGTCCACCAGGGCGCCGGGGTCGAGGGCCGGCAGCGGGCCCCGCGCCGCCGGCTCGCCGTCGCTGCCGTGCGAAGAGCCACCCGCGGCCGGGCCGGTTCCGGCGACGGTGAGGGCGCTCGCCTCGTCCCGCTCGGCGAGGCCGGCGTCCGCCTTCGCTGCGGCCGCCGCCGCTGCCGCCGGGGGCGGGGCGCTCCTCGTCGGCGGCACCAGATCGGACGCGCCGGAGCTGTCCTCGCCGGCCTGCGGTCCGTCGGGGGCTGGATGAGGCCGCACGGCGGGAGCGAGCGCGGCTAGCCGGCGGCTAGCCGCCGATGCTCGACATGGGAATGAGTTGGTTGGTGCCGGTGCCCTGCAGGAACTCGTGCCCGGTCTTCTTGCCGTAAAGGGTCTCCGCCACCAGCGCCAACAGCGCCTCGTCGCTGGCGCCGTTGCGCAGCAGGTCGCGCAGCGAGACTCCGTGAAGCGACGCCAGGCACGGGCGCAGCTCGCCGGTGGAGGTCAGGCGCACGCGGTTGCAGCCGCCGCAGAAGTTCTCCGTCATGGCGCCGATGAAGCCCACCTTGTGCTCGGCGTGGTCCTGCCGCCGCCAGTACACGGCGGGGCCCTGGCCGCTGGTCTTGCCGCGCGGCTCCGCCTCGATGAGGTCGGCGATGCGCGCGCGCACGTCGGCGTTCGGGACGCTCTTGCCGGCGGCCACGAGCCTCTCGCCCTCACCCATCGGCATCAGCTCGATGAAGCGGGGCACGAAGCCGTGCTCCCACGCCCAGAGCACCAGGGCGCGGGCGTCGCCGTCGTTGACGCCACGCACGACCACGGCGTTGAGCTTCACGTCGGTGAAGCCGGCGGCGCGCGCCGCCTCCAGGCCCGCCAGCACCTGGGCCACGTTTTCGCCGCGCGTCAGCTCGGCGAACGCCTCGGGCCGCAGCGAGTCGAGTGACACGTTCAAGCGCGTGAGGCCGGCCGCGCGCAGCGGCTCGGCCAGCCGGTCCAGCACGAACGCGTTCGTGGTCATCGCCACCTCGGCGATGCCCGGCACCGCCGCCACGCGCTGGACGAGCTCGACGATGCCGCGCCGCACGGTGGGCTCGCCACCGGTGATGCGCACGGTGCGAACGCCCATCGCCGCGAACGCGCGCACGACACGCTCGTACTCTTCGAAGCTCAGCAGCGCCGCCCGCGCCACCGGGTCGACACCTTCCGCCGGCATGCAGTAGGTGCAGCGGAAATTGCAGCGGTCCGTCACGGACACGCGCAGGTACGTGATCCGGCGACCGTGCAAGTCGGCCAGACTCGGCGGGCGGAAGGTCTGGTACAGCGGTGTCGGCGAGTCCATCGTTTACGTGCTCGACCCAGCATAGCCCCGGGCCCGGGCGTTCACCAGTCGCGCGCGCGGCGTGCCGCGCGTCAGACCGCGGTCGCCGCGGGACCGCGGCGCAGCGTCACCGATACGCGTTGCGGCTCGCCCACCAGCAGCGGGCGCACCTTCCACACCGTCACCGCGAGCCCGGCGCGTGGGGCCAGCGCCGCCAGGGCGTCGGCGATGGCGCCCGCCATGGCCTCGATCAGATGATACGGATGCGCGGTGCCGGCCGTCACGACGGCCTGACACACGCCACGGTAGTCGAGGGTCTCGCGCAGCTCGTCGCTGGCCGCGCCCGCCCCGAGGGGCAGATCGAGCGCCACGTCGACCTCGATGCGCTGCGGCTGCATGCGCTCGCTCTGCTCGAAGCCTACGCGCGCCTGGAAGGCGATGCCTTCCACGCGAATCGTGTCGGTCGTCGTCACCCGAAGATCTCCACGCAAGCGCCGGTCATCGCCGCCGGGGCCTCGGCGGCGAGCCAGACGATGGTCCGCGCCACGTCGTCGGCGCTCATGACGGGCGTGAGGTCGGGCCGCCCTTCGCGCAGCATGCGCGTGTCCACGGAGCCCGGCGCCACCGCCAGCACCTGCACGCCGGCGGCGCGCACCTCCTCCGCCAGAGCCTTGGTCAGACCGAGAAGCCCCCACTTCGACGCGCAGTACGCCGTCAGCCGCGGCGTGCCCAGCGTCCCGGAGATGGACGACACGTTGATGATGCGTCCGTGCCCGCGCCGCACCATTTCCGGCAGCACGGCGCGCGCACAGAGGAACGCGCCGTCGAGGTTCACGTGCAGCACCGCGCGCCACTCGTCGGCGGTCGTCTCGGCCAGCGGTTGCACGAGCAGGATTCCGGCGTTGTTCACCAGCACGTCGATGGGGCCGAGCGCCTTCGTCGCGGCGCGCGCGAAGGCGGCGACCTCGTCCTCGCGTCCCACGTCGCAGGCCGCAGCGTAGGCGCTGCTTGCGCCGCCACTGGCGCCGCCGCCGCCGCTCAGGTCGGCCGCTACCGCCTCGACCTCCGCGGCCGTGCGCGCGCACAGCGCCACGCGCGCCCCCGCGGCCGCCAGGCGCCGCGCCGTGGCCGCGCCGATGCCGCGCCCGGCCCCCGTCACCCAGGCGACGCGTCCCGCCAGTGCTCCCGCCGACACCACCGCCGCCGCCGCCGCCGCGCCCAACCGTCCGCCGCGGCGCTAGGCGCCCTCGCCGCTGTAGGTCACGTAGCAGTCGTCTTGCTCGTACAGGCGCACCTCGCGCAGGCCCTTGAGCGCAGGCGCAAGCCGCTCCCAGATCCACACGGCGATGCGCTCGGCCGTCGGGTTTTCCATCAGCGCATTGAGGTCGCTGTGGTCGACCTTGGCGAGCACCGTCTCGTGCACCAGGCGCTTCAGCTCCACGAAGTCGATGATCATGCCCGACCACGCGTCAGGCTTGCCTTCCACCGTGACCTGCAGGCGGTAATTGTGGCCGTGCGGGTTTCGGCACGGGCCGTCGTAACGCGGCAAATGATGCGCCGCGGGGAACATGAACTCGACCGTCACCTGCATGGGCGCGCTTCTTCTCCTAGCGCTTGCCCACGCCGCCGACCGCCGCGCCCGGCAGCGCGCTGAGGGGTGCGGGCTCGGCGGCCGGCTGGGCGCCCGCCGGCGGGTCCACCCAGCGCATTCCACGCGGCAGCGTCTCCACGCTCTGGCCGTCGAACACGGGCGCGCGGCAGATGCGTGCTTCCACCGGGCGGGCGCCTTCTTTCGGCACGTAGCGGCACACGCAGCACCCGCGCTCGTTGTTCCAGCAATAGGCGCCGTAGTCGATGGTGATGGCGTCGTATTCCAGCGAGATGAACTGCAGGGCGCGTTGCACGGTGACGTCGTGGGGTACTTGGTAGGAGCGCCCGCTGACGTGAATCGTCACGAGTTTCTCTGGCTCGCCGAACACGTCGCGTGCGCCGCCTCGACCCACTTCTTTACTCCTGCGTCCAGCTCGGGCGTCACCAGACCAGCGCATTCTCGCACGTCCGACCAGGGATCTCCACCGCGCGTCGCGGTCAGGACACGAGCAATAGCCAGCCGACGGCGGCGGCCGTGGAGGCGAGCGTCACGGGTACGCCCACGCGCAGGTACGTGAGGAAGCGCAGGTCTTCCTCGGCGTGCGCCGTCTCCACGACGATGATGTTGGCGACGAAGCCCAGAAGCGTCAGGTTCCCGGCGAGCGTGGAGACCACCGCCGTGGTCGTCCAGGCGAGGCGGGGGTCGGGGAGCGTGCGGATCCACGGTGCGGCCAGTAGGATGAACGGGACGTTGCTGACGACCTGGCAGCCGGCCACGAGCGCCGCGGCGAGCCCGGCCACGCCCCCGGCGCGGCCGACCGGCATCCACGGCGCGGTGGCGCGCAGCGCCGCTTCCGGCAGGCCGGTCTTTTGCAGGCCGGCAACGACCACGAAGAGGGCGCCGAAGAACACGAGCAGCGTCCACGACACGCGCGTGAACAGCGGCCCGGGGTCGCGGCGGCGCACCAGCATCAGCAGGGTGGCGCCGGCCAGCGCGCTCCAGGCGAGGCTGGCGCCGGCGACGAAGGCCACCGACACCGCGGCCAGCACGGCGAGCGCCAGGCGTAAGTGCAGGCGCTGCGTCGGGCTGGCGGGGGGTGGAGCGGCCTCGGCGTCGATCGTCGCGGCGCCGGCGCCAACGCCCGCGCCGCCCGCAACGAGGCGGCGGTGGGTCATCAGATGGAGCACCGCTGCGGTGACCAGCAGCGCGATGAGCCCAGCAGGCCCGCCGCGCACCAGGTAGGCGCGGTAAGACAGGGCGCCGAGGTGCGCCACGAGCATGTTCTGTGGGTTGCCGGCGAGCGTCATGGCACTCCCGGCATTCGCCCCCATCGCCAGAGCCAACAAGTACGGCACGCGCGCGAGGCGCGCCCGGCGGGCGGTCGCGTCGACGAGCGGCGCGAGCAGCAGGCACACCGGGTCGTTCACGAGCACCGCCGACAGTGCGCCCGCGCCCAGCGTGACCGACCACAACAGGCCGACCGGCGATGGACGTCGGGCGGCGACCCAGGCGGCGGCGCGCTCGAAGAACCCCGCTTCCGCGAGCGCCGCCGTCATGAGCATCATTCCGAGGAGCAGCGCGATGGTGTTGGGCTCGACCGCGGCGAAGGCCTCGGTGGGGGTGAGCCCCCAGCGCGGGTCGACGCCCGCGAGTAGCACGAGCGCGCAGGCGCCGACGAGCGCCCCCGCGGGGCGCCCGATGGGAAGGACGGTGAGGCGGCGGGCGGCGATGAGCGCGTAGGTGGCGACGAAGACCACGAGCACCGGCCAGTGCGAAAGCGCCGCCGCGCACATGGCCGGCGAGCCTACCAGAGGGTCGGGGAGATGATCTCCGGCGCATTTTTTTCGGGGACGGGCTCGGTCGGGCCTGTGGATAACTTGGTCCCAGGGACCACCACCACCCGCCTGGCCCGGGGCGAAAGCAGGGGTGGAGCCACGCACGTTCCGGCAGCGCCGGAGGACCGTCGGGAGGAGGCCGGCAGGGGGTGCGAGAAACTTGACGGCCGCCGGCGCGATGATCAGGAAGCTCCCCAGGGGAATCTAGCAGAATTACCGATTTGAAGCATTCTACGGGCCAGAATCGCCGAATCTGTCGCTCCCCCCCGCAGAGCTCGCAGGGCCGCCGTGGCGGTGTTTGCGCCAGTGTCGCGTTCGCCGTGGGCCATGCCGTTGATACATCCATTTAAAGAGCATATAGGTGCTTGATCGTACACCTTGAAGCGGCTTGCGGAACACCGGCCCGCGGAGTCCATTCCCCCTGTGGGAAACGAAGATGCCCCGTGTGGCGCCGGCGGTCGAAGTTGCTTGACGCGGTCCGCACATTCCGAGAATCTCCCCCTGAAACGAGGGGCCGGGCCGCCGTGACGGCCGGCCCGCCCTCCGGGCAGCAGCGGTCCGGCAACGCAACCAACACGGAGACAAGACCATGGCGAAGAAGAAGGCAGCGAAGAAGGCGAAGAAGGCGACCAAGTCGAAGCGCAAGCCGAACCCGGCGTTCATGGCGGCGAAGACGCCGTCGGCGTCCCTCGCGGCCGTGACCGGCGCCAAGCCGCTCCCGCGTACCGAGGTGGCCAAGAAGATGTGGGTCTACATCAAGAAGAACGGCCTTCAGGACAAGACCAACAAGCGCATGATCAACGCCGACGACACGCTTCGCGAGATCTTCGGCGGCAAGCGGCAGGTCTCGATGTTCGAGATGACCGCGCTGGTGAGCAAGCACCTCAGCTAGGAACCGGTCCCGCCGCCCGTCTTGGGACGCTGGCGGTTTGCAGTCGCGGCGCTGGCCGCGCGAGCCCGGATGGGGCCTTCTCCATCCGGGCTTTTCTTTTTTCTGATGCTCGCCGGCGGTCCCCACCGTCCGGTCGGCAAAGCGGCTGCTTTCGACGTGGCCACCGGACCCGGGGTGCGCCGCGAAGCCGCGATTCTAGCCTGCGCGGTTGACACTCAGCGCCGGGCGCGGAACATTCTGGCCATGGCTCCAGAAGCACGAGTCGACGACGATCGCTGGGAAGGGGCCTCGCCCGAGGCGCGGCGCGACATCGAGGTCTACGCCATCGAGCTGGGGCGGTGGCGCGAAGGCAAGATCCCCGACGCCGTCTTCACCGAGTTCCGCCTGCGTCACGGCGTTTACGGACAGCGGCAGGACGGCGTGCAGATGCAGCGGATCAAGATCCCGCTCGGCATCCTCCGCCCGGAGCAGCTGGAGGCCGTCGCCGACGTCGCCGAGGAGTATGCGCTCGGCGTCGCCCACGTCACCACCCGACAGGACTTCCAGATCCACTTCGTCGACATCCGTGACACGCCGGAGCTCCACCGGCGGCTGGCGAAGGTGGGCGTCACGACGCGCGAGGCGTGCGGAAACACAGTCCGAAACGTGACCGGCTGCCCGCTGGCGGGTGTTTGCCGCACCGAAACGTTCGACGTGACGCCATACGCGCGCGCCACCGCCTACTTCCTGCTGAAGCACCCCGACGCGCAGAGCTTCGGGCGCAAGTTCAAGATCGCCTTCTCCGGCTGTGCCGGCGAGGCTTGCGGGCTGGCGCTGATGCACGACATCGGTTGTGTGGCGCGCGTCCGCGCGGGCGATGGCGGCGGCGACGGCGGCACGCGCGGGTTTGAAGTGTGGGTGGGCGGCGGCCTCGGTGCCATCCCCTACCGCGCCAAGCTGTTCAGCGATTTCGTGCCGGCAGGCGAGCTGCTGCCGCTGTGCCAGGCCATCGCGCGCGTGTTCGCGCGCCTCGGCGAGAAGAAGGCGCGGTCCAAGGCGCGCATGAAGTTCCTCGTCGACAAGCTCGGTCTCGACGGGTTCCGCGCCTTGGTGCTCGAGGAGGTAGCCAAGCTGCCGCCGGACGAGGGCTGGACGGCGTGGGTCGGCGACGCCGATCGCTTCGAGGACGGGCCGCTCGGCGGAGGGCCGCGCACGCCCCCCGAGCCGGAGCCGGCGGGCGCGGGCGACGCACAGCGCTTCCGCCTCTGGTGCCAGACGAGCGTCGCGCCGCAGCGGCAGCCGGGCTTCGCCGTCGTCACCGTGTTCCTGCCGCTTGGTGACATCAGCGCGCGGCAGCTGCGCGGCCTCGCCGACGTCGCACGTCGCTTCGTCGGCGACAACGTGCGCCTGAGCGTCACGCAGAACATGCTGCTGCGCTGGGTGCCGGACGCACACGTGGCGGCGCTCTGGCGCGCGCTGGACGCTCTGGGGCTCGCCGGCGCGGGCGCGCACGGCTTCGCCGACGTGACCGCCTGCCCCGGCACAGACTCGTGCAAGCTAGGCATCACGTCCTCGCGCGGGCTGGCGGCCGTGCTGGCCGAGGACGTCCGCGCCAGCGGGTTGGACCGCGACCCCGCGCTCGCGTCCCTCTCGGTGAAGATGTCCGGATGTCCGAACTCGTGCGGCCAGCACCACATCGCCGACATCGGCTTCTTCGGCTCGTCGCTGCGCCGAGGCGCGGCGGTGGCGCCGGTCTTCCAGCTGGTGCTCGGCGGCAGCGCCGCCGCCAACGCCGAAGCGTTCGGGCTGGGCATGGGCAAGGTGCCGGCCAAGAACGTCCCCGCCATCGTGCACAAGCTCTCGGCGCTCTACCTGCAGCACCGCCGCGACGGTGAGCGCATGAAGGACGTCGTGTCGCGCCTCGGCAAGCAGCGCCTCAAGGACGAGCTCGGTTCGCTGATGGAGCTGCCCGAGCCGGCCGCCGCGCCGGACTTCTTCACCGACTGGCGCCAGCCGCGCCCCTTCCATTTGAAGGTGGAGGCCGGCGAGTGCGCCGGCGAGCTCATCCCGCAGGTGGAGTTCCTGCTCACCGCCGCCGATCGCCAGACGTTCGAAGCCGGCCTGCACCTGGAGGCGGGGCGGCTGGACGAGGCGCGCGCCGCGGCCTTCGCCGCCATGAAGACTGCTGCCGACGCCCTACTCACCACCCACGGGCTCAACCTCAGCGACCATTTCGACACCGTCGCGGAGTTCCGCCCCCGCTTCGTCGACGCAGGGCTCTTTTACGCGCCCTACGCCGACTATTTCTTCAAGGCCGCGGCGGCGACCTCCGCCCCGATCGACGCCGAGCACGCCCACCAGTGCGTGGAAGAGGCCACTCTGTTCGTCGAAGAGGGTCACGTCGCCTACAGCCGCATGAGGAGCTAGATCCGGCCGTCGCCCGCGGGACCTGGCGGGCGAGGCCGCGGCCCTTGACCCGAGGCCGGCCGGCGCGCAAAGGATGACGCCCCGTGTCTGCTCACGCCGAAGCCCTCGCCGATCTGCAGAAGATCGCCGTGAAGGTGCCGCTCAGCTGGCCGGCGGGCGACGCTCCGCGCCGGGCCGCCGTGGACGCCTTCATCCCAATCCTGGCCGCCTGGCGCGACGAGGCGCCGGCCGACTACGTCGACGTCGCCGACAACGCGCACCTGTCCTCCGGCCTGGTCGTGCAGCTCGTGGGGCGCCGTTTCACCGTGGGGCTCGATCTCGACGCGCCCGCCGGATTCGCCTACCTGCACAAGCGCGGACTCGAGGGTACGCCCGCCGAACGCGTGCGCGCGGTGATGCGCGCCGCCCTGACGCTGGCGATGCGCCTACTGCGCGATCCCGCTTGTCCGCCGGAGCTCGCTCCCGCCGGCGACGTGCTCTGGGTGGGCGTCAACGACCGCGTGGCCTTCCCCGTGCCCGAAGCCGCTGAGGCGTTGCTCGCCGACCCTTTCGGCGCGCTCGCCGATCTTCTGTACGGCGCGGGCGCCTGGCGGCGCGAGCGTGAGGCCGACCCGCGCGCCCGCTTCGGCTGGTGGCTGCGTCCCGTGCCGCCCCGCATCCCGCCCGCGCCGCTTGACGCGCTCCTGGCCCGACTCTAGGCTCCGGCATCCTCGTCCGCGAACTGCGCCGAACCCGCGACGCTCTCATGGCGCCGGCTGCCGCCGCCGCGGCGCTGTTGGCGGTAGTGTCCCCGTGCGCACCAGCGCGCGCCGCCGCGCCCGCGGCCGCCCCTGCGCCCGCGCCAATCCCCGCGTCCGGGCCCACCCCCCGCGTGCTCTACGCCGCCCCGCGCGGCGACGTCCCCGTGCGTATCGACGGCCACCTGAACGAGCCCGCCTGGGCGGCGGCCCCCGTCGGCGGCGACTTCATCGAGCGCGAGCCCACGCCGCGCGCCAAGCCGCCCGTAGCGACGGAGGTGCGCGTCCTCTATGACGCGGGCGCCCTCTACGTGGGCGTCACTTGCTTCCTGGAGCCGGGCGAGCGCCCGCGCGCGCTGGAGCTGACGCGCGACAGCTACGGCATCTGGGCCGACGACGCCGTCACGCTGAAGTTCGACGTGCGCCGCGATCGGCGAACCACCGTCGGCTTCGCCACCAACGCCGCCGGCGCGCAGCTCGACTACGTGTCGGTCGACAACGGGCGCGACGAACGGCGCGAGTTCGACGCCGTCTGGGAGGCGGCCACCTCTGCCGACGAGCGTGCCTGGTACCTGGAGGTGCGCCTCCCCGCGGCGGCGCTCGGCCTCGGCCCCGGCGGCGACGACCGTGTCATCGGTTTCCAGGTGTCGCGCGACCACAACAAGCGCGTCGCCACGTACGACTGGTCGTGGATGCCGCCGGAGTTCGGTCCCGTGGCCGCGCCTTTCTACGGCGAGCTGCGCGGCGTGAAGGACATCGGCGGGGGCCGCCCGCTGGCCGCCATTCCCTACGCGCTCGCCCGGGTGGAGGGCGAGCCGGGGCGGGGCGTGGGCGGCGGCGCGCCGCGCGCGGCGTTCAAGGCGGGCGGCGACCTGCGCATGCGCATCGGCCCGGACGCCTGGGCCGAGCTGACCGTTCTGACCGACTTCGCGCAGGTCGATCTCGACGACGCGGTCGTCAACCTCGACCGCTTCCCGCTGTTCCTGCCGGAGAAGCGCCCGTTCTTCTTGTCGGGGCTCGACCTCTTCGACTTCGGCACGCTCGGCGCCGCGCAGCTCTTCTTCTCGCGCCGCATCGGGCTGGACGCCGGCGGCGGCGAAGTGCCGATCCTCGCCGGCCTTAAGTCCTACGGGCGCGTGGGGACGGTGGGCTACGGGCTGCTCGACGTGCTCACCGCCGCCACCGACACGGACGCCGCGGCGAACTTCGCCGTGGCGCGCGTACGGCGTGAGGTCGACGACAGCTCCTACGTCGGCGCCATGATCGCGATGAAGGACGAGATCGGGGCGCCGGCCGCGCTGCAGCGCGGCGGCCACCCACTGGTGAGCCACTACGCCGTCGGCGTGGACGGCGCCACGCGAATGCTCGACGAACGGTTGGAGCTGCGCGCCTGGAGCGCGACCACCACGACCGAGTCCGCGGCCGGCGCCGCCGACGGCGTTGCGGCCGGGGCGAGCGTAGCCTGGCACAGCGACGCCTTCCGACCGCGCCTGTATCTGTTGTACGTGTCGGACGGCTTCGACCCGGCGGTGGGCTTCGTCCGTCGGGCGGGCTACTTCGAGGAGGACGCGCGCGCCGCCTGGATCCAGCGCACGCGCCGGCTGGGCCTGGACGCGCTGGAGCTGGTGGTGGGCGCGCGCACCGGCTTCTCCGACGAGCTCGACCGCCGTCTTTCGGTCGAGTACTACGCCGGCGTCGAGTGGGGCTGGCTCGCCGGTTGGCGGCTCGAAGGGTACGGCACGTACCGCGAGGAGGTCGTGGAGGCGGACTTCGAGCTGGTGCCTGGCGTGGTCGTGCCGGCGGGCACCTACCGCGGCGGCGAAGTCTGGTTCCATTTCGGGACGCCGGAGCGCCGCAGCCCCTTGCTCTACGCCGACTATACCGCGGGCCAGTTCTTCGGCGGCTACATCCACAACGTCTCGGCTGAGGGCGTGGCGGCGTTCGGCCGTCACGTGCGGCTGACGATCGGGACGAGCTGGTCGCGCATCCTGCTGGGCGCGTACGCGCCCTTCTCCACGCTGTCGCTGAATGGGCGGCTGACCGTGAACCCGACCACGCGCGTCTCGGGCGAGGCGATCGTGCTGGTCAACACCGTGGACGAAGCGGTGACGACGCTGGTGCGCCTGCGCTGGCGGTTCTTGCCGGGCAGCGACGCGTTCCTGGTGTTGCGCCACGACCTGGCGGTCAACTTCAGCGGTACCGGCAGCGGCGGCGCGGGCGCGGGCGGCGATCTCGCGCGCACGACCGGCTATTCAGTAACGCTGAAGGTCGCCGTCAGGTTCGACCTGGTGCTGTAAGGGGGTCAGGTTCTAAGAGGATGTGAACGTTCGCTGAAAGTCGGAGGCGACGCCTTCGCCGTGACAGAGCGGATGGACGTGGATCCCGAAGCCGAGGCGCCGCTCCGGTTCCTCGGCTCGACCGGCGCCGTGAACGGCGGCGCCGCGGCGGCACGGCGGCTCCATGAACGGCGGCGCCGCGGCGGCACGGCGGCTCCATGAACGAGCATTCACAGTCACTCCGTAGCTCTGCGGAACGAGGCGCCTACGCGGTTGGAGCGTTCCTTGCAGGGTTTGGCCCGCAGGAGGTGCAATGCGGCGTCTGGCGAAATCTGCCCTGGCGGCGGTGCTGGCGAGCGTGGGGGTTTTGGCGGCCGGCGCGGGGTCCGCGCGCGCGACCACGGAGGCTGCGGGTGCGCCCGCCGGGATGCCGTCGCTGGTGTTGCTCGGCGTCGTGGTCGAGACCGGACAGGCCATCGTCTGGGACGCCGAGAAGAAGTACTGCGTCTTCCTCGAGCTGGACGACGTTTATCGCGAGGTGACAGTCATCGGTGTTGGCGCGGACTTCATGACGGTGCAGCCGTCGAGCGGCGATTCGGTGCTCCTGCGCCTGGTGCCGGCCGGCACGCGCGGGGCCCCCGTGGTACGGCTGGCGGGCGATCCACTTCCGCCGCCCGCGGCCATCGGAACGCCGGCCGCGCCGCGTGACGTGACGATCCTGCCCGAGGTCGAAGTCGCGCCGGACGCGTCGGGGCCGTCGCCTCTTACCACGCCCGCCTCGCCGGCGGTGCCCCCGCCGCCGGCGATCCCTGCCGTCCCGGCGATTCCGGCGCCCCCGACGGCGCCCGTGTACGCGCCGCCCGCTCCGCCCGCGCCCGCGCCCCCGCCCGCGTACGCGCCGCCCGCTCCGCCGCCCCCGCCCGCGCCCTCGCCCGCGCTCGCGTACGCGCCGCCCGCTCCGCCGCCCCCGCCGGCGCCCGCGGTACACGTGGCGAAGCCTTCGGTTCCGCCTGCGCCCCCTGCCGCCGCGTCGGATACGCTTTCCATGACCGCGGTGCGCACCGAGGTGAGCGCCATGATTGCCGGCGATCGCCGCTACTGGGCCGAGTCGGCGCCGGGCGGCGGCTTTCGGCTTCACGAAGTCGCCGGCTCGCCGCTCGAGCGCGCCGGCGTCCGGGAAGGGGACGTCATCGTGTCGATCAACGGCACGCGCCTCGCCAGCGCGACCGACGCGATGAAGGCCTACGCGACGATGTACACCGTCAGCGCCGCCGACATCGTCTTGGTGCGTGCCGGCGCGCCAGTCACGCTGCACTACCGGCTTGTGCCGTAAGAAGCGTCCGCAGGTCCCATCGCCGCCGCCAGCGTCGCCGCGTAGGGCGGTCGCAGCACGCCCGCCTCCGTCACGATCGCGGTGACCAGCTCCGCCGGCGTGACGTCGAACGCCGGGTGGCGTGCCGTCGCTCCCGCCGCGGCCACGCGCACCCCGGCGATCGTGAGCACCTCTTCCGCCGCCCGCTCCTCGATGGGAATGAGCCCGCCGTGGGCCAACGACAGATCCACCGTCGACAGCGGCGCCGCCACGTAGAACGGCACGCCGTGCCGCGCGGCCATGACCGCCAGCGGGTACGTGCCGATCTTGTTGGCCACGTCGCCGTTCGCAGCGATGCGGTCGGCCCCCACCACCACCAGGTCCACCTCGCCGCGCCCCAGGATCGATCCCGCCATCGAATCCGTGATCACCGTCACCGGGATGCCCTCTCGCAGCAGCTCCCAGGCGGTCAGCCGCGAGCCCTGCAGGAAGGGCCGCGTCTCGCCCGCCAGCACGCGCACCTGCTTGCCTGCCGCCGCCGCGGCGCGCACGACCCCCAGCGCCGTGCCGTATCCCGCCGTCGCCAGCGCCCCGGCGTTGCAATGCGTCAGCAAGGTCGCCGCGGGCGGGACGAGCGGTTCGCCCCAGCGCCCGATGGCGCGGCAGCGTGCCAGGTCGTCGGCGGCGATGGCGCCCGCCTCGTCTACCAGCGCGCCGTAGATCCGTTCGCCGTTCAGGCGCGGCTCCACCGCCGCGAGCTTCTTCGCCAGCGCGCGCATCCGCCCCAGCGCCCACGCCAGGTTCACCGCGGTGGGCCGCGCCGCCGCCAGCCCCTCGCACGCTTCCTCGTACTCCTCGACCCAGGACGGCAACGGCACCTGCGGCCAGGTCGCATTGGGCGGCAGCAGTATCTCGCGCGCTGCCAGCGCCGCGCCGAACGCCGCCGTCACGCCGATCGCCGGCGCGCCGCGCACCGCCATGTCGCGGATCGCCGCCGCGACCTGGCTCGCCGTCCGGCAATGCAGGTACGTCTCTTCGGCCGGCAGGCGCCGCTGGTCGAGCAACACCACCTCGCCGTCTTCCCATCGCACGGTGGAGAACGTCACGGCGTCGGCGGCTTCTTCTCGTCCAGCGCGTCTTGCAGCGCCTTCTTGGCGAGCTCGGGGCTCGCCTTGCCGCCAGTGGCCTTCATGACCAGCCCCATGAAGAAGCCGAACAGCTTTTCCTTGCCACCGTGGTACTCCGCGGCCTTGTCGGCGTTCTGCGCCACGAGGGACCCCGACAGCGTCCGCAGCGCGTCGTAGTCGGAGACCTGTCCAAGGCCTCGCGCCTTCACGTACTCGGCCGCTCCCACACCCTCGCGGAACATCTTCACGAAGACGTCCTTCGCCGTGGCGCGCGCTATCTCGCCCTTGCGCACCATCTCCAGCAGCGCGCCCACTTCGCGCGGCGCCGTCCGGCAGCGGTCGATGTCGCCGCCGACTTCCTTCAGCTCCTTGAGCATCTCCGACATCAGGAAGTTCGCCGCGCTCTTGGCGTCGTCGTGGACCTTGAGGACCGCCTCGAAGAACTCCCCCAGCCCCTCTTCCGACACCAGCACCGCGGCGTCGTAGTCGCTGAGTCCCAGCGTCTTCACGTACCGCGTCCGCCGCGCGCGCGGCGTCTCGCGCAACGAGACGCGCACCGCCTCGATCCATTGCGCGTCCACGCGCAGCGGCGGCAGGTCCGGGTCGGGGAAATATCGGTAGTCGTGCGCTTCTTCCTTGGAGCGCATCGGCGCGGTACGCCCCGTTCCCGGATCGTACTGGCGCGTCTCCTGCACCACGCGCTCGCCCGACTCCAGCAGCGCCACCTGCCTTTGCACTTCGTGCTCGATGGCGTCCTTGACGTACTTGAAGGAGTTGAGGTTCTTCAGCTCGGCCCGCGTTCCCAGCTTCTCCTCGCCGCGCCGCCGCACCGATACGTTGGCGTCGCAGCGCAGCGACCCCTCCTCCATGTTGCCGTCGCACACGCCCAAGCTGCGCAACAGCAGCCGCAGCTCCTTGAGGTACTCGCTCGCGTCCTCCGCGGTGCGGATGTCCGGCTCCGACACGATCTCGATGAGCGGTACTCCCGCGCGGTTGAAGTCCACGAGCGACCATGCGCCGTCGTGGATGATCTTCCCGGCGTCCTCCTCCAGATGGATGCGCACCAGGCGCACGCGCCGCGCCGTCTCCAGCGGCCCCACGTCCAGCCCTCCGCCGGTCGCCAGCGGCGCGTCGTACTGGGAGATCTGATATCCCTTCGGCAAGTCGGGGTAGAAGTAGTTCTTGCGGGCGAAGCGGCTTGCCGCATGCACCTCGCAGCCCATCGCCAGCGCCGCGCGCATGGCCAGCTCCACCACCTTGCGGTTGAGCACCGGCAGCACGCCCGGGTGGCCGAGGCACACCGGGCAGACGTGGCGGTTTGGCGGCGCGCCGTAGGCCGCGGAGCAGCCGCAGAAGATCTTCGTGCGCGTACGCAGCTGCGCGTGGACCTCGAGCCCGATCACCGGCTCCCACGCCGCGGACGCCTCCCCGGCGCGCGGGTTCTCCAGCGCGGCGCTCACGCCGGCGGCCTCCGCGTATGCCAATCCGTGAGCGCCTCGTAGCGCGCCGCCACCCGCAGCAGGTCCATCTCGCCGAAGTGCGGCCCCATCAGCTGCATTCCCACCGGCAGCCCGGCGGCGTCGAAGCCGCACGGCACGCTCAGCCCCGGCACGCCCGCCAGGTCGGCGGCCATGGTGTAGACGTCCGCGAGATACATCGACACGGGGTCGGTCGTGCGCTCGCCCAGCTTGAATGCCGTCACCGGCGAGGTCGGCGTCACCAGCACGTCCACCTTGCCGAAGGCTTGCTCGAAGTCGCGGCGGATGAGGGTGCGTGCCTTCTGCGCGCGCCGGTAGAACGCGTCGTAGTAGCCCGCCGACAGCACGTACGTGCCGAGCATGATGCGCCGGCGCACCTCCGCGCCGAACCCGGCGCGCCGCGTGGCCGCGTAAGTGGCCAGCAGGTCCGGGCCCTTCACGCGCAGCCCGTAGCGGATGCCGTCGAAGCGCGCGAGGTTCGAGGAGCACTCCGCAGGCGCGAGGATGTAGTAGACCGCCAGCGCGTAGTCGGTGTGCGGGAGCGATACTTCGGTGACCTCGGCGCCGTCCGCGCCGAGCGTGTCGATGGCCGCGCGCACCGCCGCTGCGACAGCCGCGTCGACGCCCGCCTGCCCCGTCGCGAAGTACTCCTTGGGGACGCCGATGCGCAGGGGCCGCGCGGCGGCGCTGCCCGCCCCGTCGGCGGCCGCCTCGCCGGCGCCCGTACCGTTGCCGGCCCCGGCCGCCGCCGCCTCGCTGGACGCGTAGACGTCACCCCAAAGCCCGCGCCCCAATGCGCGCTCGCGCTGCAGCTGCACCGCGCGGCGGTAGCCCGGAACGGCACGCGGCGCCGACGTCGAGTCGCGAGGGTCGTACCCCGCCATGGCCTGCAGCAGCAGCGCCAGGTCCTGGGCGTTGCGCGCAAACGGACCCGGGTGGTCGAGCGACGAGGCGTAGGCGACCAGCCCGTAGCGGCTGCAGCGGCCGTAGGTCGGCTTCAAACCCATCACCCCGCACAGCGCCGCGGGCTGGCGGATGGACCCGCCCGTGTCCGTCCCCAGTGCTCCCGGGAAGTAGCGCGCGGCAACGCCCGCCGCCGATCCGCCCGACGACCCGCCGGGCACGCGCGACTTGTCCCACGGGTTGCGGCATGGCTTGTACGCGGAGTTCTCCGTCGACGAGCCCATTGCGAACTCGTCGCAGTTCGTCTTGCCGGCGACGACCCCGCCTGCCAGCCGCAAGCGCCGCACCACTGTCGCGTCGTACGAAGGCACCCAGCCTTCCAGGATCTTCGACCCGCACGTGGTCGGCAGCCCCCTGGTGGCGAAGACGTCCTTGATGCCGATGGGCACGCCGGCGAGGGGTCCGGGGTCGTCGCGCCCGTACACCTTGGCGTCGACGCGGCGCGCCTGCGTCTTGATGTGGCCGACCGAGACGTGGAGCATGGCGCCCAGTCCGGGGTCGGCCTTCTCGACGCACGCGAGGAACGACCCGACCACCTCGGAGGTGGAGAACTTCCGCGCGCGCACACCGTCGGCGATCTCGGCGGCGCTCAGCTCGCACAGCTCCATCAGAGGACCTTGGGGACGACGAAGTGACCATCGCGCGACTCGGGCGCGGGGCGTAGGGCGTCCTCGACCGCCAGCCCGCGCTCCCGCTCGTCGTCGCGCATCGGCAGGTCCAGCGCGACGGACTGCGCCGTGGGCTCCACGTCGTCCAAGGGCAGCTTTCCGAGCGTCTCGAAGTGGCCCAGGATGGCGTCCATGTCGGCGGCCATCTTCTGCACCTCGGCGTCGTCCAGCTGGATGCGCGCGAGCGCGGCGATGCGCCGCACTTCATCGGGCGTGATCCGCATCGCCCGGAAGCTACGTCATTTCCGCCCGTGCGTCGAGTCGGGCCACGTCACCCGCCCGGGGTCGACTCGGGCGGCGGCGTCGGGGCGGGCGGTGCCGGTGCCGGCTCGGAGGTGCCGACCACGGAGGGCGTGGGCGCCAGCTTGGGGGCCAGCTTCTCCAGCTGGAACTTCGCGCCGCGCGCCAGCGGCCCCGTGGGATACAACTCCAGATAGCGATTGTACTCGCGTGCCGCGCCGGCCAGGTCGCCGCTCAGCTGCAACGCCTTGGCGTAGCCGATGATGGACTCGCCGTGCGTCGCGTTCACCGCCAGCGCGCGCTTGAACATCGCCGCCGCCGACGACAGCGACCCCGCGTCCAAATAGCAGTAGGCCAACCCCGTGAGCGCCTCCAGGTCGTTGGGCGATGCCTCGAGCGCCTTCTTGAAGAGCTTCTCTGCGGCCTTGGTGTTGCCGTCCTCCAGCAGCTTTGCCGCCTTGGCGACGGCGGCTTCGACGCTACCTGGCGCCAGGCTCGCCCCGTCGCTGGCGCCATCGTCGTGGGCGGTGCCCGCGCCCGTGCCCGGTCCGCCGCTGCCCGGAGCGGCGGTCGTCGCCGCGGCCACGGCCGTGCCCGGTGCGCCCGTGTCGGTGGGTGTCGCCGAGGCCGGTGAGCCCGTCGCGGCGATCTCTCCTTTGCCCGGGCCTGCCGGCGCGCCGGTGCCGGCCTTCACGGCCGCTGCGAAGGCGGCCAGGTCGCCGTCGAGCACGCGCAGCAGCCGCGAGGCGCGCTCGTGGCTGGCGTTCATGTCGAGCAGCTTGACGAGCTCCTTGCGCGCGTCGTCGGGGCGGACGGCGTCGGCGTAGACCCGCGCCAGGTAGTAGTGGGCGCGCAGCAAGTCTTTGTTGCCGGCGATGGCCTTGCGCAGCATCTTCTCGGCCTTATCTGCCGCCTCGACGTCGCCCAGGTACGAGACGCCCAGGATCGCCAGCGCGCCTGGATCCTCGGGCGCGATCTCGAACACCTTGTCGAGCTCGTCCTTCATCTTGTCGACGTCGCCGGACTTCAGATGAACCAGCGCCATCGCCCGCAGCGCGTCGGTCTGCTTCGGATCCACCTTCAGGGCGTCGCCGGCGAGGTCGCGCGCCTTGGCGAGCTTGTCTTTTCCGTCCTTCTCCAGCCCGTCGGCCAGAGCGGGGTCGATAGACACCGGCGGCGGCGCCGTTGCCGCCGTCGCGGCGGCCGTCGCCGGCGCGGTCGTGCCGGCACCTTTCTTTGCCTTCTTGCCCGCGTCGGGAGTGGCGGCGGCGGTGGCAGCGGTCGCCGGCGCCGGCGCCGGCGTTGCCGCCTTGGCGGCGGCGTCCTTCGCCAAGCGACGCAGCAGCGCGGCGTCGTCGAGCAGGTGCTCCGCCCAGATCGCGTAAGTCTCGGCGGCGGCACCCAGCGCGGGAGCAAACGGCGGTGCGTCGTCCGCCTCGGGATGCGCCTTGTCGAAGAGGGCGACGGCGTCCTTGAGGTCGGAGTCGGTGTCAAGCGCGGCCAGCGCCTTGCCGCGGTCGACGAGCTTCATGAGCGCGGCGCTGTCTTCGGCGTCCACGATCCCCCCGAGCCCACCGAGCAGCTGCGCGAACCAAGGCGGCTTCGCGGCGAAGAGGTACACGGTGCCCGCGCCGAGCGCCGTCACCACCAGCGCCACCAGCACGAGTCCCATGACCTTGCTGCCGCCTCGTCGCAGGTCGCGCTCGGACGCGTCGAACTCGTCGGACGGCTCGCCTCTGAAGCGCGCGGTGTAGGACGCCGGTCCCGCGCCGGACACGGACGCGGTTGGGCCGCCGCCGCTGCGTCCGCCGCCCCCCGACGGCGCGGGCCCGCCGTCAGGCATGTCGAACGACGGCTCGCGGCCCGCCTCGGGCGGCACGCCCAGGTCGCCCATGTCCGGCTCCTGGGGGCCGTGGCCCGCGGCCATCGTGGGGGCCGTGGCGATGGGCCCGCTGGTACGGCGCGCCGCCGCACTCGACGCCGACGACGCGCCCCCGCCCGCGGACGGCGACGCGGTGGCGAAAGGCGCGGCCGCCG
>DASYRF010000254.1:0-9693 GCA_036004705.1 Myxococcota bacterium
GCGCAGCGCTGCGGCGGTAGCGGTCGGCTCGTGGAGGGTCAGCGCGTAGGAGAGCCCGAGGTCGAGCCGCCACGAGGCGGTGGCGGCGCGGACGGCGGTGGTGCCGTCCAGCCAGGTGAACTCGTCCGCGCGCATGTAGCCGACGCCGATGCGCGCGTCGACGCCGAGCCCGGCGGCGATGCGCAGCGCGCCGGCCACCTCCACGGTCGCCTGGCCGAACGTGAGACGCGTGGGGGCGGCCGCGCCGTCGGCAAGGAAACGCTCCTGCCAGACGGCCCAGCCGGCGGCGACGTCGAGCGTCACGCGGTCGGGCGCGTGCGGCCGGCCGGCGGCCGCAGCGGCGAGGGCGTCGTCGCCGCCCGAGCCAGCGCCGATCCAGGCGGCGGCGGGCGGTTCGGGCAGCGGCGAGCTGCCGGCGGGCGGCGGCGGCGGAGGCAGCGCCGCGGCGGGCCGGTCGGGGGTCGTTTCGGCGGCAGTGAAGACCATCGCGCCGGCGTCGCCGTGCGCCGGCGCGGCGGCGGTGCGCGGCCTCGCCGGACGGGGCTTCGCGGCGGGCGCGCGGCGCTTCTTCTTGAGCGGCCGCTTGGTCGCCTTCTTCATGACCGCCGCCTTCGCGGGCCGGCTGGGCGCCAGGGCCAGCGCCGGCACGGGCCAGGACCAGGCGAGGATCAAGCCGCCAACGGCGGCGAGGCGAGCGAAGCTCATGGCGACGGGAGCCAGCGGAGCAATGGTCGTGCCAGTCGCATGTGCCTGATTCGCCCAGCTTCGGCTGGCGGGAGCAGGTCCGGGGCGTCCGCTCGGCGTTCCACTTGACGAGCAAGTGTCACCCCGACGCGCCGCGGCGTCGGCGGACCGCATGCGGGTGGCCACGAGCTTGCGGGTGGGCATCCCCGCCGCGGGGTCGTGAGTGCGCGCGCGCCCGCGACGAGCACGCCGTCGAACGTGCCGCGCAGGGCGGGGGCGCGAGAGCGGCTTCAGTAGGAGGGCGCGACGGGCACACGTGCCGCGCAGGGCGCTGGGCGCGAGAGCGGCTTCAGTAGGAGGGCGCGACGAGCACGCCGTCGAACGTGCCGCGCAGGGTCGTGCCGTCGACGAAGATCACACGGAAGCGGCCGGCGCAGGCGTCGCCGACGGCGCGGGGCACGGCGTCGAGCGTCAGCTCGGCGGCGAAGATCTCCGGGAACAGGCGCGCGTCCTGCACGATCTCGCCGTCGTCCGTCAGGACGATCACGTAGCGCGCGACCTCGGCGGCGCCGGTGACGTCGAGCGGCTCGCCGGCGACCATGCCGCCGACGTCCGCCGTGACGCGCAGCTCGGCGACGGTGTTCGTCCCCTCGTAGGCCACCTCGGGGTAAGACACGTCGTCGAGGTAGCGCACCAGCAGCGCGCCGTCGTCGTCCAGCACCAGCTCCACGTCGTCGAAGCCGAGCGGGATCGTCGCCGAGATGCTGCCGTCCAGCGTGCCGGGGCGCGCGCAGCCGCCGGCGGCGCCAGCGGCGCCAGCCACCGCCGCGGCCGCGAGCAGCGCCGCCGCGACCGCCCGCGCGGCCTGCCGCAACCGCCCGTGAGCGCCGGCGGGCGTCATGGCGCGAAGTCCCCCGGGTCGAGCGTCAGCTCCAGCGCGTTCGGCTCGCGGTACGTCGGCTCGCGATAGACGACGTCGGCGCGGCCGTAGGCGGCGTTGCCGCGCAGGTCAGGGTAGTCCTCCGGGCGGTCCACCAGGGTCGCCAGCACGGCGTTGTGGCCCTCCTCCAGGCCGCCCGCGGGCAGCGTGGTGCGCAGCCGGATGTTCTCCACGTAGAAGTGGTAGCAGTAGCGGCCGTCGTTGCGGCCGAGCGGCTCGATCTCGTAGCGGTAGGCGAGATCCTCGCGCATCCCGTCCTCGTCGACGCGCGGGTTCGTGTGCGCCTTCATCTCGTCGATGTTGGGGACGTAGTCGCCGTCGTAGTCGCCGAGGTCGTCGACGACCAGCGGGTTCGTGTCGAAGCGCAGCTCCAGCCCGTCGGGCATGCCGTCGTTGTCGGTGTCGAAGATCATCGGCTCGGTCTGCGCCAGCGACTCCTCGTAGTTGCTCAACCCGTCGCCGTCGTCGTCGGACAGGTCGCTCGGCCCCAGGTCGTTCTGCTCGTGCGCCAGCGGGTCGTAGCCGATGCGCAGCTCCAGCAGGTCGCCGATGTGGTCGCCGTCGCTGTCGGGGTCGGTAGGCGACGTGCCGATCTCGTCCTCCCGGAAGTCGGGGATGCCGTCGCCGTCGCTGTCGGCGTACACGCCGGGGACGCCGTCCTTCAGGGCGAGCACGGTGTTGTCGTCGTGCACGATGAAGTCCTTCAGCTCGAACAAGCGCAGGATCGCGCGCAGGTCCAATAGCTCGCCCAGCACCGCGCCGATGGTGTCGGGACCGGCGAGCTGGCGGTACTCGCCGCCTCCCTGGTCCGCCATGTCCTGCAGGATGGTCAGGAACTCGGGCGGCACGCCCTGCAGCCCGGCGCTCAGCATCATCGTGTCGAGCGTGACGCCGAACGAGCGGAGCGTCGTGACGAGCTCCAGGATTCGCTCCACGGTCACGTTGGGGTCGCTGTCGTTGGCCTGCGGCGCGCCGTCCGTCAGGAACACCGTGATGTAGCGCGCGTCGGAATCCTGCGGGTTGCCGACGCGGTCGGTGATGATGAAGTTCAGCGCCGACTGCAGCACGCCGATGTAATCCGTCCCGCCCAGGTACTGCTGCGCGTCGAGCGGGTCGGTGATGGGCGCGAGCGCCGCGTCCAGCTCCGCCATGTCCTTGGTGAAGGTCTCGGTGCCGATCACGACGGTGCTGCCGAAGCGGATAATGCCGAATTGCACGCTCTCCTCGGCCGCGTACGCGCTGATCACGTCGCGGATGGCGCCGGCGCGCGCGCCCTCGGGGTCGTTCCAGCGCATCGAGTCCGACGAGTCGATCAGGAAGAGGATTTTCGTGGTGTAGATGATGTCGGCCGGGTCGGTCGTGCAGAACTCCCCCGACAGGGCGAGTCGATCGTTGTAATAGGGCAGCACCGCTTCGAGCTGCGCGTCGGAGCAGCCCGCCGCGCCCGCGGCCGCCACACCGGCCACGCCCGCCACCCCCGCCACGCCCGCGGCGCCCGCCGCGCCGGCGGCGCCGGCCACGACGGCCGCGCTGATCGCGCTCGCCAGCCACGCCGCCAGTCCGCTCGCCCGCGCCCGGCGCATCGTCATTCCTCCCACTCGATCGTCAGGTCGTTGAGCACCGGCGTGGAATTCAAGTCGCCCGAGCTGAACTCGACCTCGACCTGGATCCAGCGCGCCGACTGGCAGTCGATCGCGCCCGGCGCGTCGAGCCAGCCGCCCCACGCCCCGCTATAGAGGTCCGCCTCGATCGCCGCACAGCGCGTATGTACGCGGAGGTTCGTCTCGCTCGGCACTTCGGCGCTCCAGCTCACCGTCCGCCAGAAGGGGCTGTCCATCCCGGTGTCGTAGTTCACGGTCCAGTAGGCGGCGCCGTCGGCGCGCAGCGTGATGGTGCGCAGCGCCGTCCCCATCATGTCGCTGTAGGTGTAGGGCCCCATGCCCACGGGGATGGCCTCGCTCTCGAAAGTGATGCCGTTGATCTTGTAGACGTCGCTGCTGTCCTTGTTGACCACCCAGACGTGGCCGTAGGCGTCGACCCCGATGCCGATGGGGTGCAAGCCGACGTTGAGCGTGCGGAGGATCTCGCCGGTGCGGCCGTTGAGCTTGGTGGCGGTGTTGGTGCCGGAGTTCGCCACCCAGACGTTGCCGTCGAGATCGACCGCCACGCCGCGCGTGTTCGACCCGCCGCTGAAGTACCCGCCGATGAAGTTGCCGGTGGCGCCTTCGAACTTCAGCACGTCGTCGCAGCCCAGGTTGCCCGTCCAGACGTCGCCGAGCTGGTCGATGGCCAGGCCGTAGAACTGCGAGCAGCCGCCGTCGGTGCGGAAGTAGGTGCCGACGATGGTGTCGGTGGTCGTGTCGATCTTCGTGAGCGCGCCGCCGCTCCAGTGGTAGTTCGACAGCTCCCAGAGGTAGCCGTGCTGATCGACCGCCGCGCCGTACGGCCAGTCCGGGATCATCAGCGGAGGGCCCTGGCAGTCGGGTCGGTCGCCCAGGACGCAGGCGCCGGTGGCCTCCTCGAGCTTCCAGACGGGGTCGAGATCGTTCAGCACGTCGTCCCCGCAGCCGATCCAGATGTAGCCCTGCGCGTCGATGGCGACGCCGCGCGGCACGCCCTCGAGCGGGACGATCATGACCACGCTGCCGTCGATGGCCGACACCTTGGCGGCGTTGGCGCTGCCGCGGCACATCACCCAGACGTCGTTGTCGAGGTTGACGGTGGTGCGCGAAGGATTCGTGCACAGCACGCCGTCCTTCTGCAGCGGGTAGGTCCCGACGACGTTGCCGGTCAGCGTCTCTATCTTGGTGATGGTGTTCTCGAGCGAGTTGGGGGTCCAGAGGTAGGGCGTCTCGAACACGGAGCGCGCCTCGTTCATCAACAAGTCTCCGGGCGCGGAGTCGTCGTTCACGCCCGACAACGTCCCGCCCTCGAAATCGGCGTTCGTGGTGAACGTGCGCGAATAGCGGGCCGGCGGGGCGACCGCCGCGTCGCTCCCGGGCACGACTTCGTCGCAGGTGCAGCCCGCCTGGAAGGCGCCCGCCAGCAGCGCGGCCGCCGCGGTCCCGGCCACTCCCCCGACCCACCAATGCCTGTCTCGCATGCGCGTGTCCTCCGTCCCGCGGGTGACCTCTGCAAGAGGCGTGCGCCGCGTCGACCCCGCGCAGGCGCTGGGGATTCGGCGCGAGCCGCTGTCACGCGCGGCGCTGGAAGCGACGGGGCTGGAATGTGGGTGTGACACCGCACGGTCGAGCGCATGCGGGCGCGGCGGTGCGGCGCACTCGCCGGCGAGGTGGTGGCCGAGCAGGCGGGCGACCGCGGGACGGCTTCGCGGCGCTCGAGCTTCGGTCGCGCGCGCCGTGCGCGCCGCCGCCGGGCGCGCTATCTTTGCAGCGTCCTGCCGCCGCCGCGGGAGGGTCCATGTCGAAGTCGACCGTCGTGCCGGGGCGCACCCGCGCCGCGCGGGGGATCCCCGCCACGTGGAAGACCGCCGCCACGTGGAAGATCGAAGCCACGTGGAAGATCGCCGCCACGTGCTTGCTGGCATCGTGCGCGGCGCGCGGGGGCACCGGAGGCGCCGTCGCGACGGGAGCGCCCGCGAGGCCGGGGACAAGCGCAGCGGCGAGTGCAGAGGCGGCCGCGGGCGTCACGCCGGCACCGGCGGCGACGTCGGCGCCCCTCGCGGCTCCGTCGTTCGCGGACTACTACGGCGCGGCGCTGCCGCCGCCGGGCGACGTCTGCGACGTGCACCCGGACAACCTGTCGCGCGACGCGGCGGCCATCCTGTCGCGCGACGCGGCGGCGCGGCCGGCGCCGGACGCCGCGCCTGTGGCGCGCAAGCCGGGCGCCGCCTGGGCGAAGGGCCATGTGCCCGACTACTGGAAGGAGACCGCGACGCGCTTCTCGCTCGGCGCCGCGGAGCGCGCGGCCCTGGCGCGCGACGGATTCGTCGTCGCCGCGGACCTGACCTTTCCGACCTTCGCCACGGCGCTCCACGAGATCTACCAGTCGGAGCTTCCGCTCTACGTTTCGATGGACGCGATCCTGCACGCGGTCTACGCGAGCCACGACGGCCTGATCGCCGACCTGGAGCAGGCGGCGCTGGAGCCGCAGCTTAAAGAGGTCGTCGAAGCCCTTCACGTCGCGCTCCCCGCAGCCGCCGCCGCCGCGCCCTGGCCGGCCGGCACCGCCGAGGACCTCGACCTCTACCTCACCGTCGCGCGCCGCCTGCTCACCGGCGCCGACGTGCCGCCCGCGCTGGGTGGCGCGGAGACCGCCGCCGCCGCCGACGCACTCGTCGGCGAGGCGATGCGCGCCGCCGGCATGAAGCAGGTGGAGCTCTTCGGCCGCCCGCGCATGATCGACTTCACCGCCTACGCCCCGCGCGGCCATTACGTCCCCGACCCCGACACGGGGCGCGACCTCGCTGCCTTCTTCCGCGGCGCGATGTGGCTCTCGCGCCTGGAGCTCAACCTCGTGTCGCGCTCGTCGCGCAGCTCGCACCCCGACCCCGTCACGCCCGACCCGCGCGAGACGCCGCGCGAGGCGCTCGACGCGCTCGCGCTGGCCGACCTCGCCCGCCGCGCCGGCGTGCTGGACGGCGTGGCGCGCCTCGACGAGGCCTGGACGGCGCTGGCCGGCCGCCGCGAAGACGTCTCGCTCGCCGACCTCGAAGCGCTGCGCGCCGCCGCCGGCCTCGCCGACCTGCGCGCGCCCGACGCCTTCGACCGCCTGCGCGCCGCCATCGGCGACGGCTTTCGCCGCACCGCGCGCCTACACTTCATGCCCGAGGGGTCGACCGAGCTTCCGGTCATCGCCACGTTGCTCGGGCCGCGGGTGACTGCTGACAGCGTGGCGCTGCGGCCGCTCGCGCACTCCGAGACGTTCGGGCGCTACGACGTCGCCGCGGCCGACGTGGCTTACGTGCTAGGCCACGACCGCGCCCTCGCACACGACAAGGAAGACCTCGCGCGCTTCCCCGCGCTGGCCGCGAACCTCCGCACGGCGCGCGCCCTGCTCGCCGCCTGGCCCGACGGCGGCGACGACCTCTACGGCGCTTGGCTCGCCGCCGTGCGCGCGCTCGCCGAGCGCCCCGCCGGCGCGCTGCCGTCCTTCGCCGACACCACCGCCTTCCGCGACCTGCGCATCGGCTCGGCGCTCACCGCCTGGGGGCAGCTCCGCCACAACTACGTGCTGATCGTGGGCGAGCCGTACGCCGAAGGAGGCTGCGCCATCCCGGACGCCTACGTGGAGCCGGCGCCGGGCGTGCTGGACGCCCTGGTCGAGTACGCCGCGCGCGGCGAGCACGCGTTCGCGCGCTTCGGCACCGATGCGGCCGGCGGGGTCTCCTACTTCCGCGCCCTCGCCGGAACGTTGCGCGTGCTGCGCGCCATCGTCGCCGAGGAGCTGTCGGGCCGGCCGCTCTCCGCGGAATCGCGGCGCTGGCTGTCGATGGCGATCGAGATCGACCCCGGCGGCACCTCGCGCGCGCCGCATTACACCGGCTGGTACTTCGATCTATTCCCCGGCACGCGCGACGCGCTGCGCGACGCCGACTTCATCGCCAGCTACCACACCTCGACCTCGTGGATCTCTTACGTCGGGGCCAGCGCCCCGCGGCTCGGGTTCTTCGTGGTGGACCGCGGTGGCGCGCCGCGCGTCATGGTCGGACCGGTGGCGCGCGCCTACGCCACGCGCATGCCGCCCGCGCGGCGCCTCGACGACCGCGCCGCGCGCGCGCTCGCCGTCCGCGCCGATCCCTGGGCGCGCAGCTACGCCGTCGGCGGCGCGCCCGAGCCGGCGATGGTCGTGCGCTACGACGGGCCGCTGTACGAGCCCGCGACTTCCAGCGACGCCCTCGCCGCCGCCTCGGGCCTCGGCGTCACCGTCGAGGCGCGCAAGCCCGTCGGCGCGGTCACGCTGACGCTGCTTGATCACCATCGCCGGCCGCTCGGGCCGCCCGTCACGCGCGTCGCCGGCGCCGGCGAGACCCACTTCCGCTTCCCGCTTCCTCCGGCCGACACCTGGCCCGAGGCGATGGCCGTGCGTGCCGGCCGCTGGCGCGGCTGGCTCTACCGGAATCACATCGAAGGCGAGCTCGGCGCGCTGTACCTGGGCGGCCGCGTCCCCGAATGGATGGAGTCCGCGCCTGCGGAGACCGGCCGCTGAGCGCGCGGCGGATTCGACGCCGGCCACACACCGGCTAGGATGTCTCGGACGATGCTCGTCTGCACCGAACGCGGTCCGCGGTTCGCGACCGCCCTGTGTGCGCTCGCCGCGACGGCCGGAGCGGCCGGTGGATGCAGCGCGAGCCGCCCGGACGACGCCAGGCCGCCGGCGCCGGGCACGCCTGCCGTCGGGCGCGAGAAGGATTGCCCGGAGGCGCCCCGTGACCTGTCGCTGGACCACGCGGCGGTGGCTGCCGCTCTCGAAGACGCTCCGCTGGCCGTCCGTGGCGAGCGAATCGTCGGGTACTACGAGCACGGCGTTCAGACCGGCATCAAGGTCGTCGTGGTGCGCCCGGGGTCGCTCTACGACCTGCTCGGGTTGTGCAACGGCGACGTCTTGCTCGCCGTCGACGAGATACGCCTGTCGGGTCTGGGCGAGACGACCGCCGCGATGGATCGCCTGGAGAAGGGATCGAATGTGCGCCTGGCGATCCTACGCGCCGACGTCGAATACAGAATCAGCGTAATGATCAGGTAGCGTCATCCACCGGGTCGATCCTTCACCGGCGCCTCTTCACAATGTTTGGTGGACACCCCGAGAACACATCTCGGATTGGCCGCGAACCGCGCGGCCGCTTTCAGCGACTTCGACGAAGGATCGACGATGCGCACGCTGTAGGTGTTCCATCCAGGGTTTTCGGCCTTCCAGGTCCACTCGCCTGCTCCCGCTTTCCCCTTGATCGAATGGCTCTCTACGACGGTGCCTTCCGACGTCGTAATCTCCAGCGCGAGATCCTTCGGAAGCGGCTCGTCGATGAGGCGCAGCCGGTAGCCGACCTTGACGTCCACGCCTCTGAGGATGCGACTCGCCAACCTGGGAGAGCGCCTCCGGTGCGGGCGTCGCGGCCCCGCGCTGCTGGACGACGTGCGCCAGCTCGTGGATCAGCAGCCAGCGCCCCCGCGGCGTCTCGGGCGCATAGGCGTCCCTGCCGAAGGCGATGTCGCGTCCCATCGTGACGGCCTGCGCGTGGAACGCGCGCGCGGTTCGCGCCGCCGCCGAGTCGACGTGAATGCGCACGTCCGAGAAGTCGTGACCCAGGAGGCCACCGATCGAATGCGCCGTCTGCGCGGGCAGCGGTTCTCCGGCCGCCGGGGCGCTCGGCTCCGGTGCGTCAGGGTGAATGGCCGCGAGGCTGTGGCCGGAGCGAGCGCCGCTGCGCTCGTCCGCGTTCCCTTGCCAGGGCTCGGCCGAGCCGCGCAGGCGCGGCGCGGCGGCGAGAGGCATGGCGGCTGGAAGGCCGGCACCGACCCTCCTGGCGGCTTGCCGGCGTGCGGGCTCCGCAAACACCCTCATGACCCGGACCGCTGCATGGTCGCTTTCATTCCCGAGGATGGTAGGCGCTTGGCAAACCGCTGCCAAGACGCCGGCCGCGCGACTCCACGGCGCTATTCTTTGAGGAGCAGGACCTGGATGGCTTTCACCACGACGCGCACCTTGTCGCCGGGGGCAAGGGCCATGTCGTCGCACGAGTCGAGCGTCATGACGCTCGACATCTTCGCGGCGGGTACGTCCACGTTGACCTGACACATCACGGCGCCGCGCTTGACCGCGGTGACGGTGCCGACAATCTGGTTGCGCGCTCCGACCTTCATGGAAGCCTCCTGGGTGCCGCATGCTAGCAGTGGCGCGCCTCGAGATGCACGGAGCCCGGCGCCGCGGCGGGCGCGCGCGGCGGGGCGATGGCACACTGGCCGCGTGGCGACGCTCCGCCCGCGCCTTCGGCCGGCCCCGCCGCCGCGGTTGCTCGCCGCGACGCGCGCGCTCCTCGCGGCGGCGGCCGTGACTGGGGTCGCGGCGGCGGTCGCGGTAGGTGCGGCGGCGGCCGCGGCCGCCCCGGCGGC
>DASYRF010000255.1:0-3354 GCA_036004705.1 Myxococcota bacterium
GGTCGGCCACCCCCGCCCCGTCGTAGAAGTCCACGGCCTGTCCGCCGACGCTGCCGTGCACGGCCGCCGGGACGATGGTGACCATCTCGTCGAACGACCGCTTCCCACAGCCGCTGCCGGCCGCCACGACCGCGACCACGCCCACGCCGGCGAGCGTCAGCGCGATCCTCGTCGCCGTTGCCGCCGCCGCCGTCGCCTCGCCGCTCCTGCGCCTCGTCATGTCGCTCCCCTTCCGGCTCCCGGCGCCGGTCGCCACCGCCGTCACAGCCCCGCCACGAACCAGCCGCCCGCGGGCGCGCGTGCGCCCCCGGCGACCACCACGATGACCGCCACCGCCGCGACCGCGACCACGCCGCCGCCGACCGTTGCCCAGAACAGCGGCGAGCCGGCCGCCTTCGCCGCTCCTGCTCCCAGCTTCGCCAGCAAGCCCGGCCCGCGCGCGGCGGCCGCGGCGTCGTCGCCCGCCCCCGCGTCCGGCATCAAGTCGGTGAAGAGCCGCTCAACCCCGCTCGCCAGCGGGCTCCTGTCGCCCGCCGGCAGCGTCAGGCGCTCGGTGTTGAGCCGCTTGCCGGTGCGCAGGTCGTAGGCGAAGAGCGCCAGGTCCGCCGCCCGATCAGCGCCTGGCCGCAGCAGCCCGAACACCATCACGTCCACCGCCAGCTTCTTGCGCAACCCGGCGGCCTTCGCCGGCACGAACGTCTCGCCCAGCTTCGCGCGCATCGCCTCCAGCTCGCCGCGCACGTCGATCTTGGAGGCGGGAAGCGTGATCCGCGCCGGCGCGAGCGAAGGCGCGTCGACGGTCAACTTCCCCACGTAGGGAAGCAAGCCGGGCGCCCGCACCGTCAGGTAGTTGCGCCCGTAGTAGAGGTTGTCGAGCTTCAGCGGCGAGATCCCCGCCAGCACGCCGTTGAGGTACACCTCGGCGCCGGGAGGGTCGGCCTCCACCTCCACCGAGCCGCGGTCGAGCTCGAAGTTCAGCAGCAGGTCGTCCACGAGCGGGCGCATGCGCTTGGGGAACGCCGCCGAGTCGATCTTCGTGGTGTCGGGCTTGAGCACGAGCGCCTGGCGCAACGCCGCCGCCGCCAGCTTCTCCTCGCCGCCCAGGAACGCCGCCAGCGCCAGCGACTTCTGTGCGTCGTACAGGTCGTCGGTCACGTCCGACAGACCGACCAGCGCCTCCAGGTCGGCGACGCATTTCTTAAGCTCCGGCAGCGCCTTCTCGACGTCGAGCTCCTCTAGCGCGGGGCGCGCCTCCGCGCAGCGCGCCACGGCGTCGTCCTTCCGCTTGTCGTACGCCTCGTCGACGTCGCCGAGCAGCGCGGCGAACGACGTGAAGGCCAGCTCGTCGTTGACCGTCAGCTCCTCCTCCAGCGCGCCCAGCACCTCGGCGCGCCGCGCCGCCGCCGCGCCTTCGGCGAAGAGGTACACGGTGGTCACCGGCTTCGCGCCGGTCTCGTCGCGCAGGCTGCCCGCCGCGCCCGCCCCGGTTCCCGCGCCCGCGCCGCCGGCGTGCGCCCCCGCCGCGCCCTTCTTCTTGGCGGCGGCGGCGGCGGCGGGCCACGGCGCCGCCAGGACGGCGGACGCCGCGACGAAGGCGGCCACGGCGCGATGGGAAGAACGCAGAGCCACGAGAGCCTGGAATCGTAGACTGACAGAGCGCGGCGAGGCAAACCGCGCGGCTGGCGCTGTTCGCGGGCGGCTCAGCCGTCTTCGTCGGCGGCCGCCGGGAGCGACACCTCGAAGCGCGCGCCGCGCCCCGGCGTGCTGTCCACGGTGATGGCGCCGCGGTGCGCCTCCACGATGCGCCGCGCCACGTGCAGTCCAAGGCCCGTGCCTTCGCCGGGCGGCTTGGTCGTGAAGTACGGCTCGAAGATGCGCGCGTGCAGCTCCGGCGGGATGCCGGGGCCGTCGTCCTCCACCACCAGCACGGCGCGCCCTTCGCGCGCCAGCGTCGACACGCGCAGGTGACCCGGGCCGGCGCTGCCGGCCGGGCGCAGGCGCAGCGCTTGCGCCGCGTTCAGCAGCAAGTTCAGCACCACTTGTGCCAGGCGGTCGGGGTCCCCCAGCACGCGCGGCAGGTCGGCGAGCTCCACCGTCATGGCCGCGCCTTCGGGCATCGACGTGTAGGCGATGCGCACCGACGTGTGCACCACCTCGCGCAGGTCCACCACCAGACCGCCACCCGCCGGCGGGCGCGCCAGCGCGGCGACGTCGCGTGTCAGCTCGTGCAGCAAGCGCGTGCGCGCGCCCAGGTCCAGCAGCGCGCGCGCCGCCTCGCGCCGCCGCGTGCGCAGCTCCAGCCGCCGCTCCAGCGCCACCACCTCTGCCGCGGCGCTCGGGTCGCGCTCGCCCAGCAGCGCCGCCACCGCGCCCTGCGCCTGGCCGATGGCGTCGATGGCCCGCCCGAGCGTCTCCACCTCGCCGTCGACGCCGCGCAGCCGCGTCTCGATGTCGCGCGCCAGCCCCTGCACCATCGCCCCCAGCAGCGACAGCCGGTCGGCCTGCTCGAGCTGGCGGCGCGCTTCGAACAGCTCGTCCATGCGCTGGCGCAGCTCCTCGTGCGCGCGCGTGACGGTGTGGTGCTGCCCGCGCAGGCGCGCGAGCAGGGCCTGCGACTCGAGGTGCCCGCCGGCACAGCTCAGCAGCAGCCCGAAGATGCGGCGGTCGGAGTCGTGGAGCGGGTCCATGAACTTCGCCAGACCGTGGCTGCGGCCGGCGAGGATGACGGGCCCGGGCGGCTCGGACGAGGGCGCCGCGCCGACGAGCCACTGGGCCAGCCCCAGTTGCGCGGCCAGCGCGCGTGCCGGCTCGGGCTCTTGCAACAGCGCCAGCAGGCGGTGGCGCGCCAGCCGCAGCGGCGGGCAGGGCGCGGCGGACGGGAAGCCCACGGCCACGGCCAGCGCGTGGTCGCCGCCCTCGTCCGCCACCAGCGCCACGGCCCGGTCGTAGTCCAGCTTCTCGACGCACAGGCGCAGCAGGTCCTCCAGCGCCGTGTCGGCCGGCACGTGGCGGAGGCGCCAGGCCGCGTCGAGCACCGCCTCGCATTGGCGCGTCTCGCGGCGGTGCTGGTCGCGCAGCTTGTACAGCTCGTGCTCGGCCTGCAGCAGCAGCCGCGCGTTACGCTCCAGCGACGCCGCCGCCGGCGTGACTGGGGCGCGCGGATCGTTGCCGCCCTGGGGCGCGCTCACACGGCCCCCGGGGCGCGCTTCCAGCGCGGGCAGAGAGCGCGCGCGCTGCCCGCCACCGTCAGCACACCACGCACACCGGGAAGGTGAGCTGATGGAAGAGCACGCGCCCCTCGACGGGCGCAATCTCCCCCCACGCGTACATGCCGAGCCACGGGACCTCGGGGCC
>DASYRF010000256.1:0-20111 GCA_036004705.1 Myxococcota bacterium
CCACCCGCCGACTACGAGTCCCGCAACGTCGCGGTGCTCCCGTTCATCGGCGACGACGCCGACAAGTTCGAGGCGGCCGTCAAGGCCATCATCTTCGCGCACAAGCGCATGAAGAAGGCCGACGCCGACAACCTCGCCATCCTGGCCGACAAGGCGGGCGTACCGCTGGTGGACCTGCGCGCGGGAACGGGGCTGAACAAGTTCTGCCCGGGCCTGCGCATCGACGCCATCGTCGTCGGCGAGGTCATCGCCGACGGCAAGAAGTACGACCTGTCGCTCAAGGTGTTCGACGGCGAGACCGGCGACCTGCTCGGCGAGTCCGCCTATCCGGGGCTGAAGTCGCCGAAGCTGGAGAAGAAGACCGTCGACGAGATCCTCGATCGCGTCATCAAGGGCGCGGTGCGCTACGCCTACGCCGGCCCGGAGCCGGGCAAGTCCCGCCCGCCGCCGGGCGACGGCGACAAGGGCGACGGCGACGGCGGCAAGGGCGACCGCCACAAGGGCGACGGCGACGGGGACGACGGAGACGAGCACCACGACGACGGCGACGAGGACGGCGGCGACGGCCACCACGACGACGGCGACGAAGGCGAGTCAGGCCCGTCGTCGCGCCCCGCGCGCCACCACGACGGCGTTCCTTGGCTCGCCGCCTCGGCGGGCCTCGCCGGCATCTCGCGGCGAATCGACATCGTCACCACGTCGGGCGGGCAGCCCCCGTTCCTGGCCCCCAGCCCGTTCGTCGGGCTGACGGTGGCGGCAAACGCCCGCCCGCTGGTGCTCTTTCTCGACGGCCCCGTCACCGGCATCGGCGTGATGTTCGATTTCGTGGTCGGCTTCCCTTCCGCCCGCTTCAAGGAAGGCACGACGCCGGTGCGCATCCCCAACGGCTACCTGGAGCTGGGCGGCGGCGCGTTCTACCGGGTGGCGCTCCTCGACGAGAAGCTCGAGATCCTGCCGCACCTCGGCTACTGGCTCTACAGCGTCCCCATCCGCAACGCCGAGATGCGCTCGCTGGAGAGCTTCTCCTATTCTTCCGTGCGTATGGGGATCGACGGCGCCTATACGGTCGTCCCCAAGCTCCGCTTCGACGCGGGCTTCAGCTACGACCTGGTGCTCACCGTGGGCAAGCAGGCGGTCGCGTTCTACGGGGCGCCCGGCACCTCCGGCAAGGGGCTCGGCTTCGAGGGCCATCTCGGCGGCGGCTACGAAGTGCTGGACTACCTGCGCGTCGGCGGGCGGTTCTTCGTGGAGTACCACCACGCGCGCTTCGCCGGCCTGGGGGCCAGCAACCTCACCGACGTCGGCGCGCGCGACCTGGCGCTCGGCTTGCTGGTGACGGCCACCTACCTATTGAAGTGATTGGTGCTAGAAACCCACCCATGACGCGGACCGCGGGCGAGCTGAGGCGCCTCTTTCTCGACTTCTTCTCCGAGCAGGGGCACACGACGTTGCCGAGCGCGCCGCTGATCCCCGGCAACGACCCGACGCTGCTGTTCACGAACGCCGGCATGGTGCAGTTCAAGGACGTCTTCACCGGCGCGGAGAAGCGCCCCTACACGCGCGCCGCCACCTCGCAGAAATGCCTGCGCGTCAGCGGCAAGCACAACGACCTCGAGAACGTGGGCCGCACCAAGCGCCACCACACCTTCTTCGAGATGCTCGGGAACTTCTCCTTCGGCGACTACTTCAAGGAAGAGGCCATCGCCTTCGCCTGGGAGCTATTGACGCGGCGGCTGGACCTGCCGGCGGAGCGGCTGTGGCCGACGGTCTTCCGCGAGGACGACGAGGCGGAAGCGTTGTGGCGCAAGATCAGCGGCGTGCCCGCCGAGCGCATCTTGCGCTTCGACGAGAAGGACAACTTCTGGTCGATGGGTGACACCGGCCCCTGTGGGCCTTGCTCGGAGATCCTGTTCGACCGCGGGCCGGGCGACGGTGGGCCCGAGGACCCGCGCCGCAACGACGAGCGCTACATGGAGATCTGGAACTTGGTCTTCATGCAGTTCGAGCGCGACGCCGGTGGCAAGCTGACGCCGCTGCCGCGGCCGTCGATCGACACCGGCATGGGGCTGGAGCGGCTGGCCACGGTGGTGCAGGCCGCGGACTCCAACTGGGACAACGACCTGTTCCGTCCGCTGTGTGAGCGCGCCGCCGAGCTCGCCGGCAAGAAGTACGTGCCGGGGCCGGAGGGGGATAGCGAGGACCGGGTCTCCATGCGCGTCATCGCCGACCACGCGCGCGCCACCGCGTTCCTGGTGGCGGACGGCGTCGTGCCCGGCAATGTCGAGCGCAACTACGTGCTGCGGCGAATCATGAGGCGCGCCATTCGCCACGGCGAAAGGCTGGGGCTCGGGGACCTGTTCTTTCACGAGGTCTGCGCGCGCGTCGTCGACGTCATGGGCAGCCACTACCTGGAGCTGGTGGAGGCGCGCGACCACATCGTGCGCATCGCCCAGCAGGAGGAGGAGCAGTTCCGGCGCACGCTGCGCACCGGGCTGCGGCTGCTGGAGCGCGAGATCGCCGACGTGAAATCGGGCGGAGCGAAGGAAGTCCCGGGCGACGTGGTCTTCTTCCTGCACGACACGCACGGCTTTCCGCCCGACCTGACGGCGGTCATCGCCGCCGAGCACGGGCTGGGGGCGGGCGACCCGGACAAGTTCCGTCCCAAGGCGCCGGACGAAGGGGGCGCGGGGGCGGCGCTGCTGGCGGCGGCGCGTGCGCTGCACGAGCGCCACGGCGCCACGCGCACGCTTTTCTACGAGGCGACCGCCGCCGAGGGGCGCGTGCTGGCGGTGCTCGACGCCGAAGGGCGGAGCCTCCCCGCCGCGCGGGCCGGAGACGAGGTGCGCGTGCTCACCGACCGCACGCCGTTCTACGGCGAGTCGGGTGGGCAGGTGGGCGACAAGGGCGTGATCGTGGGGCCGGAGGGCGAAGTAGAGGTGGCCGACACGCAGCGCCCTCTGCCGTCGCTGACCCTGCACGTGGGCCGCGTGCGCGCGGGGGTGTTGAAGGTGGACGACGCGGTGACGCTGAAAGTCGACCACGAGCGGCGCGACGCCATCCGCAAGAACCACAGTGCGACGCACCTGATGCACTGGGCGTTGCGCAGCACGCTGGGGCGGCACGTGCGGCAGGCCGGCTCGGTGGTCGACCCGACGCGCCTGCGTTTCGACTTCAACCACTACCAGAAGGTCACGCCCGAGGAGCTGCGCGCCATCGAGAAGAAGGTGAACGCGCACGTGCTGCTGAACGCGCCGACGAAGGCGGAGGAGATGAGCTTCGCCGAGGCGCAGGAGCGCGGGGCGCTGGCGTTCTTCGGCGACAAGTACGGCGACCGCGTGCGCGTGGTGGAGATCACGCCCGACTCGGTGGAGCTGTGCGGCGGCACGCACGTCGGGCGCAGCGGCGACATCGGCTTTTTCCGCTTCACCGGCGAGGCGGCGTCGTCGGCGGGAGTAAGGCGGGTGGAGGCGGTCACGGGCATGGCGGCGGTGGAGCTGGCACAGGACGCGGAGCGCGAGCTCGCCACGGCGGCGGCCGTGCTGGGCGTGCGCCCCGCGGACGTGGCGGCGCGCGCGGAGCGTCTGCTGGTGGAGCTGAAGGAAGCGGCGCGCGAGCGCGACGCGTTGCGGCGGGCGAAGGCGGCGGCGGGGGCCGGCGACCTGCTGGCGGGGATTCGCGAGGTGGCCGGCGTGAAGGCCCTGGCGGCGCGCGTGGACGTCGTCGACCCGGCGGAGCTGCGCGATCTGGGCGACAAGCTCAAGGGTAAGATGGGCGACGGGGTGCTGATGCTGGCGGGCGTCGCGGGGGAGAAGGTGTCGCTGGTGGTGCTGGTGAGCGCGCCGCTGACGGGACGCATCAAGGCAGGCAACATCATGAAGGAGGTGGCGCCGCTCGTGGGAGGGAAGGGCGGCGGGCGCCCCGACATGGCGCAAGGCGGGGGAAACGACCCGGCGGGCGTCGACCGCGCCATCGAGCGTTTCTACGAGCTGGTGGCGGCCTGAGGCGGCGGCGGCGATGACGTACGACGATCGGCGCGACGGAGACCGGCAGCCGGTCTCGATGCGCATCAAGCTGAAGTATCCCGACGTGCAGTCGTTCATCGAGCGCTACTCGTCGAACATTTCGCGCGGCGGCATCTTCGTGCAGACGCGCCGCCCGCGGCCGATCGGCACGGTGCTGCGCTTCGAGTTCCTGCTGTCGGACCAGACGCGCCTCATCCGCGGCGAGGGCCGGGTAGCGTGGGTGCGCGAGCGCGACGAAGGCGGCGAGCCCGCCGGCATGGGCGTGAAGTACACGCGGCTCGACCGCCAGAGCCGCGAGCTCATCGAGCGCGCGTTGTCGTATCGCGAGCAGCTCGCCGCCGCGGTGGGCCAGGCGCCGCAGGACGAGCCGGCGTGGGCGTCGACGCCGCTCGATCAGCCGCCGCACGTCTACGACGGGGCACCGGTGCCGCCTTTGGGCGTGGGCGTGAACCCCTACGCCGAGAACGGCCCGTACGGGGACGCGGGGAGCGCGGAGTTCAACGTCGGCGGCGCGTCGGGCGACATGGCGACGCCCTACGTCGCGCCGCCCAGCGAGGGGCCGGGGGCGGGCGCCGGCGGCTACGCCGGCTACGGGCAGGAGGGGGCCGAGCCGCCCGTGCCGCCTTCGCCGTTCGCGGACGCGCCCGCGCCGTTCGGCCGGCCGGCGTTCGGCGAAGGCGACGAAGCGGGGGACGCCGGCGAGCGAACCATGGTGCCGGACGCGGCGCAGGAGGCCGACGGCGCGGGCCTGGGCGACCGCACGGTCGTCGGCATCGATGCGCTGCCGCCCCGGGCGGCGTCGCCCGTGACGGCGGACGCGGACATCGATCTGGAGCTCGAAGCGGCCTTTGCCGGCATCACCACGGGGAGCGAAGCGCCGGACGACGTGCCGGTGATGCTGCAGCCGGGCGAGGATGACCTGTCGTTCGCCGCCCCCGCGCTGGAGGTGCCGGCGGCGGACGGCGACGCGGACGGCGCGGCCGGGCTCGACGGCGACTCGAACATCGCGATGCAGCTCCCGGCGGGCGCTGCTCCGCCGGAGGCCGCGTCGGACGCCATTGCCCTGGACGGTGACGACCTCATCGAAGACTTCGAGATCCCCTCGGCGGAAGCGGCGGTGACGTTGCGGGCGGACGCCGGCTCGCCCGAAGCCGAGGCGATCGCTCGCGCGCTCGAGACCCACGACGAAGAGCAGGAAGACACGACGACGGCGCCGAGCGCGGAGGCGCCGGCGGCGCGCCCGGGCGGTTGGACGCAGCCGGCGGCGGAGCCGTCGGTGGAAGTACGGACGGGGCCCGAGACGGCCTGGGCCGGCCCGGCGGAGCGGGGCGACGCCACGCCGGCGCCGCCGGCGGGGCCGGCCGACGAGGAGGACGAGTGGCGGGCGGCGCGCGCCCGGGCGGAGCGGCGCGCGCGCGAGGAGGAGGACCGGCTGCGCGCCGAAGCGGTCGAGCGCCAGGTGCAGGCGGAAGTCGAGCGGCGCGCGCGCGATGCCGAGGAGGAAGAGCGGCTACGAAGCGAAGCGGAAGAGCGCGACGAGGCGCGGCGCCGGGCGCGCGCGGAGGACGAGCGGCGCATGACCGCCGAGCAGGAGCAGCTGCGCGCACAACGGCGCGCGCGCCAGGAAGAGGAGCGGCGCGCGCGCGACGAAGTGGAGCAGCGGCTGGCGGCGGAGGAAGAGGAAAGGCGGCGGCAGGAGGAAGAGCGCCGGGCCGCGCGCTGGGCGCGCGAGGAGGAGCAGCGCCGCGGCCAGGAAGAGCGCCGCCTGGCCGTGGAGGCCGAGGAGCAGCGGCTGCGTGAGGAGGAGGAGCATCGCGTTCGCGAGGAGGAGGAGCGCCGCGCCGGACGCGACGAGGCGCGCCGCCGGGCGGCACGCGAGGAGGACGAGCGGCGCGCGGCGCGCGAGGAGGCCGAGCGCCTGGCGGCCCGCGAGCAGGCGGCGCGCGACGCGGCGCGCCGTGCGGAGCTGGCGGGGCTGCGGAGCGCGACGGTGGGCTCGGCGCCGGTGGCGCTCGCGGGCCTGGAAGACTTCGACGCGCAGCTCGCGGCGCTCGCGGGCGGGCTCGACGACGTGCGCGTCGCCGCGGCGGCTGCGCGCGCCCGTGCCCTCCTGGGCGACCGTCCGCTCGAGCGGCTGGACGCGCTGTTGCAAGAATTGTCTCGTCCCGCGCCCGTGGCGCCGGCGATGGCCCCTGCCGAGGCGCTCGCCTACCTCCGGGCGTTGCGCGGCGCGCCGCCCGCGCCGTAAGCGCCGGGCCGTCGGGCAGGCGAGCGAGTGAGCGAGTCGTGGCGGCGCGACCCGGCGGCTCACACCGCTAGTACGCCAGCGCGTCGACGAGGCGCCGCGGGTCCTGCTGCATCTCGCCACTCCAGCGCGCCAGCAGGTCGTCGGACGCCGAGACGCCGCGGGCGATGCGCTCTTCGAGCGGGCGCAGCCAGCGTGCTTCGTCCTCGCCCGAGCTGTTGCGCGACGCCTGGCGCTGCAGCCCGGCCCGAGAAACTGCCAGCAGCGCGCGCGCATGGTCGAGCGTGGTGCCGCGCCCGCCGGGCAGCGGGGCGCGCAGGCCCAGCTTGCACACCGCGTCCGCCAGCGTCACGCGCTCGTCGAAGGTCCAGCCGGACACGAGCGACCATGCGTCGTCGAGCGCCTGGTCGTCGTAGAGGATGCCCTTCCACAGCGCCGGCAGCGCGCAGTTCATGCCGTGCGCGCCGGCGTCGGCCCCGCGTACTTCGATGTACGTCTTCAGCCGCACTTCCGGGAAGAGCGTGGTCAGGTGGATCTCCCAGTCGGCGATCGTGGGCGTGAGTCCGTCCGCGCCGGGGGCGCGGCCCTCCAAGTACGCGCGGAACGGCGTCCCCGTCATGTCGATGAGCTGGTCGCCGCGACGCACCAGGTACATGGGCACGTCGAGCGCCCACTCCACGTAGGCGGCGAAACCGAAGCTTCCCTGGAACACGTTGCGCAGCAGTCCGCTGCGGGCGTTGTCGGTGTCGCGCCAGCACCAGGCGCGGTAGGTCTGGAAACCGCTGTCGCGCCCTTCGACCAGCGGCGAGGAGGCGAACATCGCCGTGATGATGGAAGTGACTCCCATCGCGGTCCGCATCTTGCGCACCGCGTCTGCTTCGCCGCCGTGGTCGAAGTTCGCCTGCACCGTACAGGTGCGCACCATCATGTCGAGGCCGCGCGTGCCCACCCGCGGCATCCAGGCGCGCATGATCTCGTAGCGGCGCTTGGGCATCCACGGCATCTGCTCGCGCGTGGCGAGCGGGTGGAAGCCCACGCCGAGCCAGCGCACGCCCAGCCCCGCCGACACTTCCTTGACCTCGCGCAGGTGCTCGGTGATCTCGGGGCACGTCGCGTGCACGGACGGGAACGCCACGCCGCTGAGCTCGAGCTGGCCGCCGGGCTCGATGGTCACGGTGGCGCCGCCACGGCGCAACGCGATGACGCGCCCGCGCTCCTCGACGCGCTCCCAGTCATAGCGCGCCGCCAGGCCGGCGAGCACGCGCTCCACGCCGCGCTCGCCGTCGTAGGGGATGGGGAGCCCGTCCTCTTCGCGCACGCCGAACTTCTCGTGCTCCGTCCCTACCTTCCAGGCGTCGCGCGGCTTGGCGCCGGCGGCGAGGTGGGCGACGAGCTCGTCCACGGAGTGGATCGGCGTCGCGGGGCCGGGGACTGGTTCGCTCATGGGCTGTCTTCCGTACAGGGACGCGGGCTGGAGTGTCAAACCTTCGATGCGGGCCGCGCGGTCCGCGATTCCGGCCGGCGGCGGAGCGCGGCCGCTGTCCGCAAGCGGACACGCACGGCGGCACGGGGCGTGCTACGCATGGCGGCGTGGAAGGGCGGCGGCTCACCGAGCAGAGCTTCCCGGTGCGCGCCGTGCGCGGCGTCGGGTTCGTGCTGGAAGGGCTCGCGCGGCTGATGCGCGACCGGAAGATGTTCGCGGTGGCGCTGGCGCCCGCGGCCATCACGCTGGCGGTGTTCGTAGGGCTGCTGGTCGGTGCGGCGGTGCTGGTGCCGGACCTCACGTCGCGCTGGCTGCCGCTCGGCGACTGGGCGGCGCTGCACGGCGCCGCCGCAGTCGCGTGGTGGCTGCTGCGTCTCGTCGCGCAGATCCTCGTCTACGCGTTGACCGCCCTGGCGTGGGTGGCGGCGTTCGTCACGCTCTTCCTGGGCGTCAGCGCGGCGCTCGCCGCACCCTTCAACGAGCTCATCTCCGAGAAGGTCGAAGAAGAGACGACGGGCGTGGCGGCGCCGCCGTTCTCCCTGCCGCGCTTCGCCGGCGATGCGGCGCTGGCAGTGGGGCACACCCTCCTGGCGACCGCGCTGCTGGCCGGCGGCTCGGTGGCTCTGGCGCTGGTGGGCTGGCTGGTCCCGGTGGTGGGCACGCTGGTCGCCTTCGCCGGGGGGATCTGCCTGACCGGGTTCTTCCTGGTCCTGCAGGGGACCGACCCGGCGGCGAGTCGGCGCCGCTGGTCGTTCCGGCGCAAGCTCGCGCTGGTGAGCGCCAACTTCTGGGTCGCCGGCGGATTCGCCGCTGGCGGGCTCGTCCTGCTCGCCATTCCTGTCGTGAACCTGCTGGCGGTGCCCGCGCTGGTGGCGGGCGGAACGCGCCTGTTCGTGGAGATCGAGGGACCGCGCGGCGGCGCCGAGCCGTCGAGCGGGTCGCCGCTGGGGCGCCTGTAGCAAGTCAGTGCAGCGGTGCGCCGGCGAGCAAGTCGAGCGCGTGCTCGAACTGGCGGTAGCTGGCCGCGTCGAAGAGCACGAAGAGAATCCGGCGCACCGCGCGCGGCGCGCGCTGCAGGAAGTCTCGCGCGGCGGCCAGCGCCAGCGGCGCCGCCCGCAGCACGGGAAAACCATAGACGCCCGTGCTGATCGCAGGAAATGCGATCGACGTGCAGCCCGCCACGTCCGCCAGCTTCAGCGCGGCGTCGTGCGCGCCGCGCAGGAGCGCGTCCTCCCCGGCGGCGCCGTCGCGCCAGATCGGGCCCACGGCGTGAATGACGTGGCGCACGCCGTTGCGCGCGAGCCCGAAGGCTGGCGTGATGGCGGCGGACCCGGTGGCGCAGCCGCCGATGGCCCTGCACGCTTGCAGCAGCTCCGGTCCCGCGGCGCGGTGCACCGCACCGTCCACCCCACCGCCGCCCGCCAGTGCCGCGTTCGCCGCCGTCACCACCGCGTCCACGGCCTGGTTGGTGATGTCGCCCTGCGCCAGAAGGATCTCTCCCTCCCCGAACGCCGCTTTCTGCATCGGCCACCTCCGCGCCGGCCGGCGCCGCCCCAGCCTAGCAGGCCGCCGCGAAAGGGCCTCCCGCGAGCCATGCGCGCTCGCGCGCTTGCGCGCGCGGTTGACCACCGGCCCCGAAACGACGACGCTCGCGCCGCATGATCGACCCGGGCCGCGCGCGCTACTACCGCGTCGTGCTCACGCTGGCGGCGCTGTACAACGCCGCCTTCGGCCTGTGGGCGGGCCTCGTCCCCGGCGCGTTCTTCCGCGCCTTCCGCCTCGACCCGCCGCGCTACCCGGGCATCTGGCAATGCCTCGGCATGGTCGTCGGCCTCTACGGCGCGCTCTATGCGCTGGCCGCGCACTGGCTCGGACGTGAGGGCGACCGCGAGCGCGCCCGCCCGTTGGTGGCCATCGGTCTCGCCGGCAAGGTGCTTGGCCCGCTCGGGTGGCTGTGGACCGTGGCGCGCGGAGAATGGCCGCTGCGCACCGTCACGCTGGTGCTGCTCGACGACGTCGTCTGGTGGCTGCCGTTCGTGTTGCTGCTGCTGGAGGGTACGCGCGCCGGGACGCGCCTGCGCGCCGCCGCGCCTTGGGCCTGCGCCGCGCTGAACGCCGCCGCGGTGCTCTCCCTGATCGCGGTGCTGCGCCCGGGCACCGAGGCCGCCGACGCGCTGCCCGCGCGCCGCGCCTACGTCGCCGCACACCCCGTGATCTGGCGGGGCGGCTGGGGGGTGTGGCTCGCCGCGGCCGCCGCGCTGCTGGGCTTCTACGGCTGGTGGGGAGCGCGGCTCGACCGTGCCGCGCCGCGTCCCTCGCCCTGGCCGCGCGCCGCCTTCGCCCTGGCCGCGCTGGGCATCGGTTGCGACTTCACCGCCGACTCCCTCTTTCTTTCCTGGGGCACCTGGCCGGCGACCGCGGACGCGGCCGCGCTGGCGCGGCTCGCCGCTCTGTGCGGCGGCGGCCTCGCCAACGGCCTCTACTGCGCCGCGGGCGCGCTGCTGACCTGGCGCACGCCGCTCCCGCCATGGCTGCGTGCCTGGGCGTGGGCCGCCTGGGCGAGCGGCTTCGCCCTCAGCGCCGCCACCGCCGCCGGCAGCGTGCCGGCCGTGATGGCCGCCAGCGCCGCGCTCTTCGGCCTCTTCTGCCCCCTCGTCGTCGTGCTGGGATGGAGGCTGCGCTGAGCCGCCTCGTCGTCGCCGGAGGCTTCGGCGTCTTCGGCGCCGCCGCCGTCGCACGTCTGCGCGCCGCGGGCGAGCGCCCCCTCGCCGCCTCTCGGCGCGACGGCGCCGATCTGCGTCTCGACGTCGAGGACCCCGCCTCGCTGCGCGCGACGCTTCGCCGCGGCGACGTCGTCGTCGACGCGGTCGGTCCCTTCCAGCACCGCACGACCGCGCTCGTCGCCGCTGCCGCCGACCTGGGCTTCGACGTCGTCGATATCAGCGACAGCCTCGACCACGTGCGCGCAGTGCGTGCCTTGCGCGAGCGCATCGACGCCGCCGGCATCCGCGTGCTCTGCGCCTGCAGCACGCTCTCCGCGGTCAGCGCCGCGATGATCCGTCTCAGCGGCCTGGCGGCGCCGGTCGGCTTCACCTGCGTACTCGCGCCCGCCACGCGCTACACCGCCCGCCCGGGGACAGCCGGATCCCTGGTAGCGTCGGTGGGCGCGCCTGTGGACGTGCTGCGCGACGGACAGCTGGTGAGGCGCATCGCCTGGCGCGAGGCGCGCACGTTCACCCTGCCTGCGCCCGTCGGCGCGGTCCGCGCCCGCCTGCTCGGCGGCGGACCCGACGCGCTGCTTCTTCCCGAGGTCTGGCCCTCGCTGCGCCACACGTCCTTCTACGTGCATTCGAACGTTCCGGGGCTCGACGCGCTGCTGGCGGCCGCGGCGCGCTGGCCGCGCTTGCTGCGCCGCATCGGCACGCCCGCTCCGGCGCTGGCGCTGGCCCGCTTGCTCGGGGCGCGGCGCGGCTGGGTCCTCTATGAAGTGGAGGACGCGGGCGGCCGGCTCGTACGCTGCCTGCTCACCGGCGAAGGTCGCAGCTACGACGCCGCCGTCGTACCCGCCGTGCTGGCGGCGCGCGCTCTCGCGGCCGGCACGTTCAGCGCACGCGGCCTCGTCCCACCCGACCGCCACGTCGCCCCCGACGTTTTGCTGGCGGCGCTGCGCGACGCCGGCCTGGCGCGCGTGGCGCTGCCGTCTGACTGACCCCCGGCGCGCCTGTTGACGCCAGCCTCCGGCCGGGGTAGGCCGCGGGCGACACACAGGAAGAGGGGTTGCATGGCGGTAGACGACAACGGCGACGGCAAGAAGTCCTTCGACGGATTCGAGTTCGTGGTGGCGATGCTGCTGGGGATGGGCGCCGTGGGCGGCGCCTGGAGCGCCTGGCAAGGCGACCTCTGGGGCGGCGTTTCCACGGAAGCGTACGACGACGCGCTGAAGATCGCCTCCGAGGCCTACGCCGAGGCCTCCAACATGGCCACCAAGGCCTCGACCGCGTTCAACCTGGGCATGACAGTCATCACGCGCGACGCTGGGCTGGACATCCGCGCCAAGGAGCTGGTGCTGGAAGGACTCACCACGCGCGACAAGCTCACCAAGGAGCGTACGTTCCTGATGGCGAAGTACCTCTACACCCAGCAGATCAGCGACGAAGCCTACGCCGCGCTGGGATATCCACCGGCCTTCCGCACCTCCGACAAGGAGAAAGCGGCCTCGATGCCGGACGCGGTGCTCGTCGGCGGGCTCGATAAGGAGCTCGACGCCGCCTACCTGGAGAAGGTGCTCGCCGCCGGCACGAAGAAGTTCGCGGACGCCGAGGCGCGCTTCGCCAAGGGCCGCACCGACTCCGCCGCGCGGTTCGAGGAGGGGAGCGCCGCCAACGACGCCGGCGACAAGTTCGGGCTCGCCGGTGTGCTCTTCACGGTGGCGCTCTTTCTTGCCGGCATCGCCCTCGTTTTCAAGTCGGGCGTTCGCTGGATGTTCTTCGTGCTCGGGCTCGTCGTGCTGGCCGCCTCGGCCGCCTACCTCTACCTGCTGCCCTGGGCGCAGTTCCAGTGGCCCTGGGCAAGTTGACCGGTCGCGGCGGCGTGGCATAGTCGGGGCGCCCGATGATCCGCCTGTCCGGTGTCCACCGCAGCTATCAAAACGGAAAGCACGTCCGCGAGGTCCTGGCGGGCGTCGAGCTCGAGATCGGCGACGGCGAGTTCCTGTCGATCATCGGGCCGTCGGGCTCGGGCAAGAGCACGCTCCTCAACATTGTCGGGGGGCTCGACTCCGCGTACTCGGGGAGCGTTCAGGTCGGCGAGCGCGAGCTGCGCGGGATGTCGGACGCCGACCTGAGCGACTACCGGAACCGGCACGTCGGGTTCGTCTTCCAGGCGTTCAACCTGCTCGACCATCTCACCTGCACGGAGAACGTGGCGCTGCCCGCGCTGTTCCGGCGCGCGGCGCGCAGGCCAGGCGACGGCGGCGCGGCGGGGCCGACGGTCGCGGGCGAGTCGGCGCGCGCGGCCGAGGTGCTGGCGCAGGTCGGCATGGGGGAGCGCGGCGACGCGCTGCCGACCAGCCTGTCGGGCGGGCAAAAGCAGCGCGTGGCGATCGCGCGGGCGCTCTTCGGGCGGCCGCGGCTGATGCTATGCGACGAGCCCACCGGCAACCTGGATCTCGCCACCGGCGCCTCCATCCTGGAGCTTTTCCACGACCTCAACCGCCGTCATGGGATTACGCTCGTTATCGTAACTCACGAAGAGAACATTTCGCGCGCCGCCGACCGGGTCATCCGGCTGGAGGACGGCCGAATCCGCTCGGACGTGCGCTCCGCCCGTAGCGCGGCCGCGGCGGCTGCCGCCGCAGCCGAAGGGGCACCGCCAGCCCCCGCCCTGGCCTCCGTCCCGGCGCAGTCCTCCGAGGGAAAGTGACGGTACGGCGCCTGGCGCGGGTCGTGGCGGACAACCTCCGCCGCAACCGGGCTCATTTCGGGTTGGCGTCGATCGGCGTGGTCGTCGGCATCGCCACGTTCACGTTCTTCCTGGCGCTGGGAGTGGGCGTCCGCGCGATCGTGCTGGGGAAGATCTTCCCGGTGGACCGGCTGGAGGTCGTGCCGCGCTCGCTCGACGTGAACCTCGGTCCACTGAAGGTGGGGCTGGGCGCCGACGCGCTCGACGACGCCGCGGTGGCGTCGCTGCGCGCGATCCCCGGCGTGGCGGCCGCCTATCCGAAGATGAAGCTCACTGTCCCGGCGCTGGCGCGCGGCGGCGAGCGAATTTTCGGGCGCGCGCTGCAGACGGAGCTCATCGCCGACGGCATCGACCCCGCGGTCGTCGCCGGTGACGTGGCGCCTGGCTACGAGTTCCGCGACATGGAAGATGCGGCCGACCCGCGCAACGCCCCGGGCGGGACGTGCGCCGACGACAAGGAGTGTCCGGCGCGCTGGTACTGCGACAAGCCGCCGCCGCCGCGGCCGTCGAAGAAGCCCAAGGCGAGCAGCGCCGCGCCGGCGACGGCCGCCGTCGCCCCGGCTTCGGCGCCGGCCAGCACCCCGGCTTCGACGCCGGCGAGCGCCCCCGCCTCGGCGCCGGCGCGCTGGCCGTGCCGTCCCTTCGTCCCAGTCCTGGCGTCCAGCCATCTGGTGGAGATCTACAACGGCACGCTGGCGCGGGCGCACGGTCTGCCGCGCCTCAACGCCGACTTCGCCGTCGGGCTCACGTTCACCATGGTCCTCGGCGAGTCCTACATCTCGAAGGCGCCCGTGGGGAAGCCGCGCACCCTGCGCGGCATGCTCGTCGGCTTCAGCCCCAAGGCCATTCCGCTCGGCGCGACCCTGCCCATCGGCTACGTGAAGCGCTTCAACGTCGAGTTCGGCGACCCCGACGCCGGCAGCCGTTATCACTCGGTGATGCTCGAAGTGACTTCCAAGGACAGGGTGACGTCCGTCAGCGCCGCGGTGGCCGCTTTGGGCTACGCGCTCGAGGACAACGGCGCCGAGCAAGCGGGTCTCATGATCGCCATCTTCATGCTGGTGTTCGGGTTGGTCAGCGCGATCATCGTCGGCATCGCCGCTGTGAACATCATGCACACGTTCTTCATGATCATCTACGAGCGCAAGCGCGAGATCGGCGTGCTCCGTGCGGTGGGCGCCTCGCGCGCCGACATCCGCCACATCATCCTCGGCGAAGCGGCCGCCGTGGGAGTCGTCACCGGCGTTGCCGGCGTCGTCGTCGCCTTCGCCGCGTCGTTGCTGTGCGACTTCGCTTCGGCGCGTTTCCTTCCGGACTTCCCCTACAAGCCTCAGACGTATTTTGCGTTCAGCCCGGCCTTGGTCGGCGCCGCGATCGGCTTCGCCGTCGCCTGCTGCCTGGTCGGGGCCTTCTTCCCGGCGCGTCGCGCCGCCGCGCTCGATCCTGCCGCCGTGCTGAGCGCGCCATGACGGCGCGGGTCTGGCGCGGGGGATCGGCGCGCCGCGGCGCGCTCCTCGCCGCCGCGCTGGCGGGCTGCGGCTGCGGCGGGACGGGGTCCGCCATGCCCGCTTCCGGCGCGCCCGGCTCCGCGGGCGGAGGTGCCGCGTACGTCGCGACAGTCGAGGCCACCGGCAGCGCGGGCGGCAGCGCCGCGGCGGGGAGCCTGCCTGCGCCACCCGTCTCGCCGCATCTCGAGGTCGCGCTCGTGTGGTCGGTGGGCGGGTCGAGCCGGCTGTACCTGTGCGAGAGCGTTCCGCCGCGCTGCCGCCCCGCCAGCGCCGAAGAGAAGGACCCGCCCGCCGGCGACGCCTCGCTGGCGTGGAGCCCGGACGGCGTCACCGTGGTCTTCGGCACCGCCGAGCTGCTGCGTTTCGTCGACGGCGCCTCGGGCACGCTGCGCACCGTGGCGCCGGGGCGGCGCGCCGGCTACGCGCCCGACGGCCGCGTCTTGGCCGTGATCGACCGCGGCGGCGTCTCGTTGCTCGATCCCGGCCTCGCCAATCGTAAGACATTGGCGCGCTCGTCGGCCGACCACACGATGCCCGACGACGTCGCCCGCTACGAATCGGTGCTGGCGTGGTCGCCCGACGGCCGGCGCCTCGCGGTCCGCGTCGCCTATTACGAGGGCTCCGGCGTGCAAGTGCTGTCGGTGCTGGGCGGCGCGCCGCTCGTCGAGACGGCGCACTCCGGCGCGGCCTGGTCGTCGTCGCCCGACCATCTGTTCGTGGCCGCTTTCGACAAGGCGGCGGGGTTCGACGACGACGGCCTGTGGGACGTCAGCCTGGCCGCTCCGGCCCCCCGGAAGGGGGCGGCGGCCAGCTCGCGCCGTCTGGGCGAAGCGGGGGACGGGTTGCTGATCGCGCCCGCCGAGACGCTGGTGCTCGGCTACGCCGAGGCCGGCAGCTTCACGCGCGCCCCCGAGCTGTGGCGACCGCGGGGCGTCCTGGCGGCGCGCCTGTTCCCGCGCAAGCGCGCCCCGCCCGAGCTGCGCTACCGCCGCGTGGTGGCCGCCGCCGGGCGCGCGGTGCCGCTGGGCCTGTCGAGTGACGGGCGCGTGCTGCTCTACGGCGTCGGTGGTGCTTCCGACATGTACGAGGCCATTCGCTGGGCCGACCTTGCCACGGGCGAGTCGGGCGCCGTGACCGTGCCGCCAGGCGGCGGGCGCGTTCTGGCCGCGGCACTCCGACCCGACCCCGCGCTGGCCGCCGAGCGCAGTGCCGCGGCCGTGGATGCGGCGTGGGCGCGCGGCACGCCGCTCGAGACCCGCGACGGCGAGCTGCTGCTCGCGGGCGCGCCGCCGCCCGAATCGGCCCCGATCGTCAAGCCGCTCCCAATTCCTTGGTGGCCCACGTCCATGCCGGCGTCGCTGCCGGCGGGAGCCGGGGGCACCGGAACGCCCGCGTCCGGCGCGCCCGCGGCCGTCCACGGGTCGGGCGCACCGCCCGCTGCGGCGCCCGCTCCGCCGACCCCGCCGGCGTCCCCGTGAGAACCGGAAGCGTAGCCGGAGCGAGCTCGGAGGCTGCGCGACGCGCGCTTGACAGCTCGACGCCTTCGTCCTAGCGAGACCGTCGTGGATGGAGCTTCGTCGTTCCCGGCCGGCGGTGGACGCGCCGGGCATCGCGGCGCGCGAACCGTCGCCGACGTGCTGCGCCGCGCGGCGGCGGAGGCACCCGACCAGCAGGCCGTCGAGGTCATCGGTGCCGCCGACGTCGCCGGAGTGGAGGAGGGCGGCGACATCGCCGGCGCGTCGCTGACGTTCGCACAATGGAACGCGCGCGCCAGCCGGGTCGGTCAAGCGTTGCTGCGGGCGGGAGTCGCCAAGGGCGACCGCGTCGCTTTGCTCTTCGACAACGCCGCTGCTCTCGACTACCTCGCCTGCTATTTCGGCGTGCACAAGGCCGGCGGCGTGGCCGTGCCCGTGGGGCCGCGCCTCGCGCCTCCCGAGCTGCGAGCCATCTTCGCTCACGCCCAGGTCCGCGCCGCCGTCGCCGCGCCGTCGCTCGTCGCGCGCGCGCGCAACGCCGTTCCGGCCGATGCGTCCGTCTACGCCGCGCCGGAGCTCGTCCTCGCCGCAGGCGTCTCGGCCGCCGACCCCGAGGTGCCCGTTGCGCCCGACGACCTCGCGGACATCCTCTACACGTCCGGGACGACGGGCTCACCTAAGGGCGTCGCCTGCACCCACGCGTCGGTCACTGTCATGGCCAACCGCGCGCTGAAGGCGTTCGCGGGCCAGCCGTTCCTGCACGCCGTGCCCCTCTACACGTTCGCCGGCGCGCACGGCATGACGTTCCTGCCGCTGCGCGCGCGCATGGTCGCTACGGTGATGGCCGAGTTCGACGCCGCGCGCTTTCTGGCGGTCTGCGCGGCGCGCCGCGCCGCCGTGGCGTTCATCGTACCGGCGATGGGGCGCCTCCTGCTGGACGCACCGGGCGCCGCGCGCCGCGACACTAGCGCGGTGAAGGTCCTCATGTTCGGCTCGGCGCCCATGCCGCCCTCCACCATCGAAGCCTTGGCGGCGATCTTTCCGCAGGCCCACCTCGTCAACCTCTACAGCAGCACCGAGGCCGGCGCCGCCACTTGCGCGCTGCCGCCCGGCGAAGCGGCGCGCCGGCCCGGCAGCGTGGGGTTGCCCATCCCCCCCACCGAGGTGCGCATTGTGCGCGACGACGACACCTCCGCGTCCGTCGGCGAGACGGGCGAGGTGTGGCTGAAGTCGGTCGCGCCGCCGCGCGTCTACTACCGCGACCCGGCCGCCACCGCCGCCGCTTGGGCGGGCGACTGGCTTCGCACGGGCGACGTGGGCTACCTGGACGCCGACGGCTACCTGTACCTCGTCGACCGCAAGAGGGACCTCGTCATCCGCGGCGGGTTCAACGTGTTCACCGGCGAGATCGACGCGGTCCTCGAAGCGCACTTCGCCGTGCGCGAAGCGGCGGTCATCGGCGTCCCCCACGACGTGCTGGGCGAGGATCTGTGCGCCTTCGTGGCGCTCCGACCCGGGCGCGTCGCCGACGCCGCCGCCCTGCGCGCGCACTGCCTGGCGCGCGTCGCCGACTACAAGTCGCCGCGCCAGTTCGTCTTCGTCGAGGCGCTCCCGCGCAGCGCGCTCGGCAAGGTCCTGAAGCGCGCGCTGCGCCAGCGCTGGGACGACGAGCGCGCGCCGTGAGCGCCGCCTACGTCGCCGGTCTCGCCGACGTGCCGGTGCGGCGCGACCTCGACGGCTCCTTCCGCGAGGTGGCCTGGCGCCTCGCGCGCGCCGCGCTGGCCGACGCGCGTCTGGAGAAGGAAGCGCTGGACGCGCTGCTCGTTTCTCCCGCCGGGCTCGCCGGACCGCCCAGTTTCATGTGGAGCTGTCAGCTCGCCGAGTACCTGGGGCTGGAGCTGCGCGTGCTGGCGCAATTGGAGTGCGGCGGCATGACGGGTCTGGCGCTGGTGCGCGCGGCGGTACGCGCGGTGCAGCACGGAGACGCGCGCGCGGTGCTGGTCTTGGGCATGGATTGCCGCTTTCGCCCGCCCGACGACGTGAGCCACTTCCTGTGGAGCGCGGCGCAGACGCAGATGAATCTCTACGGCACGCACGACGCGCTCTACGGGCTGGGGGCGCCGGTCCCGTACTACGCGATGTCGGCGCAGCGGTACATGTACGAGCACGCCGTGCCCGCCGAGGTCATCGCCGAGGTGGCGGTGGCGCTGCGACGCAACGCGGCCGACAACCCGCGCGCCGCGTACCGTGAGCCGCTACGGGGCGCGGACGTGCTGGCCTCGGCGATGGTGTGTCCGCCCATCCACCTCTACGAGTGCTCGGCGTTCGCGAGCGGCGCCGCGGCCGTGATCATCGCCGCGCCGGAGCTGCTTCCGGCCGGCGCGCCGCGCCTGTGCGTGCGCGCGCTCGGGGAGCACCACGAGCCGACTTACTTCGCGCCGCCGCGCGCCCCGCTGACGAGCTTCCCCGCCGCCGCGCGCGCCGCCGCGCGCGCCTACGACGAAGCCGGGCGCCGCGCCGCCGACGTGAACGTGGCCGAGGTCTACGGCGTTTTCGCCGCCACCGAGGCGATGCTCGTCGAGGAGCTGGGGTTCGCCGCGCCCGGCCGCGGCGCGGCTGACTTCGCGCAGGGGCGCTTCGCCGTCGGCGGCGGGGGGCCGCTGCTGGACCCCAGCGGCGGGCGCCTGTCGCTGGGCCACCCGGCGGGCGCGACGCCGCTGTACGAGCTGTGCGAGGTGGCGCGGCGGTTGCGCGCCGGCGCCGGGCTGGGGCTGGTGCACGCCGAGCACGGCATGCTCAACGGGAGCCTGGTGGCACTCGTGGAGCGGGAGGCCTGATCACGATGAACGAGATCCTCGCGCAGGCGACGCAAGCAGCTCTGAAGCACTACGGAGACACCGCCAGCAGGGAGTTCTTGCAGCGGCTTCGCGCCGGGTCTTTCGCCTCGACACGCTGCGACGCTTGCGCGCTGACCGCGTTCCCGCCTCGTCCGTTCTGTCCGCGCTGCCTCGCCGGCGAGGTCCGCTGGGTGGAGCTGCCGCACCGCGGCACGCTGTACGCGTTCACTCAACAGGATCGAGCGCTGCGCTTCAGCGCGCCCGACGTGATCGGCCTCGTCGAGCTGGAGGGCGTCGGTCACGTGCTCTCGCGCATCGACGCACCCTTCGCATCGCTGCGCATCGGCGTCGCCCTCGAGCTGGACTTCGTCGACATCGGTGCGGGCGTCACGCTGCACCAGTTCCGCCCTGCGGCGGCGCCCGCCGCAGGCGAGGGCGGCGGCGCGCCAGCCTATCCTGTAACATCCGCGCCGTGAGCGCGGATACGCCCGAGCTGCGGCGCTTGCGCCTCGAGCGCGACCTCTTCCGCCGCCTGCTCGAGCTGGGCGACCGCGACGACCTGCGCCCGTTCCTCGACGACGCCCTTGCCCTCATCGTCGAGATCACCGGGGCGCGGCGCGGCTACCTGGAGCTCGACGGCACGAGCTTCTTCATCGCCCGCGGCTTCACCGACGCCGAGCTTCCCGCCGTCCGGCGGGAGATCTCCACGGGTATCGTCGCCGAGGCGCTGGCGACGGGCCGCACGATCTCGACCGCCAGCGCCGTCGACGATCCGCGCTTCGCCGCGCAGCAGAGCGTGCAGGCCGCCCGCATCCAGGCCGTGCTGTGCGCGCCGATCGCGGCCGCCGGCGGCCCCACGCTCGGCGTCGTCTACGTTCAGGGCCGCGCCGGCCAGGGCGCGTTCCCCGAAGAGGATCGCGAACACGCCGAGCTGTTCGCGCGTCACCTCGCCCCGCTGGCCGACCGCCTGCTCGCGCGCGAGGACGACGCCGCTCGCCGCGATCACACCGCCGAGCTGCGGGCGCGCCTGGAGGTCGAAGGTCTGGCCGGCACCAGCCGCGCGCTGGCAGAGGTGTTCCGG
>DASYRF010000257.1:0-4705 GCA_036004705.1 Myxococcota bacterium
ACAGCGGCTCGTAGCCGGGAGCGGTCAGTTCGACCTCCAGCGCCTCGCCCGGCGCGAGTCCTTCGAGGCGATGCGGGCTCCGACCCGGGAGCACGGTGCCGTCGACGCGGACCTCGGCCTCGGCGGGCGCGACGACGAGGGTCAGCGCGCGCGTCGCGGGCGGGGGCGCCGGGGCGACCGCGGGCGCCGCGGCGGGCGCAGCGGTCGAGGCGGCGGGCCCGGGGGCCGGCGCCGCCGCCCCGGAACGGCCGGGCGCGTCTGCCGCCCCGGAAGCGGCGGGCTCGTCCAGGTCCGAGGGCGAATCGCCGTGCACGGGCCGCACGGGGCGCGCGGACGGACCAGCGGCGCCCGCGCTGTCCAGATCACCGCGGACGAGCAGTGTGATCCAGACGCCGGCGACGGCGGCGGCGAAGATTGCGGCGGCGCCCAGTGCGATCCGGAGCGCCGTACGCGCCCCTGGCGCGGGGGCGGCCGTCACGACCGAGCCCGTCACGACCGGCATCGGCTCCGAGGCCGCGCCGATCACGGGAAACTTGGTGGACACCTGCCCGGCGGCCGCCGCCAGCGTCGTGGACACGGCGGGAGCGGGGGGCGCATCGGACCCGCCGTGGGGCGCGGGGGCGTCCGGCCGCGGGGGCGCACCGAGCACGGGGATCCACGACGGACCCGCGGCGCCTGCGGAGGCGGCCGCCGCCGCCGCCGCGTCGCTTCCTGGCGCAGGGCGCTGGGGCAATTTGGTCGTCGCCGGCTCGGCCGGCGGCATCTTCGGCACCTTCTCGGTGCGCAGCTCCATGGTCTCTTGCGGCTGCGGCGGAAGGCGCTGGACGCCGGACCACGAGGGCTCTGCCCACGGCCCCGCCAGGAGCGCGCGCCTGAGCTCGTCCATCGACTGGAAGCGCTCCTCGGGCAGCTTGGCCAGCGCCTTGAGGACGATCGCCTCCATCTGCGGCCGGATGCGCGGGTTCAGCTCGCGCGGAGACGCGGGCAGCGTCTTCAGGTGATGGGCCATGACGCGCCGCGGGTTGTCGGCGCTGAAAGGCACCCGGCCCGCCAGCATCCTGTAGAGCACGACCCCGAGCGCGTACACGTCGGTCCGCGCGTCGATCTGCCCCAGCGCCTCGACCTGCTCGGGCGCCATGTAGGACGGCGTGCCCAGCACGATCCCGGTGTGCGTGTCTTCGCGGCCCTGGGTCCACTCGTCGGCGAGCTTGGCGATGCCGAAGTCGACGATCTTGATCCGCTCCTCGCCCGGCCGTTCGACGTCTTGAAGGATGAACAGGTTGGCGGGCTTGATATCGCGGTGGACGATGCCCTTCGCGTGCGCCGCCGACAGCGCGTGGGCGATACGGGCGCACAGCCGTGCCGCGTCGGCCTCCGCAAGCAGGCCCAGCCGGTCGAGCCTTTGTTCGAGGTTCTCGCCGTCCAGGAACTGCATCAGGATGAAAGGTACGCCGAAGGGCGTCACGCCGAAGTCGTACACCTCGACGATCCCGGGGTGGTCGATGATTCCCGAGGACGCCTTCGCCTCCATGAAGAACCGCTCCAGCACGGCCGGATTCCGCGCATACTGCGAGTGGAGCACCTTGATCGCGACCTTGCGCCCGATGAGCTCGTGCTCGGCGAGGTACACGGCGCCCATCCCGCCCTTGCCCAGGTGCGCCACGACCTTGTAGCTGCCGGCCACGCGCTCGCCGATGGCGAGCCCCTCGACCGGCGGCGCGGCCGGCGCCCCGGGCGGTCCGGGCGGTCCGCTCACGACACGCCTCCGCCGGCTCCCAGGTAGTGGAACGCCGCCGCCACGTCGGGGAAGAACCGCAGCATCACCAGCGCCCGATGAAGCACGGGCTGCCGCCGCGCCAGCGCCGCCTCGGTCGGCCTCCCCCCCTGCAATACGTACGCGCGGAGCGCCGCCGTCACCTTCATGAACAGGGCGCGCCGGTCGGGCAGCGGACCGTGGCGCGCCTCGTAGAGGCGCGGCGTCAGCACGTGCGCCAGGATCGCGTGGGTCGTGAGGTCGCCCACGTCCTCGCCGCACTCGCCGCAGCGAAACGGCGGCAGCGCCTCGCGCTCCGCGCGGGCGCGCGCGCTCTCCCGCGTGCCGGGGGGCCGCCCGCGCCGGAGCGCCGGCACGTTCGCCGCCGCCAGCGCCTCGCGCCAGCCGCCGTAGAGCGCGACGGCGACGGGCAGAAGGCCGCTGTTGGTGCGCGCCTTCATCGAGCGCCCCTCGGCGTGACGGCGGCGGATCTCCTCGGCGAGCCGCGCCGGCGTCCAGCCCAGGCGCGCGTCGAGCGTCGCCGGCGGCGGCGTCGCCCGTGCCGCGCCTGTTCGCCCGTTTCTTCTCGGCACTGAGCCCCTCCGTTCGCGCCTGACGTGACTTCCGGTATACAGCGTCTGCCTGCCCGGTGCAAGGCCTTTCGTCCGACATTTGGAACGTGGACTCGCCGCGACAAAGTCCCGGCCGCGTACGGCCGGGGTCGGCGCACCCCAGCGGTGAGGCCCATGGACCCCGGCGCGGCCCGCGGCTGATCATTAATCTGTGCGCCAGCCGCGGCCGTCAATGATCATTTCCCCTCTGCGCGTCCGCGGTGACGGCTCCAGAGAAAAGATCATCATCGCGCTGGCACGCCCCGTGCTCCTTCCAGCCTCAATGGACGCGAAGACCCCGAGCAACGGAAGAGACGTCGGCCGTGAGCCGACTCTCCCTGCGCCGAGCCGCACCTGGCGCCTGCGCGTCCCCGTCGGCGCCGATCGTTCGCCGGTGGACCCGGTCGACGTGCCGCCGCTGGAAGAGTCTCCGTTGCCGGCGGCCCGCCTCGTTCTGGGCGTCGACGTGGTGCCGGACACGCACCTCCTTCCGCCGGTGGCGCGTGTGAGCATCGTGGTCTTCCTGCACGGTGCCGACGAGGGGCCGGCTCACGTTCGGCTCTACGACGGCGGCACGGACGAGGTGCTGGCGTCTTTCGAACCGACGCTCCGCGCGAGGGAAGCGACCATCCTCGACGCCACGTTGCCGCTGACCGGCGCCCACCGGGAGCTCGTGTGCGAGGCGCGCCTCGCGGACGATCCGCGCGTACGCGCCCTCGCCGTGACCGGCATCCTGGCCACTTCGGGTCTGCAGCGGCCGCTGTGGCTGGCCGCTTCGCACGCGCCCCGCGCCGACGCCCTGCCCGCCGCGACGATCGCCGTGGCGCTGGACGTCGATGTGGAAGCGGACGAGGACGGGGAGTCGCGCGTGCGTTTCGGGATCGTGATCACGCTGCATGGCCGGCCGGAGGCGCGGGGGCACGCGATGCTCACGGATGGGCAGAGCGGCCGGACGCTTCGTCGGTTCGAGCCGATCCTGAGCTCCGAGCGGCCCACACGGATCGCCGGCCGCCTCGGGCTCGCGCGCGAGCTGGAGCTGATCTGCGAAGTGGAGCTGGCCCACGAGCCCCTCGTGCGCGGAACGGCGTTCGCCTGGGTCGTCCCCTCGAACTTCGAATGGCGCGTGCGCCGGACGCGGCCCGGCAGCGGCGACGTGCGCTGAACCTGTGCTGTACCGGGAGGCTTCATGCCACGTACCGTCCACAACCTCGACATCTATCCGCACTCGGGCCCGCAGTGCGTCGGCTGTATCGTCCTGGACGATCCGGAGCCTGGTGCAGAGGAATCAGCCCCGCTGGCGGAGCCGGCGACCGCTACCGACGAGATGGCGGCCGCTGACGACGGCCCGACCGCGTCGGCGCCGCCGCCGCCCGAACCGAAACCCCACCCGCTGTTGCGCGTCGGCCTTGACGCAGACGTGCTCGTCGAGGACGAGGGTTGCCGGGTGGCGTACTCGGTACGCGTCACGCTGTACGGCCGCGCTGCTGCACGCGCTCGCATTGTCGTCCGCGACCGCGACGCGGCAGCCCTGGCGGCGTTCGAAGTCGACTTGACGGAAGGGACGGCGCTCGTGCGCGCAGGGACGGCGCCGCTCGCCGCGGACCTCGATCTGATCGCCGACGCGACGCTGGTCGACGATGCGGCCGTGACGGACTCCGCCGGGGCGCTGGTGTTCGCACCCGTTCTCGCGCTCGCCGAGAGCCCCGCGATGGATAGCGTGAGGCTCGCGGCGCCGCCTCGATGGACGACCCGCGCCTCGACCGGCGAGGAGGACGCGGTCCGGACGCCGGCGCTTCTCTCCAGCGCCGAGGAGGGCGTCGTCTTCGTGCGGCCGGACGTCGCCCTGGATCCGCCTCTCAGGGTCGAGGCGCGCGGCTCGGGACTGACGGGCAAGACGGCGACGGCTGCGCTGATCACGCCGGAGGGCATGACGCTCGCGGAGGCGAGCGCGACCTGTGCGGAGGATGACCGCGTGCAGTGTACGTTTGACCGGATCCCCGGCGCCGCGTTTGGAAAGGCGCGGGTCGTGCGCGCCTTCGTGCGCGTCTCGGTGGACGAGGTCAGCGCCGAGACACCCTCGCCCGTCACGCTGGTGCGCCTCGCGCCGGTCGAGCTCGGAGACGCAAGGCCGACGCAGTGCACATACGACCTCGTGTACACCATCATGGCGCTGGGGACGCCGACGATTGCGCCGCCTGCCAAGGCTCGGGTGTCGTCCATGTATCGCGACGCGGAGCACCAGCTGGATCTCCTGCGGGGCTTCGCCCACGATCTGGGCATTGCCCACGCGGGCATGAAGGTCGAGGACGTGTCGACCTGGGGCCCGGTGCTCGACAGGGTG
>DASYRF010000258.1:0-4498 GCA_036004705.1 Myxococcota bacterium
GTCGTCGCGGTCGGCGACGGCAGTCTCGGCGACGGCCAGCGTGCGGGGCACGTCGCCGGCGCCGCCGTGCGAGCGCTGGTTCAGCGCCACCGTGCACACCAGGGCCAGACGCCGCCGCCAGCGGTCGGGGGAGCGCGCCCAGCCGTGCACGTCGTCGTCGGTGAGGCGGCCGCGGCGCCACGCCTGGCCGGCCACGCAGACGCCGAACGTGTCGACGCTGACCCAGTTGTCGAGCGCCGGCGCCAGGGCCGGGAGCTCACGCACGCCGAGCGCGTCGTGCGCGTCAGCCCGGTGGTCGAGCACGAGGTACGCCGCCAGACACGCCTCGAAGACGCGCGTGTGGCAGAGCGCGCGGGCGGTGGCCAGGACGTCGGCGGCGGGACGCCGGCGCAGCGCCGCGCGCAGCGCGCGGACGGCCACGCCGATCGCGGCACCGGCGGCGCCGAGCGTGCGCAGCCGCGTCGGCGCGTATCCCGCAAGGTAGTCCCGGCGGCGCGCGTCGGCCGCGCGCCGAAGCTGCTGCAACGCCACAGCCGCCAGGGCACGCGGGCTCGGGATCGGCGCGGCCGCCGGCATAGGCGGTCGCCCCTTCTTTGCGCCCATGGCTGGACTGTAGGCGACCGGCGGCGGCGTCACCAGTGGAAGAAGAGCTGCGCCTCCAGCACCGATTGAGCGTAGCGCGAGAACGACGTGATGGCGGCGAGCGCCTCGCCGCGGTCGCCGAGGTCGGCACAGCCGCGGAACTCCGGGCGGGCGCAGACAGCGTCCAGCACGCGCGCATCGGAGGAGTCGTTGCCGACGTAGGAGTACGAGAGCTCGGCGCTCCAGCGGTCGCTCAAATCGACGCGCCAGCGCAGATGCGCTTCGAGGTGGTGGTCCTCGCGCACGTTCGTGAAGTACTGCGGCGCGACGACGGCGTCGGGGAAGCGGTAGTAGAGCCAGCGCACGCTGACGGCGAGCGTGTGGCCGCCGCCGGAGTAGGCGGCGCCGGCGGCCGGACCGTAGGCGTAATGGCGGAAGAGCGGCACGTTGCTGCCGTTCCACTCGCTACGGAATGAGATGGACAGCACCAGCGCCGGAACGGGGCGGATGGCGACCTCCCCCTCCAGACCGTAGTTGGAGTCGAAGCGCTTCAGCTCGCCCAGGTCCACGAGGTCGGCGAGCAGATCGTCGACCGGTCCGAGCCAGAGGGTGTAACCAAGGTCGCCCGACAGGCCCAATCGGAGCCAGGGCGCGAACCAACGTTTCAGCCGCAACAGACCGCGCCCGCCGCGGCTGTCGATAAGGGCATAGCTGTTCTTCGGGAAGTCGGTGGCGAAACGCGTTCGCGGAAGCTCTTCGCTCAACTCTATCAGCAGCCCGTTCGGCGCCACGACGACGAGCACGAAATGCGGGCTCGACGTCCAGCGCTGCCAGCGCACGTCGGGCTCGAAATGCGGGGCGAACAAGAAGCCGATGGTGAGGTTCGACTCCAAGCCGAGAAGTCTCGGCAGCTGCAGGCGGACTTGAAGATCCGTGACGCTGTCCAGCGACGAGAGCGCACCGTGGCTTCGCGGCGCGACCAGGCGCAGCCGCTCGTCCAGACTCAGCTCGAGGTCGATCCAGGGGGCCCACGCGAGGCGCGAGTGCGACGAGACGAGGCCGGCGTAGTCGGGGCGCTGCTCCTCGCAGCTCAGGATGGCCAGGCCCGCGCGCCCCAGCTCGGGGCAGTCGGTGGAGACGAAGCCGACACCGAGTTCGCCTTCGTAGCGCACGCCTTTGTGGGCCACGCCCGCGGCGGCAGCCGTGCCCGCCGGCGCGGCGGCCAGGAACAGGACGACCGCAGCCGTGGCGACGCGGACCATCCCATCGCAGCGCGGCGTCAGTAGCGGCAGACCGCGCATCCGCCGCGGCGCGCCAGTCCGTCGGCGCCGCCGTTCACGACTTCCGCGTGCAGCTCGTCGTGCGCCCGCACGGCGGGGCTCGACTCGTAGAGCTGCGCGCGAAACGCGGCGCCTGGCGTCGCACAGCCGCCGGCCGCTAGCCCGAGCCACGCCGCGGCGACCGCCGCCGCCGCCGCCCATCGCCTCCACCCGCAGACGCGCCGCGTCATGCTCCGCCTCCCTACCTTCCCCCCGCCGCGCCAATCTACTATATAGAGGAGAGGTCCCATTCAGAAGTCGCGTCCCGGCAACCCGCGCCAGACGCCAAGGAGCCCCCGATGTCTCTTCGCATGATTGCTCCCCTCTTCGCGGCCATCGCGGTGGTGCCGCCGGCGGTCGCCCTGGCGGACGGCGCGGTGCCGGCGCCCACGAAGCTCCCAGCCTACATGACTCCCGAGGAGCTGCACCTCAAGGAGATGAAGTCGCTCGACCTGCCGGGCGCCGCCGGCACCGAGCTGAACGAGCCGCCGCTGGCGATCCCGGGGATGACGCCGGGAGGGGAGTTCGAGCACGTCGACGCGGTGGCGTTCGGCTGGGTGAGCTACGGCGGCACCATCGACGACATGTTCGCGTCCATGGGCGCGGCGCTCGACGGCCGGGCCGAGGTCTACTTCATGGTGCAGTCGTTCTTCGAGCCGACCGCACGCGCGATGCTGGCGAACGTGGGCGTGGACGTCGACTCGCCCAACACGACGGTGCACCTGTTCCGCTCCTCGCTCGACACGGTCTGGCTGCGCGACTACGGCCCGATCTGGGTGAAGAACCCCCTCGGCCGGAGCATCATGGTGAACCCGATCTACTACGGCGGCGACCAGCGCCCCAACGACGACGACATCCCCTACTACCTCGCCACCAAGCTGGACATGCCCATCACCAGCCCCACGCACGACATCGAGGGCGGGAACTTCCAGGCCAACGGCAACGGGCTCTGCATCATGTCGAACTGGGCGATAGAGGAGAACTGGTACCGCTACCCCGGTTGGACCGAGGCGGACCTCGTCGACGTGATGACCACGTACTACGGCTGCAGCGACGTGCTGGTGGTGCAGCGCATGGCGCGCGAAGGGACGGGACACGTCGACATGTGGCTGGCGTTCATCGACGAGGACCACGCGCTGGTCGGCCAGTACGACCCGGGCATCGACGACGAGAACATGGCGATCCTCGACGCGAACGCCGCCGTGCTCGACGGCTACGGCCTGCCCGGAGGGGGGACGCTGAGCGTCTCGCGCATCCCCATGCCGGAGAGCGACTGTCTGTGCGGCGACGGCAGCATGAACTGCTGCGTGTGGCGCACCTACACCAACGTCGTCTACGTCGACAGCGCCGTGCTGGTGCCGACGTACCGCGACAACGATCCCGTGCGCGAGGCAGCGGCGCTGTCGGTGTGGGCGAACGAGCAGCCTGATCGCGACATCATCCCGATCGACGCCGACGAGATCATCTATCTGGCCGGCGCCATTCACTGCGTGAGCCAGACGTGGTCGTGGGGCGAGCCGGCGCCGGCCAGCTCCGCGTCGTGCGCCGACGGGACGGCCACGAACTGCGGGCCGCCCGCCGACGAGTTCGCGACGGTGTCGGACGTGCCGCCGCTCGAAAAGGGCTGCAGCGTCGCCCGCGTGGCGGGCCGTACGCATGCAGCCGGTCTCCTCGGCCTGGCGGCGCTCGCGGCGCTGACGCTGGGCGGGACGTTGGCGACCCGCCGCCGCCGCGCGCGCTGAACGCGACGTAGTCCCCACCACCGCGCGAAATATGCCGAACGGAGACCGACATGCGACGACTGCTTCGGGGGAGCGCGGCGAGCGCGGCGCTGCCCGTGCTGGGACTTTTGTCGTGCCTCGCCGCCTGCTCACCGGAGCACCGGAGGGCCGCGCGTTGCGGCAACGGCGACCTGGACATGGACCAGGGCGAGACCTGCGACGACGGCAACCTCGACAACGGCGACGGCTGCAACGCGCAGTGCCAGATCGAGATCAATTGCGGTGACGGGATCATCGACCCGGCCGAAGAGTGCGACGACGGCAACACCGTGCCGCTCGACGGCTGCGACGAGAACTGCATTGTGGAGGGCGGAGGCGCCTGCGGGCCGGGGGTTCCGGTGCTGGACGCGAACGCGCTGGGGATGTCGGTGGGCGGGCGCTTCATCATCGTGGGCGAGTTCAACACCAACGACAACGACTTCCTGGGCCTTTGCCCGGGTGAGCTGAACGACGGCACCAACGGCCTCGACCTGGCGTTCAAGTACGTGGTGCCGGGAAGCGGGGCGATGACCCTGAACGTCACCACGGCGAACGGGACCCCCTGCATGGGCGGACCGGCGGTGCAGCCGGAGGACGTCTTCGACACGCTCGTCTACGTGCGTAGCGACTGCGTCACCGTCACGTCGGAGCTGGGTTGCAACGACGACATCAACACGGTGCTCTACAATTTCTGCTCGGCGGTGGACGTGCCGGTGAACGGCGGCGACACGGTGTACATCATCCTCGACAGCATCGACGCGTCCAGCTACGGCAAGACCTACGTCCTCGACATCAACCTCAGCTGACGTCGGGTGGGGCGGGTGGGGGCGGGAGCTC
>DASYRF010000259.1:0-2696 GCA_036004705.1 Myxococcota bacterium
TTGGGCGGCAACGGTCCCTCCAGCGGGTCCATTACTAGATCTTTCGGGTCCACCGGCACCGGTCCGGTCGCCACGTCCCAACACCCGTCCTTGGCCTGGTACTCCCAGAGCAGGAAGGGCAAGCCGACGACGGCCAGGTGCAGGCTGCGCACATACTGCCCGCCCTTGATGGACATGGCGTCCGTGCCAGGCGCGCCGTCGGCGCCGACGTAACGCACCCAGACGTTCTTGGCGACGTCGTCGTACCAGGCCAGCAGGTAGAACTTGCCGTCCCAGGCGCCAGCCGCCCAGTGCGCGCCCGGCGGGGCGCCTTCGCTCACCTCCAGCGTCGCGCTCGGCGCGCCGCCGCCCGACGGCAGCGTCACCGCGTAGAAGCGCGACTTCGCCTCGGGCGCGTTGATCCAACCCACCAGCACGCCCGAAGGCCCGGCCGTGACGATCGGCGTGTCGGGATGATCCAGGCCGCTGACGAGCGTCTTGGGCGCGGCCGGCTTGTCGCCGTGCTTGAAAAAGGAGACCTTCAGGTCGGCGCCCGTGGCCGGCCCTTCGGTCCAGGCGAGCGCATAGCCGTCGCCGTCGGCGGCGACGGCGGGGGCGAGCCCGCCCTTGGCTTTCGCGACGCTGAACTTCTTGCCGACCTTGCCCCCCGCGTCGACGAACGCGAGCGTCAGCTCGAACCCTTTCTTCAACGAGCCGGTCACCCACGCGACTGCATGGCCCTTGGGGCCGCTCGCCAGCGCCGGCGCCTGCAGGGGCGTCGCGGCGCTTCCCTTGGCGACGACCACGTCGGCGGCACCCGCCCGCCCGATCCCACCCACCGTCACCGCCAGCCACGCCACCGCTGCCGCCGCCGCCGCGCCCGCGTGCGCCGCACCGCGCCTGCTCGTCTCGTCCACGGTCCCTCCTCGCGAGTACCGCTCCAAGAACCTTCGTCCGCTCGGGGTTGGCGAGCCAACCTTCGCTCAGCCGGGGCTCCGCCCCGCGCCCCGCAGCCGGAGTCTTGGAACCGGTTCTAGTGACGGCGCAGCGTAGCACCGCCCCGTCGCTGCGCGAAGCGCGCCGTGGCCCGCTGCGGCGGCTCCCCCCGGCGCCGCACGCGCGCTACCATAGCGTCATGGGGACGGGGCTGCGGCCGGGCGTGTGGGCGATCGGCGCGGCGCTGGCCGCGGCGCTGGCCGCGGCGGCGTGCACCTGCAAGGTCGCCGGCGTCGACGCCGGCAACGCGCCGGCCGACGCGGGCGGCCCGGGCCCGGACGGCGGCGGGCCGAGCCCCGACTCGACGGTGGGCGGATCGGACGCCGGCGACGGAACGCGCTACTGCGGCCTGGCGATGTGCGACTTCCCGCCGCCAGTCGCGTGCACGTTCGGCGAGACGCGTTGCTCGCCTTCCACGCCCGGGGTGCTATGCCGCTGCGCCGCCGGCGGCGCCGCCTGGGAGGTCATCGGCGAGTGCGAAGACGATCAGACCTGCACCGACGGCGCTCAGTTCGCCACGTGCAACCCGCCCGCTTGCACGAACGGCGCGTCGACCTGCTCCGGCGCCGACATCCGCTTCTGCCTGCAGGGCGGCGTGTTCGAATGCCCCGTCGCCTGCACGCCCGGCGAGACCTGCAACGCCGCGACCGGCACGTGCAGCCTGTGACGCGGAGGCTCCCCTACGGATGCGCGTAGCGCAGGACGGTGCCGTCGGCGAGCGTCGGGTCGCGGCAAAGGAAGCCCGTGCCGAGGGCGGCGGTGTTCTGGATGCCGACGACCGCCGCCGCGCCGCCGTCGTAGGCGGGCTCGCCGAACGACACGTCGGGGTAGCAGAGATCGATGTCGCCGGTGTCCTCGTGCAGCATGGCGCGCACGACGATGAGGCTGGGCGAGTCGGGGAAGTGCGGCACTTGCCATTCGACCACGAAGCGACGCGCCGGCGCGGCGCCCAGCACGGCGTAGCGGACGGTGCCGAGCCCGGGGCCGGGGCGCAGGTCGTCCCAGAAGGCGGCTATGACCGTCTCCGGGCCGCCGGTGGCGGCGCCCGGGATGCAGGCGTTCTGCGGCGAGACGGCGGCGTCCTCGAAGGTGAGCGTACCGTTCGCGCTGATCGCCACCATCGAGCGCGCCACGCCGTAGAAGTCGAAGTCGAAGCCGATGGGGACCCACGCCCAGCTGTCGTCGGTTAGGCCGGCGTCGGTGCCGGCGCCGGCGAGCTCGTCGCACGGCAGCGCGACGGGACGCTCCGCGCAGCCCAAGTAGCCCCAGGCGTCGCTGCCGAACACGGCGCAGTCGGGGACGCAGGCGGCATTGCAGCCGTCACCGTCCACGTCGTTGCCGTCGTCGCAGACCTCCACGCCCTTGCGCACGAATCCGTCGCCGCAAGAAGCGGCGATGCAGCCGTCGAGGCAATCGTCGGTCTGCTGGCCGTTGTTGCCGTCGTCGCACGCCTCGCCGGGATCGACCACGCCGTCGCCGCACGCCCCCGCCCCGCCGCCGTCGCCGCCGTCGTGCCCGCCGGACGCGCCCGAATCGAGCGCCGCGTCGCCGCCGGGGCCCACCAGCTTGCCCGCCACCACCCGCTCGTCGGCCAGACGCACCTCGCGCTCGAACGCCGAGCGCGCCCGCTGCGCCACGCCCACCGCGGTCGCGGTGCCCGCGAGCAGAAGCCCGCCCAACCCCAGCGCCGCCCAGCGCACCCCCGGCCGCTGCGCCACCCA
>DASYRF010000260.1:0-1903 GCA_036004705.1 Myxococcota bacterium
GCTGGTGCGTCACTGAGATGGGCGCGCCCACCAGGAAGTCGGCGTAGGCGTCGCCGTTCACGTCCCCTGCCGGCGCCACGGCGCGCCCGTACTTCTCGCCGGCGTCGCGGCCGCACACGTACCGGTCCGCCAGCGCAGGAAGGGCGTTCACTTCCGGGACCGCGGTGACGTCGTTCGCACGGCCGAACGCGAGCCCGAACGCACCCACGACGTCGCCGGCGCCGTCCGTTTGCAGCGGTGCGCCGGCGATCACGTCGGCGTAGCCGTCCCCGTTGACGTCGCCCGCGCCGGCGACCGCAAAGCCGAATTGGTACGGCGGCTGCGCGGAGAGGCGACCCGACGCGTGGAGGAGCTCGCCCGTGGCGGCCGCGCAGCTGCCGCAGAACAGGAATGCTCCACCGAGCGCCGGGGCCGGCGGCGGCGCCGGCGCACCCACGATCACGTCGTCGAAACCGTCGCCGTTCACGTCGCCGGCCGCCGCCAGCGCGCCACCGAACTGTTGCCCTTCACCGCTCCCCTGGACGATCTCGTCCGGGGCCGGGGACACGACGCCGGCCGCGCGACCGCGGAACAGGTACACGGCGCCATGGCGCTCCGTGCCCTCGACCTCGAACGGCGCCCCAACCACCAGGTCCGCGAAGCCGTCGGCATCCACGTCCCCGGCAAACGCGACTTGCTGCCCGAACAAGTCGCCGGCGGCGCCGCCCGCCAAGATCAGGTCGGGCGCGGCGGGATCCGGCGCCGGCCCGAAGTAGACACGAACCTCGCCGGTCTGCGAGTCGTGTCCTGGGGCCGCAATGGCCACGTCGGCGAAGCCGTCACCGTTGAAATCGTGCGCGTCACGACCGACGTGCACGAAACGCACGAACGAGTAGGCGCTGCCGGAGCCGTCGGCGAAGAGGGCCCGCACGCGCCAGCGGTAGCGCGTGCCCACCGGCGGCTTGTTCGAGACGGGCAGGGCGTCCGACGGCCGGTAGGTGGTCCCGGCGGTCACGAGCGTGGTGGTCGCCGGGGTGTCGGGGAAGTCGGGGGCGCTGCTGTACTGCAGCTCGTAACCGGTCGGGGCGCCGGGCGGGACGCGCCAGGAGAACGTCGGGCGCAACGACTCCGTGCGCGCGACGTTTCCGACCCGCTCGCCGTTGAAAGGCCGCCTGAGGTCGGGCGGCGGGGCGGTCGCCTCCGCAGGGCTGCTCAGGTGCACTGTCACGTCGTTGCGCCCGAGCCAGCGCAAGTCGCCGCTGCTACAGCCGCCGAGGTGCTCGGCGAGGCGGGTGGCGGCCACGCACACCGTGTATGGCCCGGCGGCGGCGCCGTGAAGCGTCAGCCCGAACGTCTCCCCTGACTGAAACGACCCCGTCGTCATCGCGGCGCGCAGCTCGTACTCGCCGCTTCGCACGACGACTTCGGTGGGCGTGAACGGCGCCGAGACCGCCACGAGCGTCACGACGACGTCCGGCGCGCAGCCAGAGGCGGCGGCGGCGCCGGCGAGCGCCGCCAGCGCGGCGAGCGTGAGCACGGCGGCGCGCGGCGCGTTGGGCCTCACGGGCGGAAGTCGAAATCGTAGAAGCCGTGGTTCACGCTCGGGCTGTGCAGCGCCACGGCCAGCACCGCCGCGGCGCCGCCGAGCAGCAGGGCCGCGCCGCCACCCGCGGCGACCCAGGGAAGGAGGCGCCGGGACGAGGGGCGCGCGGCCGGCGTGGCTGCCGGCGCCAGCGGCGGCGGCGCGAGCGCCCGCGCGGGTACAGGCGCCGCGGAGGAGTCCGGGCTGCCCGCGGGCGGTGGCCGCGTTGCGAGGAGCGGCGCGGATTCCGCCGCCGGTGCCGGCCAGCCGGTGCCCGGCGGGGGCGCACCCTCCAGCCCGGCGAGGCGGGCCGTCACCTCGTCGCGCACGTCCGGTGCCAGC
>DASYRF010000261.1:0-7763 GCA_036004705.1 Myxococcota bacterium
AGGGGCGGCGGAAGGGTGGGGCGCTTGCGGGCGGCCATGCGGCGCGAACTATGCCGCATCGGCGCGCCGCTCGTCACGTCGCGCGCCGGGTGCGCCTGCCACCGCCGAGCGCCGCCGCCCTTCCGGCGTCGGTGCGGCGCGTGTTAACATCAGTTGCTTTTAGCGGAGGAGGTCCCGGTGTCCACGACTTGGGCGAGGAGTCTTGCGCTCCTGTGCGGACTTGCAGTGGGCGCGGGCACGAGCGCCTGCGCCGGCGGCTGCCGTTGCACGGGCTCGCTGGGAGGCGAGGACGGCGGCGGAGGCGGCAACGTCGACGGAGGCCCGGGGGCCACCGACTCGGGCACGGTGCCCGTCTGCGTCGGCGGCGTGGACATGGACGGCGACGGGCGTGGCGTCGGCTGTCCCGCCGGATCGGACTGCGACGACGGCAACTTCGCCATCTACAACGGCGCCCCCGAGCTGTGCGACGGCTTCGACAACGACTGCGACCTGCAGGTGGACGAAGGCGTGACGAACCCGTGCGGGACCTGCAACCCGACCTGCGACACCGAGTCGGTGGGCGCCATGCCCTTCCCGCAGCCCACCGACTCTCCGCCGCCGCCGAACGTCGACGCCGACGGCGTGGCCAACGACCCCAGCGGCGACGTGGTGCTCGACAACACCGCCATCGAGTTCCATTTCGCCTGGATCGCCAACTATGGCGAAGGGACCGTCTCCAAGCTCGACACCGACGACGGGCACGAGGTCGCGCGCTACGACACGGTGCGCCTCGCCGACGTCCCGACGGCGCGGCCGCCGCAGGAGAACTGCAACTGGGCCGACACCGGCAACTGCCCGTCGCGCACGGCGGTGGACTTCAACGCCGACGTTTGGGTGGCGAACCGCGCGTTCGGGTCGCAGGGCACGGCGTCGAAGATCGCCAACGAGACCAGCGAGTGCATCGACCGCAACGGCAACGGCGTCATCGACACGTCGAGCGACCAGAACGGCAACACCATCATCGACGTCGACTGCAACGGCGACGGCGTGTTCGACAGCCTGGCGACCCTGTGCACCAGCGGCCTGCCACCGGAGTTCCTCGGCCAGGACGACGAATGTATCCTCTTCAGCATCAACGTCGGCTCGCTGAACGGCGTGCCGCGCGCGCTGGCGATCGACGCCTCGGGCGGGCCGGGCTCGCCCGGCAACGCCTGGATCGGCAACTACAACGAGCAGGCGTTCTACCAGTTCGACGGCGCCACCGGCGTACAGCTCGCGCGTGCGCCCTCGGCGGGGGCAATGGGGTTGAGCCCCTACGGCGCCGCCATCGACGGCAGCGGCACGCTGTGGGCCATCAGCGGTGCGGCGCTCATCGACATCAACACGGCGACGGCCACGGTGGGGAGCCTGCGCACCCCGCCGCCGGGCGCGCTGCCCTGCGCGGGCGGCTACGGCATCGCCGTGGACGGTTCCGACGACGTGTGGATGGCGGGCTGGCCCTGCAACGGCGCCATCGTCTACGAGCCGCCCACGGGTTTGTGGACGTTCGTCGACGGGCTGCAGCCGGGATTCGGCGCGCGCGGCGTCGCCGCCGACGGCTTCGGGCAAGTGTGGGTCTCGCTGCACCGCACCGACTTCGCCGCCTCGTCGGCGGTGACGCGCATCGACATCGCCTCGCGCACGCCCATCGACACCTGGGACATCAGCTCGGTGACGGGCGGATCGATCCCGGTGGGCGTGGGCGTGGCGTTCGACGGCACCATCTGGGCCATCGATCAGGCGTCGTCGTCGGCGGCGCGCGTCTACGTGGACCCCACGACCGGCGCGCCGGCGCCGCACCCCGTGACCGGCAACTACTTCGACGAGTTCCCCGTGGGGCTTTCGCCCTACACGTACTCCGATTTCACGGGCTTCGGCCTGCGCAACTTCACGAACCCGTCGGGCACGTATTCGTACTGGATGGAGGGCTGCCCTGATCCCGACCAGGCCCAGTGGCTGCGCGTGGAATGGTCGTCGACCGAGCCGCCCGGCACCAGCATCTCCGTGCGCGTGCGGGCCGCCGACACGGTGCCCGGCCTCGACACCGCCGTGGAGTACGGCTCGTGGGGCAGCTCGCCCGCCTACCTCGACCTCGCGCCCGGCCCGGTGGTGCCCAATCCGTCGCGCTACCTACAAGTGATCTTCGACCTGACGACGCTCGACCCACTGACCACGCCGGTGCTGCACGACTTCAACGTCGTCTGGGAGTGCCCGAACCCGCTCGGCTGACGCCCCGCGACGGTCGTCCGGCCTCTTCGCGTCAGGGCTCATCGCCGGTCCGATCGACGTCATCATTCACCGTTTCGTCCGCCGACGGGGCGTCGGACTGGGCGGCCTGCGGCCGCGGTTCGCTGGGGTGCGGCGAGCGCTTCGGCTGCATGAATAGGACGAACACTCCGAACAGGCCCCCCTTGACGGCGCCGCCGGTCACGGCAAACAAGAGCGCCGTTTGGCTCGAAGGTCCAATGTCCGCGCCCGGCCAGAGGCTGTTCGCCAGAGAGCCGAGGAAGGGAGCGAGACTGCTCGCACCTATCCACGCGACGACGCCTCGATACGTCCGGCGGAGCACCAGTGCTTGACCCAAGCCAAGTACGACTCCGAGGTACACGGGCAAGAGCCACATCGCGACAGTCGTTGTCGAAGAATCGGAGACACGTTCGAACAACACGCCGTAAGCCATCAGACCGACGAAGGCCGCAGCGAACGTGAGACCAAGCCAGGCCGCCGCGGAGATCTCGACTTGGCGCCGCAACAAGAGGAGCTGTCCGATGCCGACGATGATGACCGGGCCGAAACTGGCAAGGAGGCGTGCTTCGCGCGGCGCCTCGGGCAGCGTTTGTAGGTAGGCCATCCCGATTGCGAGCAAAGCTGCGCAAAACTGAGCCGCGGCGAGGCCCCCAGCCCAGAGCAGAACGTGGGAGACAACGTCTGGCGGCGGGCGGGATGCAGTTGATCGCGGCACCGATCGCCCTCTCTGGCTGACGTACGTCAGCAACCGAGGCCGGTGGGGGATTGGGCGGGGTAGGTGACCACGAGGACGCTGCCGGCGGGGGGCGGCGCGGTGAAGTCGAGCGCTTGGCCGCCGGGACAGGTGGCGTCGGCGACGAGGGTGTAGTCGGCCGGGTCGACCGTGACGGCGGCGCCGGCGGCGTCGAGATAGGCGACCTGCACGTCGGCGGCCGTGAGGCCGGGACAGGGCGTGCTCAACAAACAGTTGTTCTCGTCCACCGCGACGCCGAAGCGCGTGCCGAGGTCGGCGAGCGGAGCGGCGAAGTCGTCGGTGCAGATGCTGGTCTCGGCGGCGAGCGGCGCGAACGCGCGCACGTAGCTCTCGATGCGCGGCGCCGGCGCCGCCCGGCCTGACGAGCTCGTGCAAATGGGGTAGAGCTGGTCGGGATAGTTGACCTCGTCCGGATCCGCGAACACGGGGCCGGCGCTCGCGCCCGACGGGTCCAGCCCGATGACGCCCGCCGTGATGACCCGGCCGGGCGGGCGGCGGGCGCGCATGACGTCTACGAACGTCGAGACGGGTGTCAGCGAATCGACCTGCCAGAGCGCGCAGTCCAGGTTCTGCGTGATGCTGGGCATGAACTGGCACTGGCCCGGCCAGGCCGGATCGTCGCACACGGAGCAGTCGTCCTCGTCGCCGACGAAGACGACTGCCAGCGCGGCGTCGTCGCGCAGGAAGCCCTCGTTGGCGCCGCCGGGGGCAGCGAGCGGCGGGCTGAGGGCCAGCTCGACCGCGGCGAGCGGCGCCTCTCCGCCGAATCCGTCGATCCCCACGGACGCGATGCAACCAAAGACATGGGCCAGGTCCACCGTCGCGGGCGTCAGGATCTTCGGCAGCGGGCTGGGCAGGCCGGTCGTGCAGTCGTCCGGGGGCGGCAGCGCGACGGTGCAATCGTCGGTGTTCATCAGCGCGCGCGGCACGTTCTGCAGCCGCCCGCTCTGCATCGGGTCCATCGTGTCGGTCGTGACGACGCCGATCTGGAAGTCGATGCCGCCCGCGGCGACGAGGGCGTCGATGAAGGACTGGAAGCTGGCGCGCAGGTTGATCTGTTCCTCGCACATGGACGCGCTGTTGTCGACGACGAACAGGATATCGATCCGTCCGGCAGTGGCGGGATCGTGAACGTCGACGCCCCACGCCTGGTCGCACGCCGCTGCGCACCAGTCTCCGTCGGCCGTATTGCCGTCGTCGCAGGCCTCTCCTGGGTCGGTGACGCCGTCCCCGCACGCCGGCGGCCCGCCCGTCCCGGCGTCCATCGCGCCGCCTGGCGAGGCAAAGCACCCCGCGAGGAGCAAACCCAGCGCCCCTGCGACACGCTTCATGCTTTCACGCTACGCGCCGCCATCTCGTTCGTCAACGCTCGATCCGCGCAGGCCACCACGACTGCACGACGTCGGCGTCGTCTGCGAGTGCCCGGACGGCCCCGCCAGACGCGGGCAGGCCGAAGCCGGGAGGATTTGAGCCGCCGGGGGGCCGCGCGGACACTATGGCTCGTGGGCGGAGCGCGCGACGACCCGGTGGGCGGGCGTTCGAACGCTCGCCTGCCAGCTCGTTCCCGATTCAGGAGGCGTCCATGGGCCGTGATCGTTCGCATTCGTGGTGGCCGCCCGCACTGCGGCGGGGGGCGTCGGTCGCGGTGACGGCGATGGCGATGGCGATGGCGATGGCGGTCGCGCCGATGCCGGCGCGCGCCGCGTCGCCGGGGGCAGCGGCCGGCGGCGCCACCGTCCTGGTGCTGGGGGCCCCCGAATCGGAACATCTGCTGGCGCGGTTGCGCGTGGAGCTGGGCGCCAGCGGATTGCGCGCGCTCGTCACCATCTGGCCGGGCGAGCCGCTGGACCTGGAGACGATGGCGGCGCTGGTGCACCACACCGGCAGCGCGGCGGCGCTGCGCGTGATGCCGTCCGCGCGGGCCCTCGAAGTGTGGCTTGCGGACGATTCCAGCGGGACGCTGGCGCTCGAGGAGAGCCTGGTGGCGACGAGCGAGACGGACCCGGACGCGCTGCTCGCGCTGCGCGCGGCGGAGCTCCTGCGAGCGGCCCTGCTGGGGCTCGCGCCCGCACGGGCGCGGTCGCCGGCGGCCGCCGCCGACGGCGAGGACTTCGCGCCGGTCGGCGTCCCGGCCGTCACGCCCGCGCCGCCCGCGGCGCCTCCGCCGGCCGCGCCGGCCGCGCCGCCCCCGCCCCCTGTGCCCGCCGCGGCGCCCGTTCCGGCCGCGGCTGCCGCCCCGCTGGCCGGGCCACCTGCGCCTGCGGCGGCGCCGGTGGAGGCGGCGGCGGCCACCGCGCCACCAGAACGCCGCGCGCATCTGCTGGCCGACGTGGCGCCCGCCCTCCTGTACGCGGCCGGGACCCACGTGGCCCCGGTGGTCGGGCTCTCGGCCACGTGGATGGTGACGCGGCGCTTCGGCCTGACGTTGCGCGGCCACGTTCCGACGGTGGGCGTGCGGGCCGAGTCCAGCTTGTCGTCGGCTTACAGCTCGGAGTACAGCTACGTCGGGCCCGCCAGCCTGCTCGCCGGCAGCTTCGGCGGCGGCGTGAGCATCGACCTCGCCCGCCGCGGCTCCGCGTGGCACCCGATGCTGCAGGCGGGACTGGCGCTGTACTGGAGCGCGACGCAAACCTACTTCTCCAGCTACGACCCCACGTACGGCGGCTTCACTGGACGCAGCGACGATAGCGTCGTGACGCTTTCGCACTACGTGGGCGCGGGGCTCGGCGTGGCGTTGACCCGTTGGTTGCGCTTGCGCGCGGACGCCGTCGTGGCGGCCGGCCTCCCGCTCCGCCCCATCTACAGCTGGCGTCCCAGTGTCGAGGCGTCGCTTGGCCTGGAGCTCGCGCTGTAGCGCCCAGCCGCTGACCGCCGCCGCTCCTGCGCGGTGCCCGTCAGAACTGGCAGTCGGTCGCCTCGCCGCGGCAGAACACGTAGCCGAAGGCCACGCACGAGGCCAGCCACACGACTATCCCTCCCGCCATCCAGACATCGCGGTGGATGCGTACCCTCTTCGATCGATGCAGGACCACGCGCGTCAGGTCTGCGACGGGGATCGCCCTCGTCCTGCCCGCGGGGTTCGTTACCAGCAGCTCGGACGTTGCGGTTCGAAACGTCGCGGCCGACGCAGGGACCTTTTCCGATTTGGGTCCGTGCTTCAACACCAGCGTGTCCCGGCGCTCGACCGTCACCGTCGTACCGTCGAGCGATTCAAGTCGTCGCGGTGAGCTATCCCCCAGCCCGACCACCGATTCCGGTCGGATCGCCCGAACCGAGTAGCAGCCCGCCACGAGGGTCGCGGCGACAAGCGTTGCGAGAAGGGTTGGTTGCACGGCGCGCATCGCGCTCCTCGGACGCCGTTAGCGCACGCCGGCGCCTCGATTCACGCTTCCACGCTACGCGCCGCCACCTCGTGCGTCAACGCCCGCACCCGTCCGCAACCGCGACCGCAGCCGGCGCCACGCCGGCGCCGACATCGGCGCCGACACCGACGCGGCCCTCAGGGGGCGATGAGGGCTTTGAGGGCGGTGCGGCGCTCGACGGCGTCGAGGGCGGCGTCGCATTGGTCGAGGGGGTAGCGGGCGGTGACGAGGTCCCTCCAGGGGATGCGGGCGTGGTGGCGCGCCAGAACGCCGATGGACTTGTAGAAGTGCGAGAAGTCGCTGCCCCAGACGGCGCGCACGGTGAGGTGCTTGCGGTTCAGGAGCTCGTGGACGGGCCAGAGGGCGGGGCCGTTGTCGGTGTACTGGCCGGCGACCACGAGGGTGCCACCGTCGCGGCATAGCGCGGCGCCTTGCACGACGGCCTCGGGGGCCCCGGCGGCCTCGATCACGGCGTCGGCGCCGCGGCCGTGCGTCAGCGCGCGCACGGCGTCGAGGCGCTCGCCGGGGGAGAGGGCTTCGATCGACAGCGTGTGCGTGGCGCCCATGCGGCGCGCGGTGGCCAGGCGCTCGTCGGGCGCGCCGACGGCCACGACGGGGTCCGCGCCACAGAGCGCGGCGAAAGCGACGGCGGACTGCCCGACCGCGCCGGCGCCGAGGACCACGACGGCGTCGCCGAGCCGCAGCGCGGCACGCTCCACGGCGTGGAAGGCGGTGTTGAGCCCGCAGCCACCGGCCATGTAGGTCTCGGGCGGAAGGCCGTCGGGCAGGCGCAGGAGCTTCGTCCCGGGCAGAAGATGCATCGCCTCGGCCCAGCCGCCGTGCAGGCCGCCGTCGCCGGGAAAGGTGATGCCGTAGACGCGGCGGTGCGGGCAGCGCGTCGTCTCTTTGTCGACCAGGCAGGCGTGGCAGGCGCCACACGTGCCGTGCACGTCGAGAAAAGCGGCGACGTCGCCCTCGCGGAACGCGACGCCGTCCACGTCGCGCGCTTCGCCGCGCAGCGCCGCGACGGTGCCGACCGAGACGTGGCCGGGGATGAGCGGGTAGGGGACGCCGGCGAGGCGCCCGTGACGCAGGTGCACGTCGGTGCCGCAGACTTCGCTGAGCAGGACGTGGAGAAGGACGGCGCCAGGAGCGAGGTCGGGCGCGGGACGCTCTTCGAGACGCAGCGGCGCGCCGGGGGCGGGCAGCACCGCCGCGCGGTACGTCCGCGGCATGAGACGCATGCTAACATGCGCGGCGCGATGCGGGCGGCGGCGGGAGCGCGGGTAGCGCGGTGGGCGGCGTCGGTGGCGGCCGCGGGGGCGGCGGCGATCCCAAGGGCGGGCTGCAGGGCGGCGCTGGCGGCGGCGGCGGGGGCGGCG
>DASYRF010000262.1:0-22347 GCA_036004705.1 Myxococcota bacterium
CCCGGGCCGCCGCCGGCGCGCCGGCCGGCCCGCTCGAGGTCGGCCCCGACGCGCGGTGGGTTCTCATCCCCGGCCGCGGCCGCATCGACCTCGCGCGCCGGCGCTCCACGCGGCTGGTCCTGCTCGCGCTAACGCGCGCCCGTCTCTCGACCCCCGGAAAGGGTCTCGACGGCGAAACCCTCATCGAGTCCGCCTGGCCAGGCGAGCGGATGCTCCACCACGCCGGTCTCGCCCGGGTGTACACGACCATCCGCGCCCTGCGCGCGCTCGGCCTGGGCGACGGCCTGCTGACGCGCGACGACGGGTACCTCCTCGATCCCGACCTTGTCGTGCGCCTGATGCCGTAGTGGGACATGGTCGACTCATGCAAGCGAGTCGAGTCACCCGATACGCGGTTGTGGCGGCGCTTGGAACGGCGGCCGCCGCCCTCGTCGCCGCCCCCAGCGGCGCGCTCGAGAAAGCGGCCCCCGCCAGCGGCGGGCCTGGCTCTGGTCGCGCCGACGTCGACCACGACGGGCGGGTCGACTGCTGGAAGGCGACCTACCACGGCGGCAGCGGCTTCGGGGGCACTCACCTCGACGTCCGTCCCGGCTGCGGGCACGCGATCGTCGCCGTCGACACGTTCGGGTCGTTCGGCGAGCTCCTCGAAGCCGCGCCCGTCACGCCGGCGGCGGCCGCACCCACGCCGCTGGCGGTGGGAATGGCCGGCCTGCTGTACGGCGACGCGGCCATCCGGACGCTCGACGACGAACCGGCCGGCGCGACGCGCGACGCGGTCGCACCGCTGGACGGCTCCTTCCGCTGGCTCCTCGACGCTTTCCAGGGCGCGCCGCGCCCAGCCGCCGCGCCGTTCGCCGACGTTCGACGCGTCCGCCCGTCGTGGGGGTCGGGACCGCCGATCCTGCCCCCGACCCAGGCGGTCTTGCTGCGCGATCCGCGTTACGCCCGCACGGCACGCGCGCTCGACGCGGGCGATCCACCGGCCGATCTCGGCTACGCTCCCCGCCCGCCGGGATCCCCGTTCGCGATCCTCGGCTACCGGGCGCACAACCACGGCGCGTTGCGCGAGGCCGGCCGCTGCGGCCGGTGGCGCGTTGATGCCACCGCCCATGCGGTGGCCCTTTTCGACGAGGCCGCCAACACCCATGCCTGGGTGTGGCTCGTCTCCGGCGCGACGAAGCTTCGCTGGCCGAGCGTGCGGGCGGTTCGCTGCCTCGGGGAGCTGCTGGTGATCGAGCGCTTCATCGCCGGCCCGGTCGATCTGGTCGTCGTCGATCCCGCGAGCGGCTCCTTCGGCCGCATCGCCACCGCGGACGCCGACACCTGGCGCCTCGACGCCGACACGCTCGTCTTCCACGGCACACGCTACCCCGCTGCCGCGCTGAGCGCCGCGCTGCGCCCGCCCCCCGACTGGGCCACGCGCAGCGACCTCGACGGCGACGCCCTGCCCGACCCCATCGAGGTGACGTTCAGCGGCGGCGCGCACTGCTGCTACCGCCTGGCCGTCACGGCGAGCCGCACCAAGGTCCGCTACCCGCTCCGCTACGAGCTCGAGGGCGGCTACGTCGGCGGCCTCGATCTCTCGCTCCCGCGCAACTTCGACGTCGCCGACTTCGACCGGGACGGCGTCCTCGATCTGCTGATGGACGACGTGGTGGTGACGTTCACCTCCGGGGCGCCGGTGGCGCGCCCCCTCGGGCGCTTGTGAAGCGCACCCGTCGATCTCGCGGGCTCCCGAACGTTTCGCGGCGACTAGCTCGACGTGGCCCACACCGTGCCGCACCGGCGCGGGTGTGGTGGCGGCCGTACGGTTCGGCACGCCGTCCCGGTTCGGAGTGCTAGACGGCGGCGAGAGCTGGCCGCTCGGAGAAGACACGATACGAACGCGTTCGACGGGAGCGATGCTGGCGGTGCTCGGTGGCCTGCGGGCGCTGCCGCGCTGCAGCCACCGGCGACGGGAGGCGGTCTCGCGTGAAGCTGACGACCGCCGGCCCGGCGCGGTAGCATCGGCCATGGTCGAAACCTCCCCGTATGCCACGCATCTCGACGTGCGGTTTGACGCCCTGGCGGTGGTGGACGTCCCGGCGCTCGTCGAGGCGTGCACCGACCGCTGGTACAACCAGACGCTCTGCCGCGTGAACGACTCGGTCGTGCGCTTGGGCGTCGTGCAGGGCGAGTATCACTGGCACAAGCACGACGACCTCGACGAGTTCTTCTACGTCGTCGAAGGCCGCTTCTTCGTGGACCTCGAAGACCGCGCCGTAGAGCTCGCCCCGCGCCAGGGTTTCGTCGTGCCAAAGGGCGTCGTGCACCGCACGCGCGCGCCCGAGCGCGCCGTCATCCTCATGGTCGAGGGCGCCGGGATCGTGCCGACCGGCGACTGAATCGGCGGCGCGCCGGCCGACGTCTCGGGGAGCGGGTGGGCGCCGCGGCGGCCGTCGCGGCGCGCCTACTCCAGCAGGTCGGGCTCGTCGCGGACGATACGCTCGTACAGGGGCTGGAAGCTGAACCACCCGGCGAGAGGCGTGCCGACGACGTCGCGGGTCGCCCGCGCGCTCTCGGGCGTGATGTGCACGGGCGTGCCGGCCGCCTCGGCCATCAGCTGCGCCTGGCACGTGCGCTCCATCGTGATGAACCACCACGCGGCTTCTTCGATCGTCTGCCCCACGGTGAGCAAGCCGTGGTTCCGCAGGATGACGGCCTTGTGCGGACCGAGCGCCTCGGCGATGCGGCGCCCTTCCTCCAGGTCGAGCACCACGCCGGTGAAATCCTGGAACACGGCGTGGTCCTCGTAGAACGCGCACGCGTCCTGGGTCAGGGGATCCAGCAGGCGTCCCAGCGCCGACCAGCTCTTGCCATGGAGCGAGTGCGAGTGGCACGCGGCCATCACGTCGGGGCGCGCGGCATGGACGCGCGAATGGATCGCGAAGGCGGCGGCGTTCACCGGCTGCGAGCCCTCCACGACTGTGCCCTCGTGGTCCACCTCGATGAGGTCCGACACGCGAATGTGACCGAAGTACATGCCGAAGGGGTTCACCCAGAACCGGTCGGCGCGCTCCGGGTCGCGCACCGTCAAGTGGCCGGCCACGCCCTCGTCGAAGGCGAACCGCGCGAAGAGGCGCAGCGCCGCTGCCAGGCGCTGCTTGCGGCGCAGGCGCTCGGCGGCCAGCTCACTGATTTCAGGCGCCGCGGGCACCGCGAGCTTCGTGGCGGTCTCGGCCATGGACCCTCCGTGACCCGCGCAACAAGGCGCGAGCGACGCCACGGTAGGCGCCGCGCCTCGCAGGGTCAACCCGCGCCTTCCGCGAAGACCCGCGCGCGCACGGCGACGGGCGCCGCGATTTGCAGGGGCAACCGACCCTTCGGCCGAGACCCGCGGACGTACGGCGACGGGCGGCGCCGGGCAAGCTTGCGTCGCGTCACTCCGGACGGAAGCGGCGCACGAGCCAGCCGAGCGCGATGAGAACGGCGGCGACGGCCACGCCCGTCGACTTGGTGGGCAGGTCGTAAACCCACGAGACGTAGTAGCCCAGGCCCGCCGACAGGGCGCCGAACAGCATCGCCAGCAGGAAGGCCGACCACATGCGCCGCGCCACCAGCAGCGCCGCGGTCGACGGCAGGACCAGGTAGCCGAAGACGGCCACGGGGCCGATGGCGCGCGTCGCCACCGAGATGGCGGCCGCCAGCGTCAGCATCAGTACGGCGTCCCAGCGCCCTGCCGCCAGTCCGGTCGCCTGCGCGGTCGGGCGATCGAGCGACACGAACAGGAACTCCTTGTAGAAGAGCGCGTGCACCAGCAGGATGGTGCCGGCGGCCACGCACAGCGCGATCAGCTCGGGCTGGGCCACCGCCATCGCCTCGCCGAAGAGGAGGGCCTCCACCTCGTGGCGGTCGGCGACGACGCGCGGCGACGCCAGCAGCAGCACCACGGCCGCGCCTGACGCGACGAACACCGCGCCCACGCGCGCGTCGCGCCCCAAGTGCGAGCGCCGCGGCTCGAACGCCAGCGCCAGCGCGCCCACCGCCACGAGCGCGAACGACAGCACCACCGGGTTGGCCAGGACCGTGTGGTAGAAGCCGGGCGGCCCGTCCACCGGCAGCGCCACGAACGCGCCGAGGTAGAAGCCGAGCGCCACGCCCACGGTGGATATCTGCGACAGCGCAGCGCTGACGAAGACCACACGCCGCAGCACGACGTAGACTCCGAGAACGCCCAGCATCACGGCGGCGACGAGGTTGGCCAGCACCGCCGGCCCCCAGATGGAGTAGGCGTCGGCGCTGAAGAACGGCGGAATGAGGTCGGTGGCGACCTCGATCGGCGGCGCGGTCGGCATGGCTAGTCGTGATCCGCCGACGAGGGCGAACGCTGCGGGACGAGCACCACGCTCCCCGACACCTCACGCAAGTCGAGCGGCGCGCCGAACGCCTCGGCGAGCCGCCCTTCGGCCAGCAGGTCCTTGACCGGGCCCGTCCACAGCCGCGACCGCTCCTTGTCGAGCAGCACGACGTGGCGCGCGCGCCGCGCCACGAGCCCCAAGTCGTGGCTGACCAGCACCACCGTCAGGTTGTGCGCCCGGTGGAGGTGGCCCACCAGCGTCATGATCCGCTCGCCGCCGGCGACGTCCGTGGCCGCGGTGGGCTCGTCCAGCACCAGCACGTCCGGGCGCGAGGCGATGGCCCGCGCGATGAGCGCGCGCTGCTTCTCGCCGCCGCTCAGCCGTCCGAAGAGCCGATCCGCCAGGTGCGCCAGCCCCACTTCGCCGATGGCCTCCTCCACGTCGTGGTGGTCCTGCTTGCCCAGCCAGCGCAGCGGCCCGAGGCGCGCCGCGCGCCCCATGCGCACCACGTCGCGCACGGTCACGGGGAACTGCTCGGCCACCTCGCGCTGCTGCGGCACGTAGCCGAAGCGCGGGCGCGGCTCGGCGTAGCGCACCCTGCCCTTCACCGCCGGCAGCGCCCCCAGAAGCGTGCGCAGGAGCGTCGTCTTGCCGGCGCCGTTCGGTCCCACCACGCCCCAGAAATCACCCTCCTGCAAGGCGATGTCGAGCGGCTGGAACAGCGACGTCCGCCCGTAGCCGATCTCCACCCGTTCGAGCGTGACCAGCGCTCGGTGCGGCGAGGGGCGCGCCGCCGGCGACTCGGCGACCCCGGGCACGTCGGGACGCTTCGGCGAAGGGGCGGTCATCGCAGCGCACCCACGACCGCCGAGACCAGGCGGTCGATGAAGGCCGGATAGTCGGCGAGCGGCGGCTCGCCGCCGACGTCGCCCGGCAGGACCAGGAGCTTCGCCCCCGACCGCGCCGCCACCACCTCGGGCACCTTCGTGGGGTACCAGTTCTCCATCACGATGGCATGCGTGCCGGCCGTCTTCATGGCGGCAACCAGCGCCGCCAGGTGCGACGGCGACGGGGGGATGCCCGGGCGCGGCTCGATGTAGCCCACCAGCGACAAACCCGCCCAGCGCACGAAATAGTTCCACGACTGGTGGTAGGCGACGACGGTACGCCCGGCCACCGCGGCGAGCGCGGCACGCCACGTCTTCTCCTTGGCGTCGAGCACGCCGAGGAAGGCGGCGAGGTTGGCGTTGTAGGTCGAGGCGCCGGCGGGATCGAGCACGCCCAGGCGCGCGGCGATGCCCTGCGCCACCTTGCGCGCCTCGACGGGCGACGAGAGGAAGTGCGGGTTGCCGCGCGGGTGGAGGTCGCCCATCTTGCGCAGCTCCGCTGCCGGCAGCGTCGGGATATCGCCCACGGCGACGAGCGACGCGGCTTCGAGGTTGCCGGTGGCCCCCACCGAGATCGACGCGTTGCGCGACGCCAGCATGAGCGGCGGCAGCCAGCCCGACTCCAGCTCCAGGCCGACGTGCACGAGCAGATTGGCGCGCGCAAGCAGCAGCGCCAGGGTGGGCTTGGCGTCGACGAAATGCGGGTCGGAGTAGCCGCGCGACAGCGGCGACACCGCCACGCGCGTCCCGCCGACCGCGCGCGCCAGCGCGGCCAGCCCCTCCGTGGTGGTGACGACGTTCAGCGCCGGCGACGCCGCGCGCGCGGTCCGCACCGGCGACCACGAGGACGCGCCGGGCGCCAGCGCGGCCAGTCCGGCGGCGGCGGCCAGCACGGCGGCGGCGCCGCAGGCACCGCGCAGGGCGCGCGCCGCAGGGCGCGCCGCGATTCTCCGGCGCGTCCGGCGCCGGTCGGCAGACGATTCTTGCATGGCTCACCCGTTCCGCTGCGGCGGGCCGTGGCCGCGCCGCGTCCGAGAATTGGACGGAGCCGCGCCGCGGGCGTTCCACGAGGAGCGCGCCGCGGCTCGGCCAGCCGGTTTCTCAGACTGCGCGCGGCGGTCCGCGCGATTGCGGCGCGGGGCGGTGGCCGGGGAAGGGGCCGTGCGTCGCGCGCGGCGCGAGCGGCTCGACGAGCGGCGCGGGGCCCGCGACCGCGTGGACCGGCGCCGGCGCGTCGGCGAAGTGAACGCCGGCGCTGCAGGCGAGGCAGATGTCGGCCGCCGCGGGCGCGAGGCCGGAGGGCGCGTGCACGTGCGGCACCAGCGCACCGGCGGCGAGCAACGTCGCCAGCGCCAGGCCCATCCAAACGCGCCGCACACCACCACGCATGACCCGTACACTTACCCCCGGCAGCACGCCTGTCAAGGATCGCCGCGCCGGCCTACTTGCAGCCAGGCCGGGGGCGCGCGATCCTGCCCCCAACCACGGAACGGTCCCGGGGCTGCGGCCGCGGCTGCGTTGCGGAGCCCGGCGGCGGCACAGGCTGGTGCGGCGGGCCCGCGCGGACCAAGGCCGGCGACCGATCCGAACAGGAGGAGCCATGAAGAACACTGCAGCGGTGCTGGTGGTGGCAAGTGCGCTCGCGGTCTCGAGCGCCGGCCTCGGGGTGGCGCGCGCTGACGAGCCCGTGGGCGGCGAAGGGGCGACGCCGGTGCCGGCTCCCCCGCCGCCGGCCGCCACGACGGCCGATCCCCCGCGCACGGCGGACGCGGGCGAGGCGCCGGACGGGCTGACGTTCGGCATACAGGCGTCGGGCGGCGTGGGCGGTGCGCTCGTGCTCACCGGACTCGGCGCGCCCGTCGTGCTGGGGCTGCCGTTGTCCATGGGCTTCGCGCCCGGCTACCACGTCGGGCCGTTGCACCTGCGCGTGCTGGTGAGCTTCCTGCGCTTCGTGTCGCGCTCGTCCACCGACAGCGGCGGCATGACCTTCATCACCTCCGACGCGACCAACTCGCTCCTCGCCATCCCCGAGGTGGAGTGGACGCTCGTGTCGCGCGGCGCGGTGAACGTGTTCCTCATGGTCGGCGGCGAGGCCGGCGTCATCTGGACGGTGTCGCGCGTGGACACGGGCATGACCGACACGCGCACGAAGGACTCGGCGCCGGCCTACGGGCTCTTGGGCGGGCTCGGCTTCCGCGCGCTGGTCGCCCCGAACTTCGGGGTCGGCGCCAGCGGCGGCGTGCAATGGATGCGCACCGTCGACATCGACGACAACGCCGGCGTGACCACGCGCAACTCCTCCAGCAACATCAATGCCTGGGGCGCGGTCGACCTCACGGTTTTCTTCGGGAAGTAGCCTGCCGGCCTGCCGCCCCCGCCCGCCCGCCAGTTGACGCCACGCCGCGCGGCGCGTTACGTGTGAGCGGGATGCTCGACGTCGTCCAGAGCCGCGGGGAAGTGCTCGACATCGTAGGCTCGGGTGGCAACTTCACCGGCGCGCTCATCCGCCGCGCCGACCTCAGCGGCATCGACCTCGGCGGCATCAACCTCACCGGCGGGCGCATGGAGTACGTCACGGCGGAGGGGACCATCTTCCGCGGCGCGCTGTTCCGCTCGGTGGCGTTCCTGGGCGTTCGGCTGCGCGCCTCCGGATTCATCGAGGCGCGTCTGCAGCGCGCCGTCTTCCAGAACTGCGAAGCGATGGAGATCAACCTCAGCGGCGCCGACCTGCGCCAGGTGGAGTTCCGCACCACGCCGCTGATGCGCTGCCGCGCGCGCGGGGCGCACCTCTCCAGCGTGCGCTTCGTCGACTCCGACATGTACGGCGCCGACCTCGCCGGCACGCGGCTCGTGCGTTGCGCGTTCGACCCCGGCCACATGCTCACGGCCGGCCTCATCAAGGCCGACTTCACCGGCGCGGTGCTCGTCGACTGCGACCTGACCGGCGTCAACCTGCAGGGCGCGCTCTTCCAGGACGCGCTGCTGTTGAACTGCTCGCTCGCCGGCGCCAACCTGCGCGACGCCGTGCTCACCGGCGCACGCCTGCTGCAGGTCGATCTGGAAGGCACCGACTTCGGCGGGCCCGAGGTCGCTCCCGGCAGCGAGCATTTCATCGACCTGGATTCAAGGAGTGGAGAGATGTCCGAACGCGCGGCACGCGAGTTCGCGGAGCGGATCGCCGGCAACATCGGACGGCATTCGCGCGACGAGCTGGTCGACCTGCTCGGCTACCTGGTCCGCCATTACATCGTGGAGCGTACGTCCGCCGCCGCCGAGGCCGCGCCGGGCGGCACGGGCCTTGCCGGCCTCGGCCCCGAGACGCCGTTCGCCGAAGTGGTGCGCGTGCTCAAGCACGAGCTCGACCATCCTGAGCTGGAGTACCTGCATCTCGAGGGCAACGAGGTGCGGCTGCGAATCGGCGGGGCTGAGTACGTGCTCAGCGCCGCCGGAGTGCGCGCGGCCGGCGCGACCGCCGAGGAGGGCGCTGCGTCCGGCAGCGGTACCGCCGCCTCGGCCGCCGCCCCGGCGGCCGCGCCCATCGCGCCGGCGCGTGGCCGCCAGCGGCGAGACGCCGAGCCCGCCGCTGCGCCGGCCGCCGCCGCCCCCCCGCGCCCCGAGCCCACGCGCCCCGCCACCCCCGCCGCCCCTGCGGGCGCGCGCGCCCAGCCCAAGGCGCCAGCGCCCGCCACGAACGCCCCCAAGCCCGGCGACTCGGCCATGACGAAGCGCCGCAACAAGATCCTCGAGTTCGATTAAGCCCCGGGGCCCGTCCGCGCGGCGAGTACGCCGTGCTCCGATGCCCCCGGACCCCGTCGGCGGCGCGGCGAAGCCGCGTCTCCCGCCTCCGCCCCCGGACCAGCGCCCCGGCGTGCACTATCGGCGCGCGCCGGTGTCTTCTAGAATGCGGGCATGCACAGACTCGGTTGGGTGGGCGCGGCCCGGGCCGCCGCGCTGACGGCAGCGATCGTCGCGGCGGCGCCGGGATGCCGCTGCGCAGGCGGGGGCGTCGGCGAAAACTGCCGCGTGAACTCGGACTGCGACCCGGGGCTGTATTGCGTGCCGACCACGCTGACGTGTGAGCCGCCGCCGACCGGCGCCGACTCCGGCGGCGGCGTCGCCACCGACTCGGGCGGCGGGCCCGGCACCGACTCCGGCGTCGTGCCCGGCACCGACGCCGGCTTCGACTGCGGGAACGGCGTGTGCGGCGCGGCCGAAACGTGCGCGAGCTGCCCCGCCGACTGCGGCGACTGTCCCGACCCGTGCGGCGACGGGCTCTGCGCCGGCGCACCCACCGAGGACTGCCAGAGCTGCGCCGTGGACTGCGGCTCCTGCTGCGGCAACGGCGCTTGCCAGGACGGCCTCGGCGAGAACTGCACGACGTGCGCGGTGGACTGCGGCGCCTGCCCCGACCCGTGCCCCAACGGCACCTGCCAGCCCACGCTCGGCGAGACCTGCTCGACGTGCCCGGCCGACTGCGGTGCCTGCTGCGGCAACGGTGCCTGCGAGCCCGGCCTCGGCGAGAGCTGCTCCACTTGCGCGGGCGACTGCGGCACGTGCTGCGGCAACGCCGTGTGCGACGCCGCGCTCGGCGAGACCTGCTCGACCTGCCCGGGCGACTGCAGCGCCTGCCCCGTCTCGTGCCCCAACGGCGCGTGCGGCGCCGGCGAGACCTGCGCCACCTGCCCCGCCGACTGCGGCGCCTGTTGTGGCAACGGCCTCTGCCAGAGCAGCTTCGGCGAGACGTGCGCGACCTGCCCCGGGGACTGCGGCCCGTGCATGGGGAGCTGCGGCAACGGCATGGTGGACCCGGGCGAGAGCTGCGACCCGCCCGCCCCCGGCACCTGCGACTCGTCCTGCCAAATCATCTCGGCGTGCGGCGCGGACGTCGGGACCTTCACCTGCGGCGACGTGGTGATGGGAACGAACTCCATGGTGGGATCGACGTCGGTCACCTCCAGCTACTCGGGCTGCCCTGGTTTCATCGGCGAGTCCGGCCCTGAGGTCGCCTATACGTTCGTCACGCCCGTGGATCAGACCGTCACGTTCAACCTCACCGGCCTGAGCGCCGACCTGGACCTCGGGCTATTGACCGGCCCGCCCCCGTGCGACCCCAGCACGTGCATCGACTTCTCGTACAGCGGCGGGCTGACCGCCGAGAACGTCGGCCCCGTCACTGCCCTCGCCGGACAGCCTTATTACGTCATCGTCGAAGGGTTCGGCGGGTCGATGGGCTCTTTCACGCTGTCGGCGAGCTGCGCCGCGCCGCCGCCGCCGCCGCCCAGCGGCACCGGCACGTGCGCCGACCCATTCGTGCTCGACGGCTCGGCCAGCTTCACGTTGATCGACGACCGCAACACCTGCACCGCCGGCAACGACTCGTCGGCACCGGCCCTCTCGGACTGCACCGGTGCGGGCAACGGCGGCGACCTCGTCTACCGCCTCGACCTCGCCTTCGCCGCGAGCGTGACGCTGGACTTCTGGGACAACGACGGAACGGTGCCCATCGACACCGTCCTCTACGTGCGCAGCGCGTGTTCCTCCACCACCGCCGCCTCGCAGCTCGCCTGCAACGACGACACTGGCGGCCAGCCGCGCCACGCTCACCTCGACCTCATGCTCGCGGCCGGCACGTACTACATCATCGCCGACGAGTCCGACTACGTGGACGCCGGCACCGGCGCGTCGTGGACGTGCGGCAACGTGGAGCTCACGGTCTCGGTGTTCTGAGGTGGCGCGACGCGCCGCACCTCGCCGCCGGGGTGCGGCCGCGTCGGCACACGAGGGACTCGCTTCTATCCTACGACGGCCCGTTCCGCCCCGCCGCGCCGCGCACGTTCAGCGTGCCGTAGCGCCGCCGTCCCCCCCGCCCGCGGCGGCCGTAGGATCCGTCAGGCCGATCTGAGCCAGCAGCCGCTGCCCGCCGTTCACCGCCGACGCGCCCAGGTCGCGCAAGATGAGCGTGCGGTCGGTCAGCGAGCGCAGGTAGAACGGCACCACGCAGCCACAGCGATCGCAGTCGGCCGTGTCGCCCATCACGCACTTGCCCTTCGGCTGCCCGGCGGCGTCGAGCGCGAACGACTTCGTGCGCAAGAGGCAATTGTCCGTGACGTCACGTGCGGTGGCCGAGCGCATCAGCCGGAAGGCGCGCTCCGGGAGCACGAAGAAGTCGCCGTAGACGCGCCGCAGCGCGATGAGCTTGTCGATGACGCGGTCGCGCTCGGCGAAGTCCAGCCAGAGCCCGTCGTCGAGCCCTTCGACCGGCGTGAAGAAGTCGAACGTCACGTGTTTGGCGCCCGCCTCGTACCACTCCTTCACCACCTTCTCGATGCAGCGGACGTTCTCGCGGTTGATGCAGTAAGTGATGGTGATGCCGAGGTGCTTGCTGCGCTCGAGGTTGTTCTTGATGCGCGCATGGATGCCGGCGCCGCCGTTGCGGCGGAAGTGGCGCTGCGGGTCGCGTATCTGCTCGTGCAGCTCCTCGTCGCCGTCGATCGACACGTACCAGTTCACGTCCGGCCAGTCGGGCAGCGGGATGGTGCCGTTGGTCACGACCGTGTTGTAGCGGAAGAACTTCTTGCAGCGCTCGATGATGCCCTTGCGGATGAGCGGGTCACCGCCCACCCAGCTGCAGTTGAAGAACGGGAACTCCCAGAAAGGGTTCTGGCGGCGCAACGCCTCCAGGCGCGCGACCCAGGCGTCGGCCGCCAGCTCGTCCGGCAGCTCCTCCTCGGGCGGCGCGTAGTAGTAGCAGTGGCGGCAGCGCAGGTTGCAGCGGTTGGTGACGTCGATCGACCCGAACGCGTTCTTGGGAAAGCCGAAGAAGAAGAAGGCGATCTTGGCGAGGTCGTACGCCGACGGACCCTTCTTGCGCGGCCGCGGCGCCGGGTCGTGGTGCAGCTCGAGCACGGGCAGGTCGGGCACGCGCCCTTCTTAGACCGTCGCGTCCTGCCGTACAAGCCCGGCGACTTGCCTCGGTCGCCTCCGGGAGCGGCGCTGGCGGTGATGGACGAGGGCGCGCGGCCGGCGGCGCCGAGACCGACGCGACGCCTGCGCAGTGCCTGGCCTCAATCGTAGTTGAGAAAACGGAAGTCGAGGTCGACGCGGATGGCGGCGAGCGTGTCGGTGGCCCAACCCACGGTCCAATGGCCGGTGGGGGCGCGCAGCAGGCGCGGGTCGCGGTCGCGCAGTGGCTCGGCGCGCGGGTCGTAGATGCCGAGCCCGTACACCGTCTGCGTCAGCGTGAAGTAGAGGTTGAAGCCGAGCGCGAGCTCCAACACGGCCTTGGCCCGCAGCTCCGTCTCCACGAGCGTGGCGAGGTTCTCGAAGCGCTGGCCGCTGTACAGCGTCGCGTCGGCGGTGAGGTAGATGGGCACGCCGCCGGGCGCGCCGAGCTTGTCTTTCTTCAGGCGGAAGCCGAGCTCGCCCACGAACACCGGCGGGTCGATCGAAAAGCCCGCGCCCGAGGACTTCAGCCCCGCGCCGATCTTGAACTCGAGCTTGGGGCCGACGAGGAAGCGATAGCCGGCCGTGGCGGTGGCGGTGCGGCCGGGCGGGAAGACGGGGCGCCCGGCGGCGTCGCGCGGAGGGATCAGCTCCGTCTCCACGAACGTCCCGGCGTAGGGCTCGGGGACCCACCACCGGTCGCGCCGGAGGGTGCGGCTCAGCGCCTTCTTGAAATAGCGCAGCCGGTAGATGCCCTCGAACGTGAGCACGTCGGTGTTGACGACCGGGACGACGTCGAATACGTCCGGCGTGGAGAGCGCAAACGCATAGTGCAGGTTGAAGTCGAACGCGTGGTCGCTCGAGTTGGCGTAGAGGGCGAGCGCGACGTCGGCGAACAGCGACGTAAACTGGTCACGCGTGAGCGCCGGGGCGGCGGCGGCGCGCGCGGCGCTGAGCGAGGAGCGAATGGTGACGTCGGTCAGGCCGGCGTTGGCGTCGACACGCGCGTCGTACAAGAAGCGCTCGTCGAGTGGGGCGAAAGACTCGCGCACGCCGAGCGCTGCGAAGGCGGCGCCGCGGCGCGGGTGGACGTCGTCGCGCAGGAAGCGCACGACCAGGTCGCGCAGCAGAACGGGCGCGCCGTCCAGCTTGAAGGGCTTCCAGGGCCACTTGGGGCCGGAAAAGCCTTCGAGGATGTCGTCGCCGCCGGAGGCGACGAAGTCGATGGTGGCCAGCTTGTAGGGGACGTCCGGCTCGAGCGCGCGGCCGTTGATCTTGAAGGTCACGCCGTCGGCGGTGGTGGCGCCGACCAGGCGCAGGGCGCGCTTGTCGCCGGCGTCGCGCAGCCGCCAGCGCTGCTTGAGGAAGCGCTCCAGCTCGTCGCCCTTCACGCGTGCGACGACGACGCGGGCGTCGAAGGGGATGGCGCGGCGAAGGTCGTCGAGCGAGACGTGGCCGGCGAGCGGGAAGGCCGACGAGGCGTCCACGGCACCGGCGTTGAGGAGCGCCACCTCGGTGCGGGACTCGCGACGCAGCGCCTCCAGCACGAAGGCGGAGAAGGTGCCGGCGTCCATGGGCGCGGCGAGGCGCCCGGGGCCGAGCGGCACGCCCTCGACGGCGCAGTGCGCGGCGGTGTCGGCGTCGAAGCGGGCGCGCAGATCCGGCGCCGCGGCGCCCGGATCCACGGGGACGTCGCCGATGGAGAGCACGGTGAGCGCGGCGCGCACGCCGGGGACGGCGGGTCGGTCGACGCGCAGGCGCAGCGCGCCGGGGCGCACGCCGAAGGGCTCGGTGCCCACGATGGGCGGCAGGCCCTCCGACAGGCGCATCACCTCGACGGTCCCGGCGGCGCGATAGTCCGCGTGCAGGCCGTTGGAGATGACGACGTCGGGCTGCTCGAAGCCGGCGAGCGAGCGCACGAGCTCCAGCACGTCGCGCGGGGCTGTGGAGCTGTGCTCCACGTGGGCGACCAGCACCACGACGTCGGCCTCGCCGCGGGCGCGCAGCCCGTGGATCACCTCGCGGGCGGCGCGCGCCGGGTCGCGTAGGCTCAGGCCGGCGGCGTGGCCGGGCGCGACGCGGCGGGCGAGGTCTTCGTCGAGGACGGCCACCACGGCGACACGGACGCCGCCGCGCGTGAAGAGCCGGTAGCGACGCGGGACGCGGCCGCCGTCGTCGCCGAGCCAGCGGCAGAGGGGCGAGGCGGCGGCGTCGCAGTCGGCGTTGGCGAGGTGGGCGCGAAGGCCGCGCGCCTCTGCGGCGGCCAGGAAGTCGCCGAGCAAGGCGTTCTCCACGTCGAACTCGTGGTTGCCGAGGGCGAGAAAGTCGACGGAGGCGCGCTCCAGGAGCCCCGCCAGCTCGGCGGCTCCCCCGGAGCGGGCCAGCACGGCGCGGGCGTACGCGCCGGGAGAAAGGACGTCGCCGCCGACGATCGTCAACGGGTCGGGCTCGCCGCGGGCGCGCGCCTCGCCCGCGGCGCGTTCGAGCGCCGCGACGGTGTTGGCGAAGTCGAGCGCACGCGGCGCACCAGCGTCGGCGGCGCGGCAGGAGAACGCGTCGAAGCGGCCGCCGATGTCGACCAAGTAGAAGAGGCTGAGCGTCGGCGCCGCCGCGGCCGGCGCCGGCGCGCTGGAGGGCGCGCTTGCAGGCGCAGGCGCAGGCACAGGCGCCGGCGCGGGTGCAGGGGTGGCCGCACGGGCCACCGCCGCCGCGCAAACGGCGGCAAGAGTGAACGCCGCCAGGCGCGCGCGCATGGGGCGACCCTATAGCCCCTTTGCGCGCAGGTGGTCGAGCGCGACGACCTTGGGATCGGCGCCGGCGGCGTCGACGCGCAGGTTCATGGCGCGCATCTCGCCTTCGCTGACGCTACCGCCCAGGGCGTCGAGGACCGGACGCAGCGCCGGGTAGCGGGCGAGCGTGTCGGCGCGCACGACGGGGGCGGCTTCGTACGGCGGGAAATAACGGCGGTCGTCTTCGAGGACGACCAGGCCGAGCTGGGTGATGGCGCCGTCCGTCGAGTTGCCGGCGATGAGGTCGACCTTGCCGTCGGCGAGCGCGCGGTACGTGAGCGACAGGTCCATGGTCAACGGAGGGCCCGCGAGATGGAAGGCGTAGGCGCTCTCGAGGCCGGCGAGGCCGTCGGGGCGCTCGGTGAACTCGTAGCCGAAGCCGCCGCGCCAGGAGGGCGCGTGCGGGGCGATGTCGGAGAGGCGGCGCACGCCCGTGGCGCGCGCGGTGTCGGCGCGGACGATCATCGCGAAGGTGTTCTCGAAGCCGAAGGGGGCGGTCCATTCGAGGCCGAAGCGCGTGCGGTAGGCGCCGCCGACGGCGGCGCGCACGTCGCCGGGGCTGAGTCCAGCCGGAGCGAGCCCGAGCACGGCAGTGAGCGCGGTGCCGGTGTACTCGACGTAGAGGTCGATCTCGCCGGCGAGGAGCGCGGCCTGGCAGATGGACGTGCCGCCGAGCCCAAGGCGGCGCTCGACGGTGAGGTCGGTGCGACGTTCGATGGCCTGCGCGACGATCTCGGCGAGGACGACCTGCTCGCTGAAGGCTTTGGACCCGATGACGACGCGGCGCGCGGGGGCGCGCGCGGCGCGCCAGACGAGCCAGGTGCCGGTGCCGGCCAGCGCGACCAGGGCGGCCGCGACCGCGAGGCGGCGTACGCGGCGGCGGCGCCGCCGGGCCGCGCCGGCAAGGCCCGCGGCGGCGGAGCCCGCGGGCACGCCAGCGCCGGCGCCGGCGTCGCCGGTGCCGCTGGTGTCGCCGGAGGCGGCGGCGGCAGCGGAGGCGGGTGCGGCGACGCGGCGGGTGAGCCGGTTCTGCAAGAGGCCGAGCCCCCAGTCGGCGGCGAGGGCCAGCGCGGCGGCGGGGACGGCGCCGGCGAGAATGACGGTGTCGTTCACCATGGCGACGCCGCGGAAGATGTAGGTGCCCAGGCCCCCCGCGCCGATGGCGGCGGCGATGGTGGTGACCCCGATGGAGAGGACGGTGGCGACGCGCACGCCCGACAGGATGACGCCGGCGGCGAGCGGCAGCTCCACCAGCAGCAGCAGCTGCCGGTCGGTCATGCCCATGCCGCGGCCGGCGTCGCGCACGGCGGGGTCGACCCCGTCGATGCCCGCGACCGTGGCGCGCAGGACGGGCAAGAGCGCGTAGAGCGAAAGCGCCACGACGGCGGTGCGCGCGCCCACGCCGCCGAGGAACGGCAGCGGGATCAGGAAGCCGAAGAGCGCCAGGCTGGGAATGGTCTGGACGACGTTGGCGAAAGCGAGCACGCCTCGTCGCAGCGCGGGGCGGCGCGTGAGCAGCACCCCCAGCGGGACGCCGGCGCCGACCGAGATGGCCGTCGCCGCCGCGGACAGCCAGAGGTGCTGCAGGGTGAGCTGCGCGACCTCGGCGCGGTTGCGCACCACGAACTCGACCAGGCCCATCAGCGCAGCTCCGCCGTGAACGCGCCGCGGTCGCGCACCACGAGCTCGACCAGGCCCATCAGCGCAGCTCCGCCGTGAACGCGCGCGCCTCCGCGTCGTCGCTCGCCAGCAGCGCCTCGGGGGCGCCCAGGAACGCCAGCCGCCCCTCGCGCAGGAGCGCGATGCGCGTGGCCAGCAGCAGCGCCTCGCGCACGTCGTGCGTGACCATCACGACGGTCTTCCCCAGCCGCTCCGCCAGCGCGCGGAACTCGCGCTGCATCCCCGCACGCGTGATCGGGTCCAGCGCGCCGAACGGCTCGTCCATGAGCAGGAGCGGCGGGTCGGCGGCGAGCGCGCGGGCGATGCCGACCCGCTGGCGCTGTCCGCCGCTCAGCTCCGCCGGGAAGCGCGCCGCGTACACGCCCGGATCGAGCCCCACCAACGCCAGCAGCTCGTCGGCGCGCGCGCGGGCGCGCTCCTGCTCCCAGCCCAGCAGCGACGGAACCAGCGCCACGTTGCGCGCCACGCTCCAGTGCGGCATGAGCCCTGCCTCCTGGATCACGTACCCGACGTGGCGCCGCAGCTCGACCGGGTCCCAGGCCGTGGCGGCGCGCCCCAGCACGTGCACCGCCCCGCCGGACGGCTCCGCCAGCCGGTTCACCAGCCGTAGCGTCGTCGTCTTTCCGCACCCGCTCCGCCCCAACAGCACCAGCCGCTCGCCCCGCCGCACCTCCAGCGAAAGCCCGTCGAGGATGCGGCGACCGCCCCCCGCCGCCGCCGCCGCCGCGCCCGGCGGCACGACGATCACGTCGCGCAACGCCACGACGACGTCGCCTCCATCGTCCGTGCGGGCCGCCTCCACGCGCCTGAGGATACACCGCCGCCGCCCGTGCGCGCCCGCGCACCGGCCGCGGACAGCAGAGCGTATGGCGGCCCGACGTCGATCCACCGCACAAGACGCAGCGAAGGGCGCTTTACATGCAGACGTCGCCGTCGGCGTTCGGCCAATCGGCGGGATGGCATATTTCCGTTACGACCTCCGGGCCCGGCACCACACAGCACGAGCCGAGGCCGAAGTCCGCGAGACAATCCAGGTCGTCGGCGCAAGAACGCGTGCAGACGAAGTGGTTCGCGCTCTGCGACGCACACGGCGCCCACATCGGACCGCAAGTGACGAACCAGCACTCGTAGCCGTCCTGGCACTCGCAGTCGGTACCCGTCGTGCATTCGCCGCCTGGTGGCACCGAGCCGGGGGGCGCGCCGCACGGAGGCCGCGGGTCGCAGTCCCAGACCTCGGCGACGGCGGGGACCGGAACGCACGCGACGGCGGGCGGCGCGCCGAAGTGGACGACCGCGCCGCGCGGCGGAACGACGGCCACGGGGTCGCCGCCCGCGGCCCAGAGCCCGGCGCCGTCGGAGCAGACGCAGGCGAGATCGCGCGCCGTGCCGGCGTCAAGGACGATCCGCGCCGCGCCGGCCGCCGTGTAGCGTGCAGCGTAGCCTCCGTCACCGACGACGACGGTGGTCCCGGTCGGCTCCGCCCAGACGGCGCGCAGGATCGCGGCGGGCGGCGCCGCGTCGGCCACCGTCCACGCCGTGCCGTCGAAGTGAAGCACTACGCCGCCGGACACGGAGTCGCCGCCGACGGCCCACACGTCGTCGGCGGCACGCCCGTGCACCGAGTGGAGCGGCGCCGCCGTGGGCGACGGCTGCGCGCGCCACACGCTTCCGTCGAACCGCGCGACGGCGCCGTCCTCACCCACCGCCCAGACGTCGTCGGCGGCGGCGCCCCAGAGCCCGTTCAGCGCCGGAAGCGCCGCGCCGTCCACCAGACCGGCGATCCACGTGGCGCCGTCCCAGTAGAGGAGCAGCGCGCCCGGCACCGCGGGGTCAGTGGAACGCCCCACCGCCCAACCGGCGTCGGGCGCAGAGCCCCAGACGGCCGCGACGTCGCCGCTGCCGCCCGCGACGCACGCCCGCTGCCAAACGGCGCCGTCCCAGTGGAGCAGCGTCGTGTCGTCGCCCGCGAGCCAGACATCGTTGCGGCTCGACGACCACGCGTCGCGCAAGAGCGCCGTGCCGAGCCCGGCCCACATCGTCCAGGCGGCCCCGTCGTAGTGGAGCGCCGAGGAGCGCCCGTCGGCGCTGCTGCCACCGACGAACCACAGGTCGGTCGGGGACAACGCCCACGCGCCCAGCACCGCGTCCGACAGGCCGCTGCACTCCGCGGACCATCCGGGCCCGCCCGCGTCGGCGGACGGCGGCGGCGGCGTCCCGCCGCAATGGAAGCACGACGCGGCGCCCCCACCCGCCGCGAGGAGGAGCGCCGCGACCAGGATCCCGGACGTCTGCGCCCGCATGTCCCTCCGTCCCGGATGAGCCTGGCAGCTTCGCTCGGACCTGTCCAGAACGCCGCGGAACCGGGCACGCCGCGTCAGGGGCAGGCGCGCCGGCAGACTTTCACCGTCGTCCCGGGGCACGAGACCGTCGTGCCACCCGTGCAGGCGAGCGTGCAGGCGCCGGTGGTGGCGCCGCAGTCGACCAGGCAGGCCGCACCGGCGTCGCAGGTGGTCGTGCACGACGAAGCGGCCCCGCAGCCGACGTCGCACGTCCCGGACGAACAGGTGGTGTTGCAGCTCGCGCTCGGGCTGCAACCGATCGCACAATTGGAGAGGCAGAGGTTCGCGCAGGGTCCGGCGCAGAACAGCGCACAGGAACAGCCGGACGGGCAGGTGCCGCCGCCGCCGGTCTCCGTGCAGCATGCGCCCGCCCCGCAAGCGGTGCAGTCGATCTGGTCGCAGCCCATCCACGAGCAGCCGGGGTCGACCGTGTCGGTGAGGCCGTCGCAATCGTTGTCGGCCCCGTCGATGCAGGCGCTGTTGCCGGTCGACTCGCTGGCGCCAGGATTGACCGCCGGATTGGAGTCGTCGCAGTCGCTCACGCAGGCCAGATAGGTGTCGCCGTCGACGTCGGGATCGCCGGCGCAAACGCCGGAGGCGCAGGCGTCGTTGCCGGTGCAGGCATCGGCGTCGTCGCAGGTGAGGCCGTCGGCGCCGGCCGCGTCGTGCACGCAAAGGCCGCCGGCGGCGTTGCACGAGTCGACGGTGCACGGATTCGCGTCGGCGCAATCGCGCGGCGTGAGGTTGCTGCAGCTGCCGCCGGCGCAGCGATCCACCTCCGTGCAGAAGTTGCCGTCGTCGCACAGCGTGCCGTCTCCCAGTGGGGCGTGGCTGCAGCCGAGCACCGGGTCGCAGGCGTCCATCGTGCAGGACTGCGCGTCGTCGCAGGCGTCCACGCCGGCCGGGACGCAGGCGCCGCTCGCGTCGCACGCGTCGCCGAACGTGCAGGCGTCGCCGTCGTCGCACAGCGTGTCCGGCGGCACGAGCGTGCCGGCACCACACGTTCCGGCGGCCGAGCACGTGCCCCCGAGGCGGCAGCCGCCGGCGGCGGAACACGGCAAGCCCTCCTGGTCGGCCGCGTGCGTGCACGCGTCGGCGGCCTCGTCGCAACCGTCGGTCGTGCAGTCCTCCCCGTCGCTGCACGGATTCGACGCCACCGCGACGCACGCTCCCGCGAGGCACGCGTCGCCGATCTGGCAGAAGAGCCCGTCGTCGCAGGCCGTTCCGTCGGCGGCCGCCGCGCCCGGGACGCAGGTGCCGCCCGCGCCGCAAGTCTCCAGTCCGTTGCAGGCGTCGCCGTCGTCGCAGGCGCAGCCGCCGTCGGGAGAGGCCCCGTCCGTAGCCGCCCCGTCCGGCGAGCCGGCGTCCGTGGCGGCGACCACGCAGAACCAACGGTCGGCGACGGCGGCGCAGACCCGTCCGTCCGGACATGGGGCGCCTCGGCCTTCGCAGGCGTAGGTGCCGAGATCAGAGCGGGCGGCGAAGCACGTGCAGCCGGCGCCAAACGCGAGCGTCGCCGCGGCGGCGGCCGCGGCCGCGCCGATCGCGGCGGTCACGACGGCGCGGCGCCCGGACGAGACCAGGGCACGCACCGACGCGTCGCGCGCAAGCGCTGGCGAGCTCGTCATGGGGCGCCGCCAGTCTACCACTGCAAACGGGGCCGATACTCCCGCGGGAGCGGCGGCCGGAGTCAACTCTCGGGGTGTGCGCCTCCAGGCAAGGCTCGCACGGCGCGTGGCTGAAGCTCGCGTTGGAGTGCGCGGCGATGTACGACTCGATGCGCTCCCACGTGTCGGGCGGCCACGCCCAAAGCGCGGCCCGGCAGGCGGCCGCCTGAGGCGCGTCACTGCAGGAAAAACACCCCGCGCAAGTCCTCGGTCGTGGAGATGGGGCCGGGCATTCCGCCCGGCGTTCGCCAGCTGGTCGCGCGGAACTGGTAGTACAGCCCCGCCTCCAGGGGCGGGCCGCCGTAGGTCACCATCACGTCCGCGCCCGCCGAGGACGGCACCATGGGGTCCTCCCAGGCGAGGTTGCCGTAGGAGTCGTACACGACGATCGAATAATAGTCCTCGCTCGCGTCGTCCACCCAGCTGAACGTGGGCGGGTCGGTCACCCCTTCGGGCCCGTCGGCGCCCGGGCCGATGACGTCGAGCGCTCCGGTCACCTTGAACGACGTGGCCAGCGTCACGGTCGTGCCCGCCACCGGGTCGGGCATCGTCACCGTCACGATCTGCGTGCCGGCGATGTTGGGGTCGGGGTCGCGCACCAGGTCGTCGTTCTCGAAGGCCGCGAGGACGACGTAATCGCCAGCCGGCACACCGTCGATGGTGAAGGCGCCGGTGATGGACGGCGCGCCCGTCAGCGGCGCCCGCAGCCCGGGGGGCACCTCGCCGCGCACGAACGTGTCGTCGAACGTCGAGGCGACGACCAGCACGACGCTCGTCGCCGTCCCCGTGCCGGGGTTCACGATCTGGATGCTCCCCGAGATGGAGCCAAGCGGATCGGTCGAGTCGGCGAGGTCCACGCCGGTGAGGTCGGCGCCGGCGACGGTCACGTCCACCGGCACGAGCTGCAAGCCGGCGGCGTACCCGCGCACCGTGTAGTCGCCGTCGGGCACGTTGAAGATCGTGTAGCTGCCGTCGGCGGCGCTCACCGCGCTGTAGCCGGCGCCGGCGGTCGACTCGGCGACGACCAGCACGCCGGCGACGCGCGTCATCGACGTCACCGTGCCGGAGATGCTGGGGTTGCCGGTCTCGCCCGCCGGCAGCGGCACCAGCGCGATGTCGGTCGGCGGCGTGGCGATGATCCAGCCCGCGTCCATCGACACGGCGTCGGTCGTGTACAGGGGCAGCGCCGTGCGCAGACCGCCAGGGAACGTCTGGTAGTCGGCGGCGCTGGCGCGCAACGTGAACGTCAGCGGCAGCGGAGCGCCATCCATGTCGCGCGCCGCCGGGACCTCCAGCGTGTAGGTCCCGTCGGCGGCGCTGACGGCCACGTCGGTGATGGCGCTGCCGAGGTCGTCGAGCGCGATGACTTGCGCCCCCTCGATGCCCGTGTCGGTGACGGCGTCGAAGACGCGCCCTTCGACCAGCACGGGCGGGAAGCACTCGTACGGATCCGCGCCGCCCGTCACCTCGGCGCAGCTGAGGCCCGGCCCGCACTGCGCGTCGGCGGTGGCCGGGTCGCAGGCCGCGCCCTCGCCGAGCCCGCACACGCCCCCGTCCCCCTGCGCGAAGCACTGCCCCGGCGCCACGCAGAAGCTCTCGTCGGCACCCGGATCGCAGGAGCCGCCCAGCGGCACCTGGCAGACGTCGTCGCCGGCCGCGTCGGCAGCGCACACCAGCCCCTCGTCGCACGGCGAGCTGCCGGAGGG
>DASYRF010000263.1:0-14246 GCA_036004705.1 Myxococcota bacterium
GCCGCGCACCGGCGGTACGGCCACGAGCGGCGGCTCCGATACCGCCGCTCCCGCCGTCGACGGCGCGGCGCGCGCCGCCTACCGTGCCGAGCTGAAGGCGCTGGTGCGCGACTATTTCATCGCGGGGCTCGAGCCCACCGACGCGCGCTGCATGGCCGACATCCGCGAGCTCGACACGGCGCACGTGAAAGCAGTGCGCGAGGGCAACTACGCGGCTGCCAAGGACCTGGTGGCCGAGATCCGCGTGGCGCTGACGACCTACGAGATCGACCGCGACTTCCTGAAGTGCAAGCTGGGCGTGGAGCGGAAGAAGTTCGACAAGGAGAAGGCGGCCGGGACGCTCGACGCGGGCAAGGTGCGCGACGGCGAGCTCTTCTTCAAGACGATGACCGGCCACATCGCCAAGGCGGCGGGCGCCGACGACATGGACGGGCTCAACCGCCACATCAACGAGTTCCACGCGCGGCTCTACGGCGTGAAATGACGCCTCGCCGCGCGACCGCCGGGCTCGCGCCCCTCGCGCTGGCCGCCCTCTTCGCCGGCACGACCGCGGCCGCCGTCACGGGCGCCGGGGCGAGTGGCTGCGCCTGCCCGCCGCGGCGCGACGCCGGCCCCACGTCCGACGCGGCCTCCGATGCGGCGCCCGGCACCGATGCCGCCCCCGACGCCGGCCCGCCGCCGCCGTGCGGCCTGCCCGTCGGCGAAGCGCGGGATGCCCGCCTCGTGGCCGTCGGCTACGCGCATCGTCTCGCCGACGCAGAGAGCTACGGCGCCTACCACGCGGCCATCGCCGGCCTCATGAAGAACGTGGTCGGGCCGTGCCTCGATCCCGCCGTTCCCACGCTGGTGGTGTTCCCCGAGGACACGCTGCTCGTGGCGGCGCTCATCGGGTCGCGCGGGGCGAACGCGCGCGCTGCCGGCGATTCGCTCTTCGCGTTCCTGCAGCTGCACGGCGGCTACGCCGGCGCCGTCGCCTACTACGATGCGCTCTACCCGGGGCTGACCCTCAACCAGCAGGTGGCGCTCGTCGTCACCGACACGCTGTGGCGCGTGCTCAGCGGCACGTTCGCCGCGCTGGCCGCGCAGTATGGCGTCGTCGTCGCCGTCACCGGCAACTTCGCCGACGCGGTGCCGTCGTCGGATCCGGCGGACGTGGCCGCGCTCTCCGACCCCGATCTCGACCCGCCGCCCGACTCCGTCTGGGTGGCCGTCGCACCCGAGGTCTACAACCAGACCATCTTCTTCGGGCCCGACGGCGCGGAGCTGGCGCGCCGCCGCAAGGTGTATCTGGTGCCCGACGAGATCGACCTCTTGCAGCTGTCGTCCGGCGCGCTGACGGACCTGGTGCCGGTCGACCTCGGCTTCACGCGCGCCGGCGTCGTCATCTCCAAGGACGCCTGGATGCCGGACGTGCTCGACCGCCTCGCCATGGGCGGCGCCGCCGTGATGCTGCAGCCGGAGGCCTTCAGCGGCTGGGCCGTCCCCGAAGTGCCCGGCGAGTGGAGCCCGGACGTGGTGATGGAGAGCGGCTGGAGCCACGTGCAGAAGTTTCCCGAGTTCCGGTACGGGGCGATGGCTTCGCTCTCCGGCAATTTCTTCGACCTGGTGTTCGATTCGCAGTCCGACGTCGCCGCCGACGGCGGCGGCTGGGCGCCGGGCGGCGTCGCCGAGGCCACGCTCGGCGCCTACGTCGGCAACGACCCGGTGCCTGGGCTCGCGCACGTCGGCGATTGGGCGATCCCCGATCCGGGGCTCGCCGATGCGGCGCTCTCGCTGGTGGAGCGGCGGGCGCTGCTGGAGGCGTACGGCGTGACGCTGCTGCCCGGGGCCGGTCCGCCGAACGAGAACGCCTACGTGGCCTCGCACGCCGCTGCCGACCTCTGGCTTCCGCCCGACGGCGTCTTCCCCGCGGCGGAGCCGCTGACCGTCGGCCCGCTCGCGCTCGGCGCGTCCGTGCGCGTCGCCGACTGGACCAGCGGCACACAATCGCACCCCGCCGTCGCCGTCGGAGACGCGTCCGGGATCGGCGTCGTCGAGTCGGCCTACGTCGTGTGGGAGGACGACCGCAGCGGCACCACGCGTGTGTACTTCGCCCGCAGCGACGACGGGCTCGCTTCGTTCACCTCGCTTGTGCCGGTCGCGCCGCCCGGTGCCGGCGGCGGCAGCGCGCCGGGTGCGCCGCAGACGCTTCCTGTCGTGGCGGCGAACGGCGACACCGTGCACGTCGTCTGGCAGGAGTACACGGCACCGGACACCTCGCACCTCTTCTACGCGCGCTCGCTCGACGGCGGCACGTCCTGGGAGACGCCCGTGGAGCTTCCCGCCGGCGCCGTCGGGGTGGTTCCGGCCGGGCCGCGGTGGCAGCCCGCCATCGCCGTCGACGGCACGCTGATCGTCGTCGCCTACGCCGCGACCGAGCTGCTGCCGGAGGTCGCCACGCGCATCTGGGTGTCGGGCAGCGGCGACGCCGGCGCGACGTGGCTGTCGCGCGCCGTCGACTCCACCGCGCCGACTGTCGACGAGCCCAACCGCCGCAACCAGTGGTCGCCGGCCGTGGCCATCACGCCCGGCGGCGTCGAGATCTACGTCGGGTGGATCGACTTCCGCAGCTACAACTGGGACGTCTACGCGACGCGCAGCCTCAACGTCGGCGCGAGCTTTGCGCCGCCCGTGCGCATCGACGACGCCGGCCCCGGGTTCGAGCGGCTGCACGACGACGTTGCCTTCGCTTCCGGCCCGGGCGGACAGATGTTCGCCGCCTGGACCGACCTGCGCGCGCGCGGCCCCGTCTACGCGGTGCGCGGCGCGCGCATCGACGGCCTTGCCGCCGACCCGCCCTCGGTGCCGCTGGCGAGCGCGCCGCTCTCGCGCTGGAGCCCCTCGCTCGCCTGGGCGCCCGACGGCCGCCTCGCCGTGACCTGGCAGGACTTCCGCGACGGCACCAACGACGCGTACGTCGCCGTCTCCGCCGACGGAGGCATCAACTTCGGCGCGGCGCTACGGCTCGACGACGCCGGCGACTCCCCCACACAACAGTTCTTCCCGCGCCTGGCGATTGCACCGTCCGGCACGGCCTACGCGGTATGGCTCGACACGCGCGGCTCGTTCCCGCGCATCCGTGCCGCCGCCGGGCCGTTGCCCTGACGCTCAGCGCCCGCCCCTGCCGGCGCCGAGCTCGTGGCAGCGCTTGAACTTGCGCCCGCTGTCGCACGGGCACGGATCGTTGCGGCCGGGGCGCGGGCCGGCCACGTAGGGGCGCGGGCCGCGGCGCGCCGCGCGCACGCGCGCCAGCATCCCCAGCGAAAGCGCCGGCGTCCACGGGCGCGGGTGCGCGTCCAGCCACGCCTGCGGGAAGTACAGCTCCTCGGGGCGCGCCCGTGCCACCACTGCCAGCGCGCGCAACGCCATCCCGCGGTGGTCCTCGTCGTTGAGCGGGTCGCCGTGGTGGCTCGCCCACGCCGCCGCCGCCAGCTCGTCCGGCACGCCCTGCGCGCGGGTCGCCTCCAGCAGCGCCGCCGCTTCGTCCTCGGGCGCCGCCAGCGCGCCTGCCAGCGCCGCGCCCTCGGCGCTGCCGTCCAGCGCTTTGCGCGCCTCGGCCCGGTGCTTCGCGTGGCGCACGCCGATCGCGCCCAGCGCCAGCGCGGCGTCGAACCGCTCCGCGGCGTCGCCCGCGGCCGCCAGCGCCCGCTTGCACGCGCCCAGTGCCGCGCCGCCGACGCGTCCCATCGCCCAGGCGCCGCGCAGCGCCAACCCGCCGACGCCCGTCGCTACCACCGTGCCCGTCAGCTCCGCCGGCGCCTGCGCCAGCGTGTCACCCAGCGCCGCGCGCCATGCCGGTCCGTCGATGGACGTGAGCAGCACCGCCAGGTGGCCCAGCGCCCAGCACCCCGACCAGTAGGCGCGCAGCCCGCGTACGTTGGCGGCGCGCGCGCGCCGCACGCGGCACGCCTGCGGCCGCAAGGCGTCCAGCTTGTCGGACAGCTTCACCAGCTCGTCGAGCAGCTCCGGCGCGAGCAGCGGGGCCAACCCCATCAGCCCCATCATCTCCTCGCGGCTCAACGCGTCGCCCGCGCGCCACAGGCGCGCGAGCAGTTGGTCTTTGTGAGCGCGCCCCTGGTCGTAGGCGCGCGCCTGGCGCACGCGCGCACGCAGCACGTCCACTTTCTCGCTCAGCGAATCGAGCTGGCCGCGCGTCACCACCGGCAACCCCGTCGGGTGCATGCCGCGTCCCAGGCAGGTCACCAGCTCGCCGTCGCGCGTCACCACGAGGAACGGTCCTTCGCTGGCGTCGTCGAGCGACAGCGCCACGCGCGCCGCGCTCTCGGGAAGGCGCACTTGCGTCAGCAGGAATCGCAAGAGACCCGCGTCGCGGTAGAGCGCCAGCCCCAGGTCGACTTCCGCCGGCCTCACTCGGGCCAGCCGCTTCAGGTAGTGCACCGCGTGTCCCATGACAGCCTCCGTGGCGGACGGCCGCTCACGCGGCGCTCTTGGCCTTCTCGTCGTCGTCGTCGTCGTGCGCTTCGCCGCGCAGCTCGTCGAGCGTGGCGCGCACGCTCGCCAGATCCAGCGGCGTGAGGCCCGCCCGCAGCGCCTCCCTCGGATACGTGCGGGCGCGCGCCGCGATCCGTTCTAGCGCCGCGCCGATGCCGTCCGCCCCCGGCAGTCCCGCCTCCAACCCGTACGCCGCCCGCACCTCCACCGGCGCGCCCGTCCCGCGCAGCGCGCCCTCGATCGATTGCAGCAGCTTCACCGCGCGTGCCTTCGTCCTGGTCGCTCTCATCGCTCCTCCCGCGCGGCTGCGGCGGCGGCGCCGCGCGTCGAAGGAGGCGTGAAGCAACCCTCGTGCCGGGCCCCGCCCGCCGCACGTTACGCGCGTTTACCTGCCGGCTGTGGCAACGCCGCCACTGCGCGTGACCCACTTGCCACAGCCCCGGACGCGGGAAGGTCAGGGCTTCAGACGAAGGACGCGGTAGACCTCGACGGGGTGCGAGATGCCCTTGGCTTGCACGGCGCCGACGCTCTCGACCTCGACGAGGTCGCGGACCGCCCCGAGCGTTCGGTTCGTGATGAGCGTCTCGCCGGGGCCGGCCTGCGCGCCGAGGCGCGCCGCCAGGTTCACCTGATTGCCGATGACCGTGTACTCCATCCGGTGCTCGCTGCCGATGGGACCGACCGTCATGTAGCCCGTGTTGATGCCGATGCCCATGCCCCAGGGGCGCTTGCCGTCTTGGAACCACCGTGCCTGCAGCTCTTCCATGCGGCGCTGCATCGCGAGCGCCAAGCGCACCGCGCGCACGGCGTGGTCCGGCAGCTCGAGCGGGTCGCCGAAGAACACCATGATGGCGTCGCCGATGAACTTGTCGAGCGTGCCCTCGTGCGCGAAGACCAGCTGTGTCATCTCGCGCAGGTACTCGTTCAGCAGCTCGATCAGCTCCTCTGGCTCCATGGTCTCGCCCGAAGCCGTGAACCCGCGGATGTCGGTGAACATCACCGTGAGGTTCTTGCGGTTCACGCCCAGCTCGCGGCGCCCGCCGTCCAGCAGCCGGCGCGCGATGGGGCCGCTCACGTAGCGCTCCAGACGGCGGAGCTGCTCCGTCTCGACGATGGCGGCGGCCACGCGCTCCTCCAGCGAGGAGTTCAGCGTGCGCAGCTCGGCCGTCCGGTCGGCGACGCGCCGCTCCAGCTGCTCGTTCTGGCGGCGCAGCTCGTCCAGCAGGCGCTTGTTCTGCACGCGCAGGTCGTAGCTCTCCACCGCGTTGCGCAGCGTGATGCGCATCTCCGCTTCGTCCCACGGCTTGGAGACGTAGCGGTACACCTTGCCGGTGTTGATGGCGTCGATGAGCGCGTCGATGTCGGTGTACCCGGTGAGGATGATGCGCACCTGGTCGGGGTGCGTGGCGGCGGCGCGCTCGAGCAGCTGCACGCCGGTCATCCCGGGCATTCGCTGGTCGGTGATGAGCACCGGGATGTCGCCGTCGGCGCCGAGCAGCGCCAGCGCCTCCTCGCCGCTGGTTGCGCGCACCACGTCGTAGTCGCGGCGAAAGCGCCGCCAGAAGGCGTCCAGGTTCTCGCGCTCGTCGTCGACGTAGAGGATCTTGCGCCGCGCTTCGTCGGCGCGCGCGTCGGGGTCGGCGGCGGACATCGCCGGCGATGATACCGCTTTTCCCGGCGGGCGGCGCGCGGGGCGCCCGCCTAGCAGGGTGGCGCGCGGCAGCGCGGTCCCGCGCTAGCCGTCTTGCACCCGCGGGCCGGCGGCGGGGAGGACGACGCGGAATTCGGTGCCCTGCCCGGGCGCCGAGTCCACCTCGATGCGGCCGCCGTGACGCCCGACGATGGAGTGCGAGATGGAGAGCCCGAGCCCCGTGCCGGCGCCGACGCCTTTCGTCGTGAAGAAGGGCTCGAAGATGTGCGGCAGCACGTCGGGCGGGACGCCCGGGCCGGAGTCGCGGATGGCGATGAAGACCTCGCCGCCCCGGGCATAGGTGCGGATGGTGACGGTGCCGCTGCCCTGGATCGCCTGCTGGGCGTTGTTCAGGACGTTCATGAAGACCTGGTTCAGCTGCCCGGCGTAACAGCGCAGGCGCTTGGGCCCGGCGTATTCGCGCACGATCTCGATGCGGTTCTTGAGCACGTTCCGTAGCAGATTCAGCGTCGTCTCCAGCCCCTCGTGAATGTCGACCTCCTTGATCTCGGCCTCGTCGAGGCGGGAGAAGGAGCGCAGGTCGACGACGATCTTGCGGGTGCGCTCCGCGCCGGTCTTCACGTCGCGCAGCAGGTTGGCCAGGTCGTGCAGCACGACGTCGAAGTCGTGGCGCTCCTTCACCTCGTCGACGGCGCGGCGCTGCTCGGCGCTGAACGTGCCGAAGCGCTCGTAGGCTTCGAGCACGGCCCGCAGGTCGTCCAGGTAGTCCCCCAGCGCCTCGACGTTCTGCGAGATGAAGTTCACCGGGTTGTTGATCTCGTGGGCGATGCCGGCCACGAGCTGGCCGAGCGAAGCCATCTTCTCGCGCTGCAGCATGGTCGACTGCGCGTCCTGGAGAGCGCGGTGCGCGGCCTCGAGCTCCCGCAGCGTCGCGGACAGCGAGCGCGCGTACTCCTCTTCCTTGCGCTGCAGAGTGCGGGCGACGTCGCGCTCGGCGGAGACGACCGCCGTCAGCATCGCCCCGCGGAAGAGGCGGTCGATGGTGCCGTGGATGTCGCCGAACGCCTCCTCCACCCAGTAACGCTCGCCGCGCCCGAAGGCCGCGAGCATCAGGGCGCGCGTGTCCTCGAGCATGCGGGCGACGTACTCGACGACGCGGCGCAACGCTTCGGTGTGGGTGAGGTTGGCGGCGACCTCTTCGGGGAGGGCGACGTCGGTCCACACCTGGCGGACGTGCGCGGCGAGGTCGTCCAGCGAGCGGCCGAGCGGAGCGGTGCCCAGCACCAGAATGCCCAGCAGCAGAAGCGTTCCCACCACGGCGACGGGCGCGGCCACGGGGAGCAGCGCCGTGACCTCGGCGAGCAACGTGGGCGGGCGGCGAAAAGCCGCGACGGCGAGGCCGAGACGCCCGAGGGCGGCGGTGGCGACGGGGACGACGGCGGGATCTTCGCCGGCGGCCAGTGCGGCGCGTCGCACGGTGTCGGCGACGCCGCCGCGGGCTTCGAGCATCGCCGCGTAGCCGCAGCCGAAGAACGAGTCGTCCCAGCAGCGCCGGCCCGCCGGGGGCGCACGCAAGGCGATGGCAGGATCGGCCAGCACGCCGTACGAAGCCGCCAGCGCCAGCGGCGCGCCGCCGGCGTCCGCGAGCAGGAGCTCGGCGTCGAGCGGGATCTCCATGCCGGCGCGCGCGGCGGCGAGCAGGCGCGCCGTGTCCAGGTCGGCCACGACCAGCAGCCCGGACGGAGCGCCGGCGGCCGGGCCGGCGAGGCCCGCGGGGGGGCCGGCGGTGCGCTCGCCGACACGTACCATCGGCGGCGCCACCGCCGAGAACCCGCTGCCGGCGTGCGGCGTGTAGGGCGCCCGCGCGAGCGCCCCCATGGCGGGCGCGAGGGCGGCGACCCCCTCGCACAGGTCCTCGAAGCGGATGGCCGCCTCGGCGAGGGCCTGGTCGCCGCCGCCCGAGGCGCGCGCGACGATGAGGTCGGATTCGTCGAACAGTGCCGTCGGCGCGTGGCGGTCCAAGCCGACCGGCGGATAGGTGCGGTCGAGCAGGCGCCCGCTGGCGACCGCGGCGAGCAGCGAGCGCGCGTCGGCGGAGAAGATCGCGAGTCGATCCCAGAGCGGGTCGGCGCCGGCCAGCGAGCGCGAGACGGCGGCGGCGAAGGCCGCGCGCGCCGCGGGCGTGTGGAGGTCGGCCGCTTCGGGAAGCGTGGCGGCGGCGTGCAGCTCGGCGCGTACGGCGTCGAGCGCGACGGCCAGCTGCTGGGCGTGGTGGGCGGCGAGGGCCCGGACGTCGGCGCCGAGCGCGCCGGCCCGCGCGGCGCGGCCGCTGCGCGCCGCGGCCAGCGTGACGATCGCGACGGCGGCCATCAGCACGGCGGCCATGGCGGCCACGGCCAGGCGCGGCAGGGCGCGGCTGCGGGCGCGGGCGACGGCGGGCGGCATCTACAGCGGCCCCGGCACCACGGTGAAGGGACGGGCGAGCGCGCGCTCCACGGGCGGGCGGCCGCCGGGCGGCGACCACACGACGGCGCGGATCGTGTCGGCCCCCGCGGGCGGGATCGGAAAGAGCACGCGGCCGCTCAGCTCTCCGCGCGCGGCGAGCGCGCCGCCGCCGAGGTCGCGCGGCGTGGGCTTGGCCGCGGCGACGAGGTCGAAGGCGCCCGTGGTGCCGACGAGCCGCACCGCGCGGGGGTCCACGATGAGCGGCGGCTGGCCGGCGGGCTCCTCGCGCCGCAGCCAGACCGTCGCCTCGACGAGCCCCGCGTCGGGGAGCACGCGGAAGCGCTCCACCCCCAGGCGCAGCGGGGCGGTCCCGGGGCCGTAGATCGCCGTGCGCAGCCCGTCGAGGCGCGCGCGCAGCGTGCGGGCCTCCGCGTCGCCACCGTCGGGAGCGCCGGGCGCGCCGCGCGCCAGCGCGTCCAACAGGCCGTCGAGTCGCGTCAGCCGGTCGTAGTCGGCGGCCCGCAGCGCGTCGGAGGCGAGCGCGTTGACGCGGGCGGCGAGAGCGCGGGCGGCGGCGGCGCGCGCCCCGTCCAGCGTCGCCGCGGAATCGGCGAGCACGGGAACCAGGCGCATACGCGCGAGCACGGCGCCGGTGCGGGCGAGCCGGGCCGGCCCGGCGCCGACGCCGCTGCCGGCAATCAGGTCGAGGACGTAGTTTCGCAAGGCGTCGCCCGCCCGCGCCATCGTGTCGGCAGCCGGCGCGCCGGGCGCAGGAGGCGCAGGCGCACCGGCGGCGAGGTCGAGCACCACGTCGGCGTCGGCCTCGGCGCGCGCGATATCGCCGGGCAGGGCGAGCGCTCCGGCGGCGTGCCGGCCGGACAGCTCGAGCGCGTCGACCGCAGCAGCGAGCGCGGCGGCGCCGGAGGCGGCCGGCGCGGCGGTCGCGCTCGACGGCGGCGCCGGTGTTCCGCGGCACGACGCAACCAGCAGGGCGGCCGTGACGGCCAGGCGCTTCATGGTATTAGAGGATACGAAGCCCACTCGGCGTTGTCATTCTGGGCGAGGAGAGACGATGACGAACCTGTACGAATCGCCGCGGCGTGCTCGCGCCCGGGTCGCGGGCGCCCCTGCCGTCGCCGTCGCGCTGGCGCTGGCCGGCGCCGGGGCCGCGTCGGCCTGCAAGTCCGACTCGGCGCGCGTCGTCGAGACGCTCACCGACGCCGTGTCCAAGGTGAAGGCCGCGGAGGCGGCGAAGGACGACTTCGAAGTCAGCGCGCAGTGCATCGCGGCGAAATCGACGCTCGACACCGAGGAGGTGAAGCGGGCCGTCGGCGAAGGCGGCGAGCCGAAGACGCTTGCCGAGGAGCTGGCCGCGTTGTGCAAGGAAGAGGCCGCCGGGGGAACCGGCGGCGCCGCGGCCCCGCTGCTGCCGCCCGTGGACGACGACACCGGCGCCCCTGCCACCGCCGCGCCCTCCGGCGAGGCCGCACCAGCCGCTTCCGCGGCGCCGGCCAGCGCCACGCCGCCGGGCACGGCGTCGGGGGGACCCGGTGCAGCCGCGGACGCCGACAAGGACGACCGGAAGGCGGCGGCGCCCAAGCCGGAGCCGGCGCCTACCGCTACGAAGATGAAGGGGAAGATGGAGCCTGCGGCCACGGCGGGCGAGAGGCCCGCGTTCTAAGAACCGGTCCCAAACTCCGGCGGCGGGGTCCGGGGCGGAGCCCCGGCTCGGCGGAGGCTGGCTTTGCCAGCCGGGAGCGGAGGAGCGTGTTGGGAATCGGTACCAGCCGCCGCGCCGGTCCCGGGACTCGCTCATTCCGTCGGCCACGCGCGCCTTCGCGCGCCGCGACGAGAGCCTCGGGACCGGCTGCGGATCACAGCTCCCAGTAGACGCACTCGCCCCAGCACTGCCCGCAGTCGGCGCCCAGGCAGGCGGCTTCGTCGGCCAGCGGACACGGATCAAGGAACGCGCAGGCGCGCCCGTCCGCGCAGTCGGCGTCGCTCAAGCAACGCTCGATCGCCGGCTCGCAGTGTCCGTAGCAGACCTCGCTCGGGTCGCACAGCGCGCCGTCCGGACAAACGACGCCTTCGCAAACGTCGATGACGCACGCCTCGCCGGCGGCACACTCGTTGCCGAGCGAGTCGCACCTCGACGGCGGAGGCGGCGGAGGAGGCGGCGGCTCGCAGTGGCCGTAGCACGCGTCGATCCAGGCGCAGTCGGCGTTGGGCGGGCAGGACACGGTGGTGCAGTAGTCGAGCACGCACTCGCTCCCGTCGGGGCACAGCGTGCCGAGGTCGTCGCACTCGCCCCCGGAGCGCGCCGCGCACGTCCCCGCGCACGTCGGGCAGTCCCAAGTGCCGTCCTCACGCTCCACGCACGGCGCCAGCGGGCAGGGGCCCAGCGCGCAGTACTCGTCGGCGCCGCACTCGGCGTCGGTGGTGCAGGTCGCGGGGTCGTCGACGCACACGCCGCCGCAAACGGCCGGACACGCGCACTCGGCGCCGGGCGGGCAGTCGCAGCCCAGCAGGCGGCACTCGCCGTCGTCGTTCGAGCAGTGCCGGCCGGCGCCGCACTCTTCGTCCGTCAGGCACTCTTGCTCGCACGGGCCCACGTAGGCCACCTCCACGCCGCGGCACTCCGCCTCCACCGCCCCGCATCCATAGGTGACGCCGTCGGCGCCGCAGACCGCGGGCTCGGCGCACTCGAGGAGGCAGGGATCCTCGCGCGGAAAGATGCAGGAGGCGGGTGCCGCCGCCCCCATCAGGATCGCCCCCAGAACGGTCAGCGCGCCCATCCCGCCCAGTCGCGCCGCCGTGCTCGCCGTGGTCCGCTTCATCTTCTTACCCTCCAGCGCCCCGGGTTTGGTTCATGTTGGGGTGCCTGTCCCCGTTCACTTCACGGATCGATCCAACTTGGCCTGGTCGCATAAATGTCCGTAACTACGTAGGAGCGTCTCCGTCTAGCAAGTCGTTCTCGTCCAGACCGCTTTGATAGTGTAGAAAATTGACCCGCGAGGAATTGATTCCACTGGAGGGGCGGCGCCTACGGACGGACTGGACCGCCCGCTGCGCGCACGGTAGCGTGGGGCATGTCCGCCGGGGCGGCCGCGGGCCGCGGTCCCACGACGCGTCCTCCCACGACGTGGTTCGCCACTTGCGCCCGCGGGATCGAAGAAGTGCTGGCGGACGAGCTCCGGGCGCTCGGCGCGTCAGACCTGACCGTCGAACGCGCCGGCTGCCGCTTCAGCGGACCTGTGGCCCTCGCCTGGCGTGCCTGCTTGTGGCTGCGTACCGCCAGCCGCGTCCTGCGTCCCATCGCCGACTTCGATGCCTCCGATGCCGAGGCGCTCTATGCCGGCGCCCGCGAGGTGCCGTGGGAAGAGCACCTCGGAACCGACGCCCGCCACACGTTCGCCGTTTCATGCGCGGGGCGCGGCTCGCCGATTGCCCACACGCATTTCGCGGCGCTCAAGGTGAAGGACGCCATCGCCGATCGGCTGCGCGCGCGATACGGCCGTCGGCCCGACGTGGACGCCCGCGACCCGGACGTCGCCGTCTTCCTGCGCCTGCACCGCACGCGCGCCACGTTGCACCTGGACCTGGCTGGCGAGAGCTTGCACCGCCGCGGGTACCGCCCGCCCGGCGCGGAGGCGCCGTTGAAAGAGACGCTCGCCGCGGCGTGCGTCGCGCTCAGCGGCTGGGACGGCCGGGCCCCGCTGCTCGATCCGATGTGCGGCACCGGGACCCTGGTGCTGGAGGCGGCGCTGCGCGCGGCGGGCGTCGCGCCCGGGCTTCGGCGCGCGGAGGCGGGTCGTTTCGGTTTCCAGCGCTGGCCTGGGTACGAGGCGGCGGCGTTCGCGCCGCTGTTGCAGGAGGCGCGCGCGGCCGTGCGCGCGCTCGGCGCCTCGGCCGGCGCGGGGCACGCCGCCACGGCGCCCTGGCCCTGGATCGAGGGGAGCGACCACGACGCGCGCGCGCTGGCACAGGCGCGCGCCGGCGCCGCCGCCGCGGGCCCCGCGATCACCGTGCGCTGGACGGAGCGCGCGCTGGACGACGTCGCTCCGCCGCCGGCGGGCGAAGGCGCCGGCCCGGGCGTGCTGCTGACCAATCCACCGTACGGCGCCCGGCAGGGGGACACCGAGTCGCTGCGCCCGCTCTACCGGCGGCTCGGCGACGTGCTCAAGCAGCGCTTCGCCGGATGGACGGCGTTCGTGCTCACCGGCAACGTCGCCCTGGCGAAGGAGGTCGGGCTGAGACCCTCGCGTCGCATCCCGCTCTTCAACGGCGCCCTCGAATGCCGCTTGCTGCGCTTCGACCTCTATTAGAAGGAGGCGCGCGCACGGGAAGGGCGCGCGCGGGGGACGCCCCGGGCGGGAAGAAGGGCGCGTGCACGGGAAGGGCGCGCGCGGCGATGCCCCCGGGCGGCGCGGGGCCCCGGGCCTGTTATGCTGTCGGCGTGAGCGAGCAGGTCTTCACCGGATCGGACTACCCCGGCCGCTGGTGGCACCGCCTGAACGACGGGCGCATCCAATGCGACCTGTGCCCGCGCTACTGCAAGCTCAACGACGGGCAGCGGGCGTTCTGCTTCGTGCGCATGCGCCAGGGCGACGGCATCGTGCTGACGACCTACGGCCGCAGCACGGGGTTCTGCATCGACCCCATCGAAAAGAAGCCGCTCGACCACTTCTACCCGGGCACCCCGGTACTGTCGTTCGGCACCGCCGGCTGCAACCTCGGCTGCCGCTTCTGTCAGAACTGGGACATCTCCAAGGCGCGCGAGATCGAGCGCCTCTCCGAGGAAGCCACGCCCGACATGATCGCCGATGCCGCCGTGCGCACCGGCTGCCGCAGCGTGGCGTTCACCTACAACGATCCCGTCATCTTCGCCGAGTACGCCATGGACACGGCGCGCGCCTGCCGCGCGCGCGGCGTCAAGGCGGTGGCCGTCACCGCCGGCTACATCGCCCCCGAGGCGCGCCGCGACTTCTACGCGGTGATGGACGCCGCCAACGTGGACCTGAAGGCGTTCACCGAGCAGTTCTATCACCAGCTCACGTTCTCTCATCTGGAGCCGGTGCTCGACACGCTGCGCTATCTCCGCCACGAGACCGACGTCTGGTTCGAGGTCACCACGCTGCTCATTCCCGGCCAGAACGACTCCGAAGACGAGGTCGCGAAGCTGTGCGACTGGTTCGTCGCGAACCTCGGCGACGAAGTGCCGTTGCACTTCACCGCCTTCCACCCCGACTTCAAGATGACCGACGTGGCGCCCACGCCGCCCGTCACGCTGGCGCGGGCGCGGCGCATCGGCCTCGCCGCCGGGCTGAAGCACGTCTACACCGGCAACGTGCACGACGCCGGCGGGCAGAGCACCTATTGCGCCGGGTGCGGCAAGCGCCTCATCGAGCGCGACTGGTACGTGCTGGGCGAATGGAACGTCGTGGACGGCGCGTGCAAGTTCTGCGGGCGCAAGCTCGCCGGGCGGTTCGACGCCGCGCCGGGCGCCTGGGGCGCCAAGCGCGTGCCCGTGTCGCTGCGCGCGCGCCGCGCGGCGGCCCCGACCTAGCACGGCTCCGGTCGCCGCCTGTCCGCGGGGCGGAGCGGCTGCTCGCCTAGCGGCGCGGCGCCATGCGCACGCGCACGAAGTCCTCCAGGTCCT
>DASYRF010000264.1:0-2406 GCA_036004705.1 Myxococcota bacterium
CGACCTCTTCAAGCGGGCGCTGGCGCTGCGCGCTGCGCACTTGGGCGCGGCGCTAGGGCTCGCGCGCACGGCGCTGGCGCGCGGCGATTACGACGCGGCGCTCGAAGGCGCGACGAAGGTGAGCGCGGGCGCCGCCGGACCGCTGCGCGCCGAAGCGATGCTGGTCGCCGGTCTGGCCCAGGCGGCCAAGGGCGACGCGGCGCTGGCCCGCAAGCTCCTCGCCGGATGGCGCGACGCCGCCTCGTTGAAGGAGCTGTCGGGCTGGCTGGGGCTCGGGTCGGCCGATCCGGTCGCCGCCGGGCCGCGCCGCGACCCTGCGCTCAAGGGCGCGGCCGCCGCCGCCACGGACCGCGGTCTGAAGGCGTTCGCCGCCGGGAACGCCGCCGCGGCCACGGCGGAGCTCCGCGCCGCGCTCGAGGCGGCAATGGGCGTCGGCCGCGCTGCCGGCGCCGACGCCGCGGCGGCCGCCGCGGCCTTCAACCTCGCGCACGCCCTCTGGCTCGGCGGTGACCTGGCCGGCGCCGCGCACTACTTCCGCGCCTACCTTTGGTGGCGGAGCGCCACGCCTGCACCCGACGCCGAGGAGGTCGAGCGCGTCGCCCGCGCGCTCGAGGCAGCGCCCGCCGGCGGCGGCGCCTACGTCCGCGAGGTCTGGTCCCGCCCTTCCGTCCTGCTGACCCCCGCCGCCGTCGCCGCGCTCCCCTGGTAACGCCCGCGCCCGCCGCCGCCCACGCCGAGCAGCGAGGGCGACGCCGAGCACGACGCCGGCGCCGACCACGACGCGGACGCCACCACGACCCCGACCCCGAGCGCGACGCCGACGCCACCACGCCGCCGACGCCGAGCACGACGCCAACGCCGACGCCGACACCGACGCCGACGCCGACGCCGACGCCGACGCCGGCGCAGCGCGCCGGGCCATTCGCGCGCCCGTCCGGCTGGATCTTCTCCGTGCGCAGTCCTATCCTCAGAACCCACGCCACAGGGAGGTCGACAGATGCGCCACCGTTTCTTCGCGCTCCTGCGCGCGACTGCTCCCGTCGCGGTGCTCGCGGTCTTGGCGGCCGCCGGCGCCGCCCCGGCCTGCGGTGGAGGCGAGCATCCCCCGAATCCGGACGCCGCGGCGGGCACCGACTCCGCCCCGATTGTCCTGAACACCGACGCCGTGCCCGCGGGCACCGATTCCGGCCCGCCCCCTTGCTCCCCGGCGTGCAGCGGCGGCGGCGTCTGTATCCACCCGTGCAACGGCGGACCGCCCTTCTGCTTCACGCCGCCGATGGGCTGCTCCGGGTGCTCGTTCTCGTGCGACCCGTGTGCCGGCGCCGGGTCCGGCACCTGCGGCGCGACCACCCCCACGGACGTCTACTGCATGGGCTGCATGTAGGGGGCTGTCGTTCCTTCAACAAGCTCTTCAACAAGCCCTTGACAGCCCTGGGCATATCCTCTATATAGGCACACCGCTTCGGCGGGGCCGTTGTGCTGGTGCGTCGCAAGTGGTTGGATCGGCTGCGAAACCGGCTTGGGCTGGCGTAGCTCAACGGCAGAGCAGCTGATTTGTAATCAGCAGGCTGTGGGTTCGAGTCCCGCCGCCAGCTCCACGCGTTGAAAGGTACGGAGGGGTTCCCGAGTGGTCAAAGGGACCAGACTGTAAATCTGGCGGCTTCGGTCTTCGAAGGTTCAAATCCTTCCCCCTCCACCAGGGTCGCCGGTGCGGGCGTAGAAAGGAACGGGTGCGCGGGCATAGCTCAGCTGGCTAGAGCATCAGCCTTCCAAGCTGAGGGTCACGGGTTCGAATCCCGTTGCCCGCTCCAGGCAAGCGAACGGACGCAGGAAGCGCCCACGTAGCCCAGTCGGGAGAGCACGTCCTTGGTAAGGACGGGGTCACCGGTTCAAGTCCGGTCGTGGGCTCCAGCAACAGCCGGGACCGTTACCGCGCGGCTCGGTGAAGGGAAGCACCGCGGGAGGAGCTGAAGGTCGCTCCGAGGCATTTCGCAGGTAGTCGACCGAGACGTAGAACGCGCGACACGCGGCAGGGGACGGCGGGCGAGCGGGCCCGCAGGAGAGAGTTTCATGTCGAAGGCCAAGTTCGAGCGGAACAAGCCGCACTGCAACGTCGGGACGATAGGGCACATCGACCACGGGAAGACGACGCTGACGGCGGCCATCACGAAGGTGCTGGCGGAGACGGGTGGGGCGACATTCGTGCCGTTCGACCAGATCGACAAGGCGCCGGAGGAGCGCGAGCGCGGCATCACGATCGCGACCGCGCACGTGGAGTACGAGACGGCGAAGCGCCATTACGCGCACGTCGACTGTCCGGGCCACGCCGACTACATCAAGAACATGATCACGGGCGCCGCGCAGATGGACGGGGCGATCCTGGTGGTGGCGGCGACGGACGGGCCG
>DASYRF010000265.1:0-13373 GCA_036004705.1 Myxococcota bacterium
GCCTGCTCGGCGTCAGCGCCACCGACCCCGACATCGTGCTCTGGCTCGTCGACGGCGTGACCGACGCCGTGTACCGCAGCGACGACGGTGGGGCCACCGCGCTCTCGGTGTTCGAGCCCCTGGGCCCGTTCGGCGCGTTCACGGTCGGCACCGACGGCACCATGTACGCCACCACGCTCTCGGGGATGCTGTACCGTTCCACCGACGACGGCCTCACCTGGATGGAAAACGGCGGCGGCACGCCGGCCGCCACGGCGCTCGACGAAATCGGCGGGCGCCTCTACGCCGTGACGAACCGCCTCGCCACCTGCGGCTTCGCCCTCATGTACAGCGAGGACCAGGGCGACAGCTTCACCGGCTTCTACCAGCTCCCCGATACGGGTGGAGTGCTGGCGACCTGCGCCCCCGGCACGCCGGCCCACACGCTCTGCGACCCGCTGTGGCCCGCCGTGGCGGCGGAGCTGGGCATCGGCACGGACGCCGGCATGACGGCGGCCTGCACCGACGCCGGCAACGCGCCAGGGACCGATGCCGGCGTCGACGCGGGGGGCGGAGACGGCGGCGGCGGCAAGCACTGCGGCGGCTGCGCGGTGGCCGCCCCCGTCGGGCGTCACGGCCGCGCGCCGGTCGCCGCCGCGGCCGCCCTCGCCGCCCTGCTCCTGGCCACTCGGCTGGCGCCGCGGCGGCGAAGCGCCCGCCGCTGCGCGGCGACGCGGCCCTAGAGCCGGCGCGAGCCGCCTCCCGTCCCGCGCCTCTGGGACTCCGGCGGGCCGGACCAAGCGCGCGCTCCCTGCCTGGCCGAGGCGGCTTCCACTCGCCGAGGATGACCTCGGCCCAGGAGGCCGGACGGGGAAGGCTCCGGCCCTGTGCTATGCGGCCGGCGCCACCGTCGCGTCCACCAACGCGGCCACGTCGTCCGGCAACGTCTCGCCGTCGGGATCGACGTGCCGGCGCACCAGGCGCCGCGCCGCGGCCGCGGCGATCGCCGCCTCGTTCGCGTCCGGCGACCCCGCCGCGTCGCCCAGCAGCGCCAGCTCATACGCCAGGAACATCCGATCGGTCGTGCGCTTCGCCCGCCCCAGCCCCGGCTCGCCGGCACCCGCCAGCCACGCCAGCGCGGCGCGCGCCTCCGCCGCCAGCGCGCCGCACGCCTGCGCCACGCTCCCCACCGACACCGGCGCCGCTTCGGCCAGACGCGCGGTCTCCGCCAGCAACGCCTCGTGCACGCCTTCCTTGGCGCAGGCGCGCAGGGCGTCCAGCACCAGAATGTTCGTCGTTCCCTCCCACACCGGCAGCACCTGCGCGTCGCGCAGCAGGCGCGGCATGACCGACTCCTCGATGTAGCCGTTTCCGCCGCACAGCTCGATCCCCTCCGACGCGGACCATACCGCCAGCTTCGCCGTGGCGTACTTCGCCAGCGGCGTCAGCATGCGCACCAGCGCGCGGTCGCCCGCTTCGCCTCGCTCGTCGGCGCGGCCCAGATGGTGCGCCAGCCGGAACACCACGGACTTCGCGGCGACCTCCTCGGAGGCCAGATCGGCCAGGCTCTCGCGCACCAGCGCGTGCTCGATGGCGGGGCGCCCGAACGTGCGCCGCGCGCGCAGGTACTCGGTCGCCTCGTGGATCGCGCGCCGCATCAGCCCCACCGAGCACACCGCGTTGTAGAGGCGCGACAGGTTCAGCATCTCGGCCATGTGCTTGAAGCCGCTGTCGAGCGCACCCACCGGCTCGGCGAGCGCCCCGTCCAGCACCACCTCGCCCGTGGGCATGGAGCGCACGCCCAGCTTCTCCTTCAGCCGCTCGATGCGCAGCCCGTTGCGGCGCCCGTCCGGGAGGTCGCGCAGCACCAGGAAGAGCCCGAGCCCGCGCGTGCCCTGCGGCGCCCCCTCGGGCCGCGCCAGCGTCAGGATCGCCTCCGCGTCGACGTTCGAGCAGAACCATTTTTCGCCAAAGAGGCGCCACCCGCCGCCGGCGCCGTCCGGCACGGCGCGCGTCGCCGTCGCCCCGACGTCCGAGCCGCCCTGCTTTTCCGTCAAGAACATCGCCCCGCGCCACAGGCGCGCCGTGTCGCGCGCCGCCAGCCGCGGGATGACCTGCGACTTCTGCTCCGCCGTGCCCCAGCGATCCACCACGCGCGCCACGCCGTCCGTCATGCACGCCGGGCACACCAGCCCGCATTCGCCTTGCGTGAACAGGTAGGCCAGGGCGAACCCCACCGTCTGCAGATGTCCGCCGTGCAGCGCGCGCAGCTCCGGCTCGTATTTCATCCCCACCATGCCCGAGCCGTAGGCGAGCCTCTCCATCTCGCGATACGCCGGATGGTAGTCGACGCGATCGATGCGATTCCCGAAGCGGTCGTGCGTCACGAGCCGCGGGGTGTCGCGGTCGGCGATGCGCGCGTTCTCGCCGACCCAGCCCGCCGCCTCCGCCCCCATGTGCGCCAGCTGCGGCCGCGCCCACGCCCACGTCGCCGCCGGGAGCTGCCGCGCCAGCAGCGCCTGCAGCACCGGGTCCTGCGTGAAGAAGCTGCGCCGCGCCGGCAACGGCGCGTCCAGCACACGAAAAGGATTCTCGTCGCGCGTCGTCATGCCCGACTACTAGCCCGCCGCACCCTGCTTGTACAGCGACCCGCCCGACACGCGCCGATCGTGACTTCCAACGTGCTCGACAGCGCGGTGGCGTCGAGCTGTGGCCACTCCACCATTCCCGCGTTGACCGGCGGCTCGTGCGGCCGCAGGATGGCCCCGTGACCGCTGCCCCGCCGAATGCCGCCGCCGGCGCGCCACCGACCGACGCGCCGTTGGCCATTGCAAGCCGCGCCGCGCCGCGGCTGTTCCTGCTCGGCGTCACGCTCGGCTCCGCGCTCGACGCCATCCACGTCCACACGGGCACGACCTCCTACACCGCGCCCGTGCTCTTCGGCGCGGCGTGGTGGGTCCCGCTCGAGTTCGGGGTCGCCGGCATCGCCGTGGGCCTTGGGCGCCGTTTCCTGGAGCGGACGTTCCGGGCCGAGTCGCCCGCGCCCGCCGCGCCGCTGCTGTGGGTCGGGCTCGGCTGCTTCGTCGCCGCCTACGCCGTGAGCGGCTTCTTCTCCGCGCGCGCCTGGCTGGACGCCGTCCTCCTCGCCGCGGTCTTCGCCGGCGCGTGGCTCGCCTGCGACCGCACGCGCATCGGCCTGCTCGCCGCCGGCCTCACCGCCGCCATCGGCGTCGGCGTGGAGGTCGCCATGGTACGCGCCGGCATCTTCCGCTACCGCGCCCCTGGCGTGCTCGGCGTCGCCGACTGGCTCCCGCTCCTGTACGGCTCCGCCGCCGTCGGCATCGGCAACCTCGGCAAGCACTGGAGCGCCCCGCCCGTGCCAACGGCCTCCTCCTCTTCTTCCGGGTTGACGATTTCGGCGGGTGCCTGAAACGGGCACGGGCGCTCGTCGCGCGCCTCGCTGAAGCCCCTCATCTGAACCCGAACACTCGGACCAAGGAGTTCTCCCTGCGAGATCCAGACGGGTATTACGTCAGCATCAGCGCGCTGACCGACCAGAAGACGCGGTCCACCTCGACCCGGCGGCGAGCGCGTCCCGCAACAGCGAAGCCCTAGCCGCAGCCGTTGCCGCGGGCGGCCTGGGACCGAGTGCTAGAATGCACCGCGTGGTTTCCGTCCGACTAGACCTCCCATTCGTGGCATCGGTGGTGTGCGCGGCGCTCGGCTGCGCGATGACGCCTCGGTGGACCGCCGCGGGTCAGCCTCCCGTTGTTCGTTCCTCACCGATCGTGGTGGGGCTGGATGACGGTCGCGTGTTGGTGATCGGCGGTTTCGTAACGGACCAGGTTGGCAACGTGGCGCGTCAAGTGCCGGTGACCGCTTGCGACCTGTACGATCCCGAGGACGGTACATGGACGACGGCGTCGCCTCTTCCCATCGGTCTTGAAGCACCGCTCGCCGCTGCAACTGCAGACGTCCGCGTGCTTGTCATCGACCCCCGAGCCGATGCCGCTCTTACCTACGACCCGTTCGCGGACACTTGGACGCCAGTCGCAACTCCTGGCCTGCTGGCAGACTCGGCGACCTTGACCACTCGTCCCGGCGCGCCTCCGCTCCTCGCGGGGGGCTTCGCGTCAGGGTCCCCAACGGACGTCGCGCGGCTCTACGACGTGCAGACGGACAGCTGGATGGACGTCGCGCCCTTGCCCGAGCCGCGATATGAGCATGCTGCGTCCGCCCTTCTCGACGGTCGTGTGCTCGTGAGCGGTGGTACGGAGCCTGGTGACTTGGTCGACACCGCCGATTTGTATGATCCGGCGAGCGACACCTGGATTGCGGTCGCGCCCATGCTGCACAAGCGGCACCGTCATCTTCTTCTTTCGCTGCCCGACGGTCGAGTGGCGGCACTCGGTGGCGGCTTCAACACCTACGAAGTCGATCCGTCCGGGGAGGTCTACGATCCCGCATCCGACGCCTGGATTGAAATGTCCGAATTCCCACATCGCATCGGCTTCGACGCCGTCGCCCTGTCGGACGGAACGATTCTCCTCGCCGGAGGCAGAGACTCACGCCGCTATAGAACCTGGGGGCTGAAGGGGACGCTGCTCTACAATCCGGCGCTCGACGGCTGGATTGACGGAGCACGCTTGCTAAAGACGGGTAGCGGGAAGCTGGTCGAGCTGCCGAACGACAGCGTTCTCTTCGTGCGCACCGAACGTCACGAGTCCGAGCTGTGGTTGCGCTAGGGGCGCGTCTAGCCGCTGGTGACGAGGGCGCGGGCGGCGACGGGCGAGGGACGGGCGGCGGGCGCGCGGCGGGCGGGGGCGCGGGGCGTGGCGCTGAGGGTCCAGCCGGAGCTGACGTCCGGGGACGGGGCGGCGGCGGCGCGCAGGCGGCGGACGGCGAGGGCGGCGTAGTCCGGCTCGCGCTCGATGCCGAGGAAGCGGCGGCCAAGGGAGAGAGCGGCGACGCCTGTGGTGCCGGAGCCGGCGAAGGGGTCGAGGACGACGTCGCCGGGATGCGTGCTGGCGCGCAGGCAGCGAGAGACGAGCGCGACGGGCTTCTGCGTGGGATGGCGGCCTGCCGCGCGCTCGGCGCGCGCGGGGGCGGAGAAGCGCCATACGTTCTTCATCTGCTTGCCGCCGTTCTCGGCGCGCATCGCGTCGTAGTGGAACGTGTAGCGGGCCTTCGCGCCGCGCGGCGACCTGCTGGCCCACAGCACGATCTCCGTGGAGTGCGTGAAGCAGCGGCAGCCGAGGTTCGGCGGGGGATTGGGCTTCTCCCAGACGACGTCGTTCAGGAGCCGGAAGCCGAGCTGCTGCAGCGCCATGCCGACGCTGAGATAGACGTGCAACGTGCCGGAGACCCAGATCGTGCCGGCGGGCCTCAGCACGCGACGGCACTGTGCGAGCCATTCGAGGTTGAAGGCGTGATCGGCGTCGACCCCTTGCGAGCGGTCCCACGCACCCTTGTTCACGCGGGCGCGCCGGCCGGCGACGCAGGTGGTGCCGCCGTTGGACAGAAGATACGGGGGGTCGGTCCACACGCAATCGACGCTCTCGTCGGGGACGGTGCGGAGGAGGGCGAGGCTGTCGCCCCTCCACAGAACGGACTCCCCCCCATCCGAACGCCATGCCGTGTGCGGCGCCGCCATCGCGCCACACTTTGCCCACCTTTGGGGCGGGTCAAGAAAATCGCCCGCGAAGGGCCAATTCTAAGTGGCGAATGCCAACTCTGCGCGGGAAGCGCGCGAAGGGAGTCAGCCGGGGGGCCCTTCGCGTCCCGGCACCGCCCGGCTCAACCAGCGTTGCCGGGCGAGGGGGACCGGCACGCCCCCCTGATTGACCTACGGGTACGCCGACGATACGTTGCTCGGCCTATGCTGGAGCGCGTCGCCCTCGGGCAGAGTCGGTTCAACGTCCCGGGCATCGCCGCCGACCCGCGCGGCGTGGCGCTAGGACAGCTGGCCGCGCTGCTGTTTCCGTCCATCGACCGGGTCGTGGCGTTCTTCCGGGCGTTCTCCTCCGACAACCCGCTGGGAGACGTCCTCGCCGCGCTGCACGTGTTCCAGGTCGAGACGCCGCTGCGTACGCGCGAGATCATCGTGCTGCTTCCGGCGCAGGGCTCCCACTTCGTCGATCAGGGCTCGCGCACGGCACGCCTCGTCGGCGGCACCACGTTCACCGGCAGCGGCAAGCACTTCGTCCTCTACCGCGACGACCGCTCGCCGCTGGGCTACGACAGCTCCGAGCTCGAGCGCGCCGAATGCGACTTCGCCCTCTACGGGCGCGACTTCTCGCAGACCTACCGCAAGGTGCAGGAGCTGGACTTCGGCGCGCTCGTCAAACGCCTGGCCCCGATTGCCGAGCGCCCGCGCCCGCGCGAGCCCGACGAGCCGCCCGAGCCGCCGCCGCCCGCGGTGTGGCTCGCGGTGCGCGCGGGACTGGCCGCCCCCGTCCGTGCCTACGTGTGGCGCCACGGGCTGCACGCTTCCATGGCGGCGGTATCGCGCGTCGCCGACAGCGCGTTCACCGAGGCGCGCGGCGAGGCCGCGCTCGACTTGATGCTATTCCGCATCCAGGGCGCCAGCGAGCGCGTGCTGCGCCTCTTCGCCAGCCTCCCTGGTGTGCAGGTGTTCGTCCCGCTGGGCGCCAACTTCGGCGTGCAGCGCGGCTTTCGCCATCCGTTCACCCTGGAGAACTGCGCGTCGGTCTTCGCCGCCGACCGCCTCCATTTGTTCAGCGGCGAGGAAAAGCGCCTCATCGAGACCGCCGCGCTGCCCACGTTCGTGGCCGTCGAGCAGATGGGACCCATCGGGCTCGACACCGTCGGCGTCGCCGGCGCACCGGCGGCCTTCCCCGTGCCCGCCCGCGCCGAGCCTCGCCGCATCGACGTCCAGACGCTCGGCTCCTTCGGCCTGACCTTGCGCCTGCTCCCCGCCGCCACGTCCGGCGTGGCCGTCACGGCCACGGTCGTCCCACCCGCGCAATGGACCTGGCTGAAGAAGCTCGTCTACGCGCTCCCCTCCTCGCAGCTCGCCGCCTTCCGCGTGGCGCTGACGCCGGAGGCCGCGGTGATGCTGAACCCGCAGGGCGTCGACTCCATCCCGCTCGGCACCTTCATGGAAGCGGTCTCCCCGCGCCTCTACCTGCCGCGTGGCTGGCGCTTCTTTCCCGCCGTCGCGCCCGAGGTGCTCTTCACGCACATCGGCGGCCGCGAGGAGAACCTCTACTTCTTCCTGCCCGGCGCGGCCGCGCCTTTCTTCATCCCGGCCGAGGGCTTCGTCACGCTGGAACGGCGCGCGCTGGCTGCGCTGCAGGCCGAAGGCGCCGAGCTGTCCACCGAGCTCACCCTTCCCGGCCCGCCCGAGCTCGTCAACGAGGACGTGGGCGCGTTCGCCCTGTGGCGCCACCGTCTGGGCGTGCCGCCCGCCGGCGACGGGGGAGGCACGACCGCGTGAGCACCGCGCTGCAGCGCCGCTACCAGGCCTTCGTGGGCGAGTTCGCCGCGCCGCTCGTGTGTGGCGGCGAGATGCGCGTCGGCCGCCCGCTCGGCGAGCGCGAGCTTCGCTGGTTCACTTCCGGCACGCGCGCCGACGACCCGGCGATCGCGGCCATCATCGACGCGCGCGACGCCGTGGCCCGCGAGATGCTCGTGCGCCCGCCCGCGCTCCTGCCCCTCGAGAACGACGTGCCGGCGCTGCAGCTGCTGGTGGCCGCGCACAACCTGATGGCGTTGACGCACCCGTCGCTGCGCGCCGGCCTGGTGGCGCGCCGCGCGCACACACGCATCGCCGCCTTCACCCGCGGGCTGCTGGCCGGCATTCCGGCGGCCGCCACGCCGCGCGACGCCGTGGCCCTGCACACGGTGCTCTGGAACCTGCCGCGGGCGCGCCGCACCGACCGCACCGTGCGCTACTGGGCGGGCACGCGCCATTACGTGGGCCAGGCACCTCCGGCGCGCATGGTGCGCTGGCCGCGCCTTCGCCGCGTGCAGGTCGAAGAGGCGCAGCGCACCTGGATGGCGGAGGGGCTGCAGGCGGACGACGAGCGCGTGCTGCTGCGCGACCTGCTGCAGCGCTCGCCGGTCACGGACCTGTGCCACGTGCGCGACGGCTTCCGCGCCACGCCTGCGCTCGCCGCGCTCGCGGCGCCGGGCCTCTGCCGCTACGTGACCGACCGTCTCCTGGAGCGAGGGCTCGCGGGCGTGGCCGTGCCGCTGTGCGCGGCCTTCGACACGGCGCTGGGCGAAGCCGACGCGGCCTGCCCACTGCCGGTGCTGCGCTGGTACGCGGCCTTTCTCGTCAACTTGATGATCACCGTCGTCTTCGCCGGCGGCCCGCCGGCGCTGGGCGCGCTGATCGACCCGGCACGGCCGCTGCTGGGGCGGGTCGCGCTGCTCGTCGAGCGCGAGGAACGTCCCGAGCTCGGCCCGCCTCTCGGCGTGCGCGCCGGCACGCTGCTCGCCGACCGGGACGCCCGCACCGCCGACGTCGGTCGCGCGCTGCTGAGCCTTGCCCAGCCCGGCGCGCCGGAGACGCTGCTCGGCGCCGCCGAAGCGGAGCGGCTGCGATTGGCGATACGACGCCGCTTTGCCGCCGGGGTAAGCTAGGCCCTGGCCGCCCGGCGGCCCACGGAGGAACCAGGCACGATGGCCCAGCCCCAGGTCCAGCCCCCGACCGCGACGCGAGGGGTCAACGAGCGCCTGCAGCACATCGCCCAGGTGCTGGACGACCATTTCCTCGACAAGTCGGAGATCGTGCGCCTCCTGCTCATCAGCGCCATTGCCGGGGAGCACATGCTCATCGTCGGCCCGCCCGGCACCGCGAAATCCGCCCTGGTGCGGATGTTCGCGCGCATGCTCGACGCCCGCTACTACGAATACCTGTTGACGCGCTTCTCCGAGCCCAACGAGATCTTCGGCCCCGTCGACATCGCCGCGTTCCGCTCCGGCGTCTACCAGCGGAAGATCGAAGGCATGCTCCCAACGGCCGAAGTCGTCTTCCTCGACGAGATCTTCAAGGCCAACAGCGCCATCCTCAACTCGCTCCTCTCGATCATGAACGAGCGGCGCTTCAACAACGGCGCGCAGGTCGTGCGCTGCCCGCTCATCGCCCTGTTTGCCGCCTCCAACGAGGTCCCCAACGACGACGCGCTGGCCGCCATCTTCGACCGCTTCCTGCTGCGCGTGCTCTCCGACAACCTCGACTCGTTTCACTTCAACGAGCTCATCGCCAAGGGCCTGCGCTACGAGGCCGATGCGGCGCGCGGCGTGCTCGACCAGATGCCCACCGTGCTCCCCGCCTCCGCGCTGGCCGAGCTCGGGCGCACGTTCGCCGACCGCGTGCAATTCCCCGACGACTTCCTCTCGGCGTACAAGGGGCTCGTCTTCCAGATCCGCAGCGAGGGCATCTCCGTCAGCGACCGCCGTCTGGTGAAGCTGCTCAAGCTCTTCGCCGCCGCCGCCATCCTCGACGGGCGCGACGCCTGCCAGGTCGGCGACCTCTTCATCCTGAAGCACGTCTGGAACAACATGGAGCAGCGCGAGATCCTGCTGGAGATCGTCGGCCCGGTGCTCGACCGCTTCTATCAGGAGCACCCCGACCAGCGCCCCGTGCGCGCCGTCGGCGCCGGCATGGACAACCTCGTGCGCGAGCTGAACCTCATCCGCGAGCTGCTGACGTCGGGCGAGCCGCTCAGCGACATCCAGCTCTTCAGCCAGCTGCGCAACCTGAACGAGATCAAAGCGGCGCTCGCGCAGATCGGCGGCGAGGCGGCCACCCGCCTCGTGCAGCACGTCGACCAGCTGCTGGAGCACATCTTCTCGTCGTCGAAGTTCGCCTGAGGCGGCCGGCCGTGGCGCTCGGCGTACGGCAGACCACCGCCGTCAGTTACGAGCTGGGCTCGCTGGTGCTGTCCGGCGTCCCCTCGGGAAACGCGATGGCGCTCGTGCGCGCGGCGGCCTGGCAGAACCGCGTGCGGCGCCTCGGGCTGAGCGTCCCTTTCTTCATCGTGCACGACCTCGGCCTGCTCTTCACCCGGGGCGCCGAGCGCGGGTTGCCCGCAGCGCAGCAGACGCTGGGCGTGCGCGAGGAGCTGGGACGCGCGCGCGCGGACGACGTCACGCGCAACCTCGTCGAGCACTACATCGGCTGCTTGCGCGAGCTGGCGGAGAGCGAGGTCATCGTGCGTGCTGCCGCCTGGAACCTGCCCGACGATTTGGTCGCGGTGATCCTGGCGCGCGTGCTGCGAAACCTGGTGGCGCGCTGGCCGCAGCGCGTCGCTTCCACCATCCGCGAGGAGCTTCCCGTCGAGCCACGCGCCTACGGCGGCATCGACCTGGTGGCGGCGTGGGGGGCGCACGACCGCACGCCCGATCTATCGTTTCTGCGCGTGGTGGTGGAGAACCGCCTCACCTTGGTCACGTCCGTCGATCAGATAGACCTGGACACGCTCAAGGTGCTCGGGTTGATGGGCGACAAGGACCAGGCGTCCTTCATGGACGTCGCCGACCTCCTGGCGGTCTTCGGCAACGCCGAGGCCAACGACGTGGTGAACTTCTCGCTCGACCTCCTCCCGTCGCTGCTGGAGACCCGGCGGGCCTCGGGCGCGCAGACCTTTTCGGTCGACGGCTACGCGTCCGTCGAGCGCAAGGGACACATCGACCAGCTCATCCTCGCCGAGCTCGCGCACGACGACGAGGTCTTCTGGCAGAAGGTCGCCGAGAACGAGCTCCTTTACTACGGGCGCGACAAGCACCGCGAGGAGCAGCGGCGCCTTCACTACATCGTCGTCGACGCGTCGGCCTCCATGCGCGGCGCGCGCACCGTCTTCGCCCGCGGGCTCGCCCTCGCCCTCGTCAAGAAGCTCGCGCTGCTGGGCGAGCGCGTGCAGTTCCGTTTCTTCGACAGCCGCCTCTACGAGGTGATGAAGCTCGACGCCGACGCCCTCGGCGCGCCGTACCTGCTCTCGTTCCGCAGCGAGCGCGGGCGCAACTACAGCAAGGTCTTCGGCCAGCTCGCCACCGAGCTTGGACGCCTGCGCCGCGACGAGGGCGGCAGCATCACCCTGTACATCATCACGCACGGACAGGCGCACGTGCCCCTCGAGGCCATCGAGGCGCTGAAGCGCAACGCCTACCTCTACGGCGTCTTCATCCTGCCTTCGCACGAAGTCACGCTGGAGTACCTGCCGCTCCTCGACCGCCACCACGTCATCGACGCCGAGACGCTGGCCTCCCGCCAGCAGCGGCGCGCGCGCGCGCTGGAGATCGTGGACGAGGTCGGCCACCGCGCCGAGGGGGGCGCCGCCGTGGCCACCGCGCGCCCGGCCAGAGGGGCGCAGGGTCGCTGACGTGGCCGACCAGCGCGAGACCGCCGCCGAGGCGCAGACCGCCCTCGGCCGCCGCGATTTCGGCCGGGCCTTCGCTCTGTACCGCCACTTGCTCGGCTACGACCACGTGGTCGACTACGAGTACGACGACTGGCTGCGCGGCGCGGCGGAGGCGCTGCGCAACCTCGGCCAGTCGCGTCTGGCCTCCTTCGTGTACGTCTACCTGCAGTACTTTCCCCAGGCGCTGCAGCTTCTGCCGCCGGGCGACGACACCGCGTTCGACGTCGCGCGCATCCACGAGCTCAGCGGCGACCACTCCCGCGCCGCCGAGATGTACGCCGCGCGCCGCGCCTGGGTGCACGCGGGCATCGCCTGGGAGCACGCGCGGGACCTCGTGCGCGCGCGCGGCGCCTGGGAGACGATATTGCAAAGCGGCCTGCTGTCGCACGACAAGTATCTCGAAGCGCTGTGCCGCGTGAACCTCGGGCTCGTGCTCGACAAGGTGGGCGACGCACCCGAATCGCGCAAGCACCTGGCGCGCGCCTCCACGCTCCTGGAGGAGGCGGCCGACGCGTTCGAGGCGTCGCGCGAGCGCGCGCGCGCGTTCGACTGCTTCCAGACGCTGCTGCGGCTGGGCAAGGAGCTGCAGGCCTACGAGAACATCGCCGAGGGCTACCTCAACTCCATCCGCGTGCTGAAGGAGGACAACCTTCGTTCCTACGTTCTGGAGTTCTACGAGGACTTCCAGAAGCTGTCGCTGGAGCGCGAGGAGTACCACGCCGCCGCCACGCTCTTCCGCGAGGCGGCGGACTACGCGGCGCGCACGAACCAGCCCTACGACGGCTATTACCTGCTGCGCGCCGGCGAGACCTGGTGGAAAGTCGCCGAGCACGGGGGGCGCCTGGGCTCGCCGCCCGAGCTGCTGGAGAACGCGCTCCTCGCCGCGATCGACGCCTTCAACGCGCTCGGCGACTTCGCGCGCGTGCGCGAGACGTTCACGCGGCTGGCGGCGCTGGACCTGTCGCCGGCGCGCAAGCAGAGCTACGCGCGCAAGGTGGCGCGCTACGCCGACGTGGCCACCGCGCCGCTGGAGGTGTTCTCCTTCCCCGACTACCTGCGGCGCAGCCAGAGCTACATCGACGTGTGGTACGCCGACCTGGTGGAGTGGGAGCTGGACGGCGACCCCGAGCGCGTGGCCGCGGCGATGATCGGCAACCCTCGCCATCCCGACCTAATCCGCCGACGCGCCCTGTCGCTGCTGCTGGCGCGCGCGGAGGCCGGACGCACGCCCGCCGACGACCCGCGCCTCAAATGCCAGATGGCCGAGCAGCTCGGGCGCCTGACCAGCTACGACGTGCTCAGGCCGCTGGAGAAGCTGTTCGGCGACGAGGACCAGCGCGTGCGCACCGCCGTGGTGCAGGCGGCCCGCCAGCTGCCTTTCAAGCGCACCTACGACCTCATCCGCCGCGCGCTCGGCGACGACAACGAGCGCGTGCGCGAGAAGGCGATGGAGTCGATGCGCGAGCTGCACTTCGTCCATGCCTTCGAGCCGCTGGTGCGGATCTACCGCGAGTTCGCCGGCGCCGACGTGAAAGCTGCCGCCCTGCGCACGATCGGAAAAATCGAGACGACCGAGGCGGCGGAGCTGGTGCTGGAGGCGCTGCGGCAGGAGGGGCCGGAGCTGCGCCGCGTCGCCGCCGAGGTGCTGGCGGGCTATCGCACGCCCGAGATCGTGGAGCTGGTGCGCGGCTATGCCGCCGCCGACCGCAGCGAGGGGCGCGGCGTTCTGGAAGACGTCCTGCGCCGCATGCGCCCGCTCTGACGCCGCGACGTGCTTCCCCTTTGACCGCGCCTTGACCCGCGCCGCTGACCTGTCCCAGCGGACCTGGACCTCGCCCCCGACCTGGACGTAGAACCGATGTCGTGTCGCTACCGCCTCGTGCCGCCGCCCGCGCCGCCGCCCGCGCCGCCGCCCGCGCCGCCGCGGTCGTCGCGGCCCTCGCCGTCCCGCTCGCCGCCTGCGAGCTTCTCCCTCCGCCTCCGCCGCGGCCGGCGATCCCGCCC
>DASYRF010000266.1:0-63044 GCA_036004705.1 Myxococcota bacterium
GACGCGAGCGCCCACGTGACCCTCACCCTCCACCCGCCGGCGTCCGCCAACGTTGAGGCGCTCGACTTCGAGTGGGACGTGGCGCGCCCGACCGAGGTGCGCGCCCAGGTGCTGCTCAAGAGCAAGGACGCGCAGAGCGGCAACGCGACCGAATCGGGGGTGGCCCTCGCCGACAGCCGCTCGCTGGCCGCCTTCACCGGCGACGACGGCAAGATGAAGGCGCTGCTGACCGCCGCCGCCGACAGCGCCGACGAGCTGAAGCTCCGCGCGCAGTCGCTCCTGCGCGAGGCCGGCTGGTTCGTGAGGTGCGCGGGGGAGTCCGACCTGGCGCGGCTGAAGGGGATCCCGCGCGTCGGGCAGATCGTGCAGATCAACGGCGCCGGGCGGATCCACTCCGGGAAGTACCTGGTCTGGAGCGTGCGCCACACCATCACCGCGCCGGCGCACCGCATGCGCTTCGTGCTGGTACGCAACGCCGTGGGGAACGCGTCATGAGGGACGACGGGGATCGACCATGAACGAACAGACCCTGATGGACCTCGTCGAGCGGGTGCGCAACCGGTTCTACGGCAAGTACCGTGGGACGGTCACGAAGGTCGACAAGGACCACCAGCCGCGCATCAAGGCCAGGGTCCCGGCGGTGCTCGGCGACCAGGAGACGGGCTGGTGCATGCCCTGCGTCCCCTACGCCGGCGACAAGGCCGGCATCGCCTTCCTGCCGGAGGAAGGCGCCGGCGTGTGGATCGAGTTCGAAGGGGGCGACGTCTCGTACCCCATCTGGACCGGCTGCTACTGGCACGACAAGGAGCTCCCCGACCGCGTTGCCCCCGAGGTCAAGGTCATCCAGACCAAGGGGAGCCAGCAGATCGTCCTCGACGACAAGGACCACACCATCACGATCAACGACTCGAACAAGAACAAGATCACGCTCGAGCGCAACGGCATCACCATCGAGCGCGAAGGGAAGAAGGTCCAGATCACCCAGGAAAAGGTCAACGTCAACGACGGCGCCATGGAGGTGACCTGATGGCCGCCCACTTCCTGACCATGGCCAGCTCCATGTCGTGCCCCCACGGCGGCACCGTCACCCCGTCGACGTCGAACAGCAAGGTCAAGGCCGACGGCCAGCTCGTGCTGCGCTCGACCGACCAGTTCACCATCGGCGGCTGCTCGTACACGATCGGCACCACGCCCCACCCCTGCGTGCGCGTGCGCTGGGACGTGCACTGCGAGCGCCACGACTCCCAGGGCGACCCGTCGCTGACCGAGGAGAGCGTCGGGTTGTGCATCGCCGGCGACCAGGCGACGCAGGGGGTGGTGACCATCTCGTCGACGCAGGGGCGCGGGGCGGGGCTCTGATCATGCCCGGCGAGCGCCACGACTACGCCTTCCCCTTCCGCCTCGACCCGGCGTCGCGCCAGGCCGCGCGCGCCGCCTACCCGGCGCACGTGAAGCAGATGATCATCCAACTGCTCCTCACCTCGCCGGGCGAGCGCGCCGACCTGCCCGAGTTCGGGTGCGGCCTGCGCGCGCTGATCTTCGCCGGCAACTCGGATGCGCTGTCCGCCACCGCGCAGATGCTGGTGCGCGACGCGCTGGCGCGCTGGCTGTCCGAGCACCTCGTGGCGCGCAAGGTCGAGGTGCTCCCCCCCGAGGACACGCCCGAGGAGAACCAGGTGGTCGTGCGCATCGAGTACGAGCTGCTCGTGACGCGCGCGACCGAGCGCGTGGACGTGGTGGTGGTGTGACATGAGCGAGCCGCGCGACCGCAAGGCCAAGCTGGCGGCGCAGCGCCTGGTGAACGGCATCGACTTCGTCGAGGTCGTGAACCCCGAGCAGACACGGCTGCGCGTCCACTTCGTCTCCCCCAAGCCCGACAAGGACGCGCTGGCGGCTGGCGTCGGCGCCACCGCGGTGACTATCACCGGCGGCGTCACGGTGCCGGCGATCCCGGTCCGCGCCCCCCTGACCTGGGGAGTGGACGCGGAGGGGTTCCCGACGATGGAGCTGTCGGTGGCCGCGCCCGGCGACTTCTCGACCTACACGCTCCGGCTGGCCGCCGCGCCCGGGCTGCTCGATCCGTTCTTCGATCACGCGGCCTTCTCGTTCAAGGCCGGGTGCCCGTCGACGCTCGACTGCGAGGTGCCGGAGCCCGAGGGTCCGCCGCGCGCCGCCGGCGCGCCCCCCATCGACTACCTGGCCAAGGACTTCGCCAGCTTCCGCAAGGCGTTGTCCGACTTCTCGGCGCTTCGCTACCCGGCGTGGCAGGAACGGTCCGAGCCCGACTTCGGCGTGATGTTCATGGAGGCGCTCTCGGCCGTGGCCGACGACCTGAGCTACCTGCAGGATCGCATCGCCGCCGAGGGGTGGATCGAGAGCGCCGGCGAGCGGCGGTCGCTGGTGCGGCTGGCGCGGCTCGTCGACTACGAACCGCGCGTGGCCACCGCGGCGCGCGTGGTGCTCGAGCTGCGGGTGGCCGCTGCCTCGCTCGACATCCCGGCCGGCCTGCTGGTCAGCGCGCTGGCCCCCGACGGGACGTCCATCGACTTCGAGACCGGCGACGGCCTCGACGACACGGGGAGCTACTCGGCCGCGCAAGCGTGGAACGACCTTCGCCCGCACTGGTGGGACGACGGACAGCGCCGCCTGCCGCCCGGCGCGACCGAGATGTGGATCGAGGCGCCGGCCGTCGCGCTCCAGCGCGGGCAGCGCCTGCTCATCGACACCACGGCCGACCCCGAGGCGGACCCGCCGCTGCGCGAGATCGTCGAGCTGGTCGAGGTCGACGCCCCCATCGACGATCCGTTGTACGGCGTGAAGGTGGTCCGCCTGGCCTGGGGCGCCCGGGACGCGCTCCGCTTCGAGCACGATCTCACGCGCACGCGCGCCGGCGCGAACCTGGTGCCGGCCACCCAGGGGCGGCGCTTCGTCGAGCGGTTCATCGTCTCGCGCCAGCCGTGGTCGCGACCCGGCGCGACGCCGCGGGCCCTGGTGCGGACCGGCGCCAACGGCACGCCGCAGTTCTTGTACGCGCTCCGCCGCCCGCCGCTGGCCTGGTTGGAGCAGCGCGATCCCCTCGAACGGCCGCGTCCGGAGCTCCACGTACGCGAGGTGAGCCGCAACGCCACTCAGTGGGACTGGCACCGGAGCCTCCTCGACGCGGCCACCAGCCGCGAGATCGTCACGGTCGACCCGGTCGGCTACCGGACCATCGACGCCGGCAACGGAGGGGCCGACTACGACGGCGACCAGGGGGACACCATCCGCTTCGGCGACGGCGTGTTCGGCGCCATCCCGGCCGACGGGGCGGTGTTCGAGGTGACCTACCGGGCCGGCGGCGGGGCCCACGGCAACGTGGCGGCCGGCGCCATCAACCGCGTGGCCGCTGCCAGCGCCCTGGCCGCGCAGATCGGCGCGGTCAGCAATCCGCTGGCCGCCGCCGGCGGGCGCGATCGCGAGGCGGCCGAGGAGGTGCGCGAGATGGCGCCCCAGGAGTTCCGCTACCGCCAGCTCCGCGCCGTCCGCGCCGAGGACTACGAGCGCGCGGCCGCCACGCTCCCCTGGGTGCAGCGCGCCGGCACCGCCTTCCGCTACACCGGGAGCTGGCTCACCGTCTTCACCGCCGCCGACCCGCGCGAGGCCGAGACCCTGGCGCCCGACCGCGCCGCCGAGCTGACCGAGCTCCTGGATCGCTATCGGATGGCCGGCTACGAGTCGTACGTCCTCGATCCGCTCTTCGCCTCCCTCGACCTGCGCGTCACCGTCTGCGCCCAGTCCGAGGCGTTCCGCGGCGACGTGAAGGAGGCGGTGCTCGCCGCCCTCGACACCGCCCGCCGCCCCGACGGGACCAGCGGCTTCTTCCACCCCGATCGCTTCACCTTCGGCGTCCCCCTCGAACGGAGCGCCGTCGAAGCGGCGGTGCAGGAGGCGCACGGCGTGGACGGCGTGATCGACGTCCAGTACCGCCGGCGCGGCCACACGCCCGACTTCGTGGCCATGCCCGACCTGGTCCCGGTGGCCGCCGACGAGATCGTCCGCGTCGACAACGATCCCAGCCGCCCCGAGCGCGGCTCGCTGTGGGTCGACGTGGTGGGGGGCAAATGAACGCTTCGGGACGCGAAGCGGTCGACTACCGCGCCGGCGACTACGCGAGCTTCCGCGAGGCGCTGCTCCGCGCCCGCCCGGGCGAGACGGCGCTGGCCGGCTGGCACCCCACCGCCACAGGCGATCTGGCGCTCCAGCTCCTGGAGTGGTGGGCCTACCTGGCCGACGTGCTCACCTTCTACAACGAGCGCGCCTTCCAGGAGGTCCTACTGAGGACCGCCGTCCACCCCGAGGACGTCCGCCGGATCGTCCGGCTCCTCGGCTACCGGCCGCGCCCGGGCATCGGCGCGATCGGTCTGGTCGCGGCACGGACGCGCACCCCGCACCCCATCGTCATCCCGCGCGGGTTCGGCATCGAGGGCGCCTCGCGGCCGGGCGAGCCCGAGCAGATCTTCGAGGTCGACGAGGACGTCGACTTCGCCATCCTCGGGCGGGGCTTCCGCTTCGGCCTGCCCGGCTTCGACCCGGTGCCCGGCTGGGGCAGCAAGATGTTCCCCACGCCGAAGGACGCCGAGGGCTTCCTGCTCAGCGTGGTGGAGGCGCGCATCCCGGTCGATCCGCGGCTCGAGGTCAAGGAGGGCGAATCGTTCACCGTGACCCTCGACGGGGTCATGATGACCCTCAAGCCCAAGGACCTGCTGCTCCTTCTGAAGAACGACTGGAACGCGGCTCAGGACGCCGCCGAGGACGCCGGCATCGCCGCCGGCAGTTTTGCCCTGGCCATGGTCACGGAGGTCAAGCCGATCTGGGATGCGCACGGCCACGCGGTCACCCACGTAACGGCCATCGCCGCCCACAGCCTGGCCGACGGCGCCCTGCGCAAGGACCACCGCATCCTCAAGCCGACCAAGAACGCGCACCTCTGGCTCTATCACGAGCGCTACCCCGGCTCGACGGATCCGGCGCTGCTCGCCGTCAGCGCCGCGAACCAGACCGCGGAGAATATCGGGACGACGCTCGGGGCGATCTTCACCGGGGGCGCAAGCCTTCTGTTCACCGGCGGCCCCAACCAGCAGCAGCTCGACGATCCGCGGGTCATCGCCGGCGCGCCGATTTCGGGCATCAGCAAGTTCCTCGGCGGCGTGGCCCACCTGGAGGCGATCACCCGCGGCATCCTGCCCGGCGATCCGGTGCTGATCGAGAACAAGATGACGGGGGGCATCGTCGAGGGTCTGTTCCAGCTCGTGCTGCACGGCGCGATCCCCTCCGCGCCCCTCCCCCAGCCGGTCGACGTCGCGTCCGCCGTCACGCGCGATCTGTACATGCAACTGGTGAAGGTCACCGGTTACGCCGAGGACATCTGGTACGGCAACGCGCCGCAGATGGACAGGATCGGGCGCTGCCCGCCCGTGGCCCCGCCGGGCGGACACGGGGTCCTCAGCGGCCAGGCAGAGGGTCCGATCCCCATCCCGCACTCGCGCATCGAGTTCCCGCCCAACCCGTTCATCGACCTCCTCAGCGGGTTCGGCCAGCTCATCAAGGACGTCGTCGTCCACTACGGTTGGCAGGAGGTCGGCGAGATGGTCGACTCGCCGCCGCCGGCGGAGACCACCGAGGTGGAGGTCCCACCGGCGCCCGACGTGCCGCCCGATGTCCCCGTGCCCGTGCTGGTCAAGGACGCGGCGGGCGTCGGGGTCCTCGGCTGGCTGGGGCAGGCGGGCCGGACGCCCTTCGAGATGAAGCTCGTCCCGCCGCTCGAAGCCTACGTGCACCTGCTGCCGGTCTCGCGCGGCCGGACCGTCGCGCGCGAGATCCTGGGGCGCGGCGATCCGATCCTGGTCTGGCAGGAGTTCGTGCTCAAGCGATCGCCGCTTACCTACCTTCCCGCCGCCGACGTCGCCGGGACCGGCTACCGGAGCACGCTCCGCGTCCGCGTCGACGGCATCGAGTGGCACGAGGTGCCGAGCTTCTACGGCCAGGCGCCCGACGCCCGGGTGTTCGTGACCCGCGAGGACGACCAGCAGAAGACCCACGTGCGCTTCGGCGACGGCGAGCACGGCGCCCGCCTGCCCGGCGGCACCGACAACGTGATCGCCACCTACCGTTTCGGCAGCGGCGCGGCGATCCCGCCGGCAGGGACGCTGACCTCGGCGCTCGACCCGTTGCCGGGCTTGCAGTCGATCGTCAACCCCATCCCGGTGGGCGGCGGCGCCGACCCCGATCCGCCCGACCAACTCCGCCGCTACGCCCCGCGCTCGGTCCTCACCTTCGGCCGCGCGGTCTCGGGCGACGACTACGAGACCGTGGCCGCCCAGACGCCGGCCGTCAAGCGGGCGCGCGCCTACTGGGGCTGGGATGCCGACTCGCAGCGCGCGGTCGTCAAGGTCTTCGTCGGCGACGACGACCCGGCGGTGCAGGCCGCCACCGACGCGCTGCGCGCCTTCGCCGATCCGAACCGGCCGGTCGTCGTCGCGCTGGCGGCGCCGGTCTACGCCGAGCTCGGCTTCACGATCGAGGTCCACCCTGACCACCAGCCGGAGACCGTACGCGCGGCGGTCGCGGCGGCCCTCCTCGATCCGCGCAGCCAAACCTTCGGCAGCGAGGTCGTGCGCATCGGCCAGACGGTCTACGACAGCCAGATCTACGACGCCTGTCTGCGCATCCCCGGCGTGGTCGCCGTGCGCGCGCTCCGCTTCGCCGTGGCCGGCGCCGCCGAGCCCGGCGAGCGCCACTCGCCCGCCGAGGGGCGCTTCTACCTGCTGGCGGGAGATCGCCTGGACATCAAGGCGGAGGTCGCGCGCCATGGCTGATGATCTGGATCTGGACCGCTACGCCGCCTGGTACGCGGACAAGCTGTGGAACCTGCTCCCGGCCATCTACCGCGCCGAGGACTCCGACGACCTCGATCGCAAGGGGCCGCTGCGCGAGCTGGTCGAGCGCATCGGCGCGCAGGCCGCGGTCGTCCGCCGCAGCATCGATCGGATGTGGGAGGACCAGTCGATCGAGACCTGCGACGACTGGATCATCCCCTACCTCGGCGACCTGCTGGCCACGAACCTGGTCGCCAGCCTGGACGCGCGCGAGCAGCGGCTCGACGTCGCCAACACCATCTACTGCCGGCGCCGCAAGGGGACCGTGGGCCTCTTGGAGAAGCTGGCCGGCGACATCACCGGCTGGGGGGCGCGCGTGGTCGAGTTCTTCCACCGGCTCGGGCGCGCGCGACACGGCTTCGACCCGGCCATCGGCCTGCCGGTCGCCCCCGACCATGAGCGCTTCCCGTTGCAGCGCGCGCAGGGGCTCATCGGCGCGCGCACGCTCACCGGCGCGGGCGGGCTCGCCGATCTGCGCGACGTGCACGGCGCGGTCCAGACCAACACGGCGTTCGACGAGTACCACCACACCGCCGACGTGCGGCGCGGGCGCGGCAAGACCGGCTGGCACGACATTCCGCGCCTGGGCGCGTTCGTCTGGCGGCTCCGGCCAATCCCCGCCGAGCAGGTGACGCCGGTGCAGGACGCGGCTTGCCCCAACCAGTACACCTTCGATCCGACCGGACGCGACATCCCGATCTACGCGGCGGGCGCGCGGCCGTCACGCGATCGCTGGGTGTCGCCGCGGCCGCACGAGCTGCCCGGGCCGATCTCGTCCGAGCTGATCAGGGCGTCGCTGGCGGAGCTGTACCGCGTGGCCGGCGGCCAAGTCGGCTCGCTCGCGATCTACAAGCAGCCCGGCCCGAGCGTCGATTTGATCCCGGCCGCCGACGTCGCCGCCGATCCGCGCCAGCGCAACGGCCGCCCCTGGATCGACGCCGAGCGCGGGCGCATCGTGTGGCCGGCCGCGCCCACCGAGGGTCCGTTCCGGGTCAGCTACCGCCACGGCTTCTCGTCGGAGATCGGGGCGGGCGGCTACGAGCGGGGGGGCGAGGCGCCGGAGGCGACGGCCAGCCACGCGAGCGGCGGCGGATCTCTGGCCGGCGCGCTGTCGGGCCTGGGCGCCGCCGGCGCGCTGGTGATCGACGATTCGCTGACCTACACGCAGGTCGCCGACCTCACCGGTATCGCCCGCATTGCCCTCCGCGCCGGGAGCCAGCAGCGGCCGCTCGTCCGCCCCGCGCCCGCCGTCGCCGAATGGAGCTTCACCGGCACCGGCGGCGGCACGCTGGCGCTCGACGGCCTGTTCGTCGGCGGCGGGGTCGACGTGGTCCTGCGCGGCACGTTCGACCGGATCACCCTCACCTGCTGCACCCTCGATCCCGGGACCTGGCGCGCCGACGTCAACCCGGCTGCGTGGCGGCTGGCCGCCGACGGGCGCGCGCTGAAGCCCACCCGGCTGCGCGTCCAGGCGCAGGTGCGGGAGATCGTGATCGATCGGTGCATCGTGGGGCCCATCTCGACCGAGCCCGACTCCGCCGGCAAGCAAGGGCGGGTCGAGTCGCTGGTCGTGCGCGACAGCATCGTCCAGGCGGCCGACCCGACGCTCGCGGCCGGCGCCCCGGCCCTGCGGCTGAACGGCGGCGAGGTGGCGCTGTCGCGCTGCACGATCCTCGGCCCGGCCCACGTGCACCGCCTGGACGCCAGCGAGTGCATCCTCGACGACGTCGTCACCGTGGCCGATCGCCAGCACGGCTGCGTGCGGTTCAGCGCCTGGGCGGCCGGCAGCGCCCTCCCCCGGCAGTACGAGAGCGTGAAGGTGCCGCCCCGCGCCGGGCTGTTCGGCTCGCGCGACTTCGGGCGCCCGGAGTACGCGCAGCTCCTCGACACCGCCGGGTCCGCGATCGCCGAGGGCGCCGAGAACGGATCGGAGATGGGCGCTTTCCACCGCGAGAAGAACGCGATCAAGGAGCGGAGCCTCCTCATCAAGTATCAGGAGTTCTTGCCGCTCGGACTCGAGCCGGTCGTCATCCACGTAACCTGACAGGGGACTCGCATGAGCAGCGACAGGGCGCGCAGGTCTTACGACGTCGAACGGATGTACCGGTCGGTCGTGTCACAGCAGGGGCGGGTCACCCTGGAGGCGGACGCCAACGAGGCGGAGGAGATCCGCGCCAACGAGTCGCGCATCGAGCTGATCCACATCATCGGCCCGAACGGCGCGCCCGACGGCGGCTTCAAGATCTCCGCGCCGGTCTCCGAGGCGCACTTCCTGGACTTCGCGATCGGGCAGGGGACGCTCTACGTGGGCGGCGTACGGGTGCACAACCGGGACCCGAAGGCCACCTACCTGAGCCAGAAGAACCGCGACGGCACCGAGTACGCCCGCGAGTGGGCCGACTACCCCGCCGACCGCGTGCACTCGTTCCCCGCCGGCGCCGCGGACGCGGTCGCCAAGGCCGATTGGGAAGGGCGGATGGAGGCGATCTACCTGACGGTCGCCGAGCAGGAGGTGTCCGCCGTCGAGGATCCGGCGCTGCGCGAGGTCGCGCTGGGCGGACCCGACACTGCGGCCCGCACGCGCCTCGTCCAGCGCGTCCAGCGCTTCCCCGTCAGCGCGAACACCTGCGAGGACGCCTTCGCGGAGGTGGTGAAGCACTACTCCACCGGCGCCGTCTTCCAGCCGTTCAACATGCGGCTCGTGTCCAACCTGCGGCTGCGCGCCGACTTCGTCCCCACGACGGCGCCGGCCGACGCCTGCCAGCCGACCGCGCAGATCGGCTTCCTGGGGCCCGAGAACCAGCTCATGCGCGTGCAGGTCAACGATCCCCACACGCTGCTGTGGGGCTGGGACAACGCGTCGTTCCTGTATCGCGCCACCGTCAAGGACGTGAAGACCCTGCAGCTCGAGGGGATCCCGGTCGACGTCTACCACCAGCCGCGCCCCCAGCAATGGGCCGAGCTGCTGGCCACCGCCGTCGACCTCCGCGACGGCGCGCGCATCGCCGCGGCCAGCGGCAAGCCGGTCCGGGTCCACGCCTACGACGCGACCTCGCGGCTGGTGACGCTCGAGGTCGCGCTCCCCAAGACGGCGGTCGGCGACAGCGTGTTCCTGCGCATGTGGGAGAACCGGCTGACCCTCCCCGCCAACGAGGGCACCGCCGCCGAGCTGCTGATGGCGAACGGCGCCAGCACCGGCGTCCGCGTGTACCTCAAGGGGGTCGAGCCCGTCGCCGGCGACTACTGGATGATCGGCGTGCGCCCCGGCACGCCGCAGGCCATCCTGCCGGCGCGCCTGTCGACTTGGCAGCACCCCGACGGCCCGGGCCGGTGGCTGGCGCCGCTGGCGGTCATCCTGTGGCACCCGAAGTCCAAGAGCGCCCACGTGACCGATTGCCGCCCGCGCTTCGAGCCCCTGGTCGACCACGACGAGGACCTGGCCTTCCACAACCAGCACCTGCACGGCTGGGGTGTGGTCTGCGGGCTTCAAGTTCAGTGCATGACCACCGACTACGCCGCCACGCACAAGCTCGAGCGCGAGCGCGAGTGGGTGTTCGTGCGCGACGGCTACGCGATCCACCCGTCCGGCAAGGACATCCGGCTGCGCTCGGCCGCCGACGACGAGAGGACCGCGCTCGACCTGGGAAGCCTGGCTGTCGCCGAGAAGGCCGTCACCCGCAACGCCGACGGGAACATCGCCGACGGCGCGGTCAGCCTGTGGATCGGCAAGCACGGCCACTTCCACGCCGACAAGTACGAGCCCAAGGGCAAGCTCGACTGGCAGGAGCTGATCCAGGGGACGATGCTCGGGGACGTCATCGACGACTGCATCAAGCCGATCATCGACTTCATCAAGGGGGTCGTGGACACGAGCGGGGAGAAGGAGCTGGTCGGGCCCGCGGCCAAGCGGCTGATCGCCGTGCTCAACCTGTTCTGGCAGCTCGTCAACCAGACCAGCGGCGCGCACATCTACCTGTCCGAGGCCGAGGACCAGATCCTGCGCGAGCTGTTCGAGGGGGTGAAGCTGCTCCTCGGCGGCACGACGTTCTGCGCCATGTTCGACGACGTCGCGTACCCCGCCTACGACGTGTACCGCAAGGACGTGCCCGACGGCGCGCCGCGCCCGACGACGATCTTCGGCACCGGCAACCACCAGCGCATCCGCGTCCACCCGCGCCGGCCGCTTGCCTTCACCTGCGGCGGCACCGACGGAAAGGTGAACGTCTACGACCTGGAAGCGGGGAAGATCCTCGCATCCGTCGAGCTGCCCGACGTCCTGATCCAGGACGTCGCCTTCCCGCCCCCCGGCAACGACAAGGACGTCTACGTGATCGGCTACACCGGGAGCGCCAAGACCGACAGCGTGTTCGCGACGGGCACGGTCGGGGACGGCGGCGCGATCAATTGGAGCGGCAGCCGGATCCAGTGCCCGGGCCTCAAGCTCATCTCGCTGGCCACCAGCGACTTGACGCCCGGCACGGTGTACGCGGCGGCGCGCGGCAAGGGGATCGTCGAGCTGAAGCTGGGCGCGCCCGCTCCCACGCTGGTCGCGCCGTTCCTCGCGACCGGCCACCTGGTCGCGGCCGTGGACTCCGGCCGCACGGGGCTGATCGCCGGCGCGCACGAAAGCGAGCCCAATCCGCTCGAGTTCGATCACCTGCTCGCCTTCGACGTGGGATCGCAGTACGGGTCCTTGCGCCTGTCGCTCCCTCCGGACGGAACGGAGCCGGGCATCGGTCACGACGACCTAGCCGTCGCCAAGGACGGCACGGCCCTCTGGCTGTACGCGATCATCGACGGCGCGAACGGAAGCAAGCGCCTCGTCGGGTGGAGCACGGGCATGAGCGCCGGAACGGCGGTCGACGCCGCCGCGTGGATGCGAATGGAGACCCTGACGACCGAGCTTCCATGGACGAGCGTGGTGAACCTGGGCCCCAGCGCCGGCTGCCGCATCGCCCACAGCGCGAAGAGCAACTGGGCCATGATCACATACCAGGACACCTACTACGGCCGCGCCTACGTCCCCGGGCAGGCGGAGCTCCAGAACGAGCTCCATCCGTTGCAGATCGGCCCCACCTCGATCGCCACCGACAGCGACGGCCTCTGGTTCTACGTCCTCGAAGACTTCAGCAACACGATCACCGCGATCCCGGCGACCGCCTACCCCGATCCGAAATGGCGCTCGACCATCGACCTGGAAGCGCTGCAGGAGTATCGGCGCCTGGCGCTCACCCAGTTCCTGATCGTCGCCGGCCGCTTCGCGCAGTACCTGAAGGACTGCGTGTGCGAGCACCTGCTCATCGAGTGCCCCGACGGCGCCGGGAAGGTCTACCTGGCCGACGTCAGCTTCAAGGACGGCAAGATCTATCAGATCTGCAACTTCCACCACCGCAAGTACGTCCACAGCTTCCCGACGGTGGAGTACTGGATGTCTATCGTGCCGGTGATCCCGATGCTCAAGTGGGCGGTCGAGAAGGCGTGCTGCTCGGTGCTGGCCGGCATCTTCGACAAGCTGGCGCCGCAGAAAGACCTGGCGCCCAAGGACGACGTCCTGTCGGTGGCCATGGCGCGCAACGCCCTCACCTACGTGAATGGCCCCGAGGTCACGCAGCAGTTCGCGGCGCGCAAGTCGCAGGTCTCGCTCCTCGGGTCGATCGGCAAGACGGCGGTCGTCGACAAGCTCAAGCTGCCCAACCCCGGCATCCTGGCCGGGCCCGCCACGACGACCGACGTGGCCAACAAGAGCGTCGACGAAGCGAGCGCGGCGGCCGCGGAGAAAGGCGTCGTCGTGGGCGGAACCGAAGTGGTGACCGGCTTCGGCATCATGAAGGCCGTGTTCAGCGCGCCCGCCGCGCCCGGCGAAACGGTGAATCTCATCACCGACGCCAACGGGATCGTGATCGGCATGAAGAAGGTCGCCCCGACGGCCCCGACTGTCGAGGCGCCCGTCCCGACCGTCGTGGCCCCGGCGGGGACCCTAGAGATGTTCGTTGCCCCGACCCCGGCAATCGAGGAGGTCGCCTCCCTGCGCCGCGAGCTGACCGCCGTGACCCAAGCCAACGCCCAGCAGACCACCGTGATGGCCGAGATGCAGAAGCAGCTCGCCGACATGGCCGCGACCCTCGAGACCCTACGCAAGGCTTGACGCGGCATGCCGCACGCGCCAAGGGGGACGACGCCGGAGGCGGTGCGGGCATCCCAGGCGGCCACGCCCGCACCCGTCACCCAAGCAACGCCTTCTCTGGGGGCCCCCGTCGGCATCGTGCGAAACGCGGCGCGACTCCGGGCCGGCGTAGGCAATCAGGCGGTGCTGCGACTCCAGCAGAGCCTGGGCGCAGGCGTCGGAGGCACGGTGCAGCGCAAGTGCTCCGCGTGTGACGAAGATGACGCGCAGGTGCAGCGCGCAGCCGATGGCGACGCCGGGCCGGCCGGCAAACGGTCGCTGCCCTCGATCAGCGAAAGAGATGCGTCATGATGAGGGCTCAGGCCAAGAGGCTCGGTAACGCCTTGGACCGCCATCTCGCCGATCAGGAGAGCCGAGGGAAAGGCTGTCACGGCTCGCCGCGCGCAGCTCCTTCGAGGCCTGGCTGCCGTTCGAAGCGCGTCTGCTCTGGGAGCAGGGCGCGGTGGGTCGATCTGTGTCGCACACGGGCGCGTGGTGGGCCAACGAGTACAGGAAGGTCGACCGCGCCCTCCAGAACGCGCGCGACCGCGTCTTTGGCACCTAGAGTGACGCGCGTCAGGCGATCCAGCAGTGCGGTGTCACCTCCTGCGTGCTGCCCGCGACCGACGGAAAGCAGTATGCGGACAGGAAGTCGAGAAGACAGGCCTCCACCGAAGGATCGAGCGCTGTGCCGTCCGCCCACGTCGCGGCGACGACCCGTCCCAGCCGGTCGACCGTCAGGCGCACGTTGGGCACGCAGTTGAGGCAGGGCAGGTCGATCGCGTCGAGGGCGCCGCCGTCCAGGCACGGTCCGGCATCGAGCCACGCGTCGGCGTCGCTCGCGGCGGCATCTTTCCCCGGCGCGGCATCGGTCGCTGGGCTGCCGCCGGTTCCGCCCGCCGCGGCCGCGTCGCTCGCCGGCGTCCCCTTGGAAGCAAAGTCGCAGTGGCAAGAGGCCACCGACAATCCCATCGAAAGCGCTACAGCCGAGAGGAGCCGGCTCCGGGCGTGCGCACGCCGGGCGCCCCCGTGGGCGCGCTCGGCGTCGCGCTCCAGCGCCGTCAGTGCCTCGTCACACGTGCGCAGCAGGAGCGTGTCAAGCGCGCGGACGCGCGGACCGTCCAGCCGAACGAGCGCCGCGATCGCGTCTCGCCCCGCCGCCGCGGCACCGGCCGCCGCGGCGAGGACGCGCACCTGGTCGGCGTTCCACGCCTCGGTGACGCGCGCATACGTCGAGAACGCAGGTGCGAGGTCCACGCCGGGAAGGAGCCTGCGGGCGACCCCCGCGCCGTAGCCCAGATCATAGAGCGCCATCGGCACCGATCGCTCGGCGAGCCGCGTCGGAAACGAGCGTCGCGACCAGATCGGCTAGCTCTTCGGGAGACACGCGCGCATAGGGCTCGACGCCTTCGCGGCGCAAGCCGTCGCTGGTCGCGGCCACGCAGCAGTACGCGCAGCGGGCTTCGCAGCCGCGGCTCGTTACGAGGTCCGCTGCTGGGAGGCCGAGATGCCGGGGAAGCGGCGTATCGCCGCCAGCGGCCGCGACCGCCAGCGGATCGACCGCGCGCGGAGCGGCGCCGGCGCGGATCTCGCCGCCGGCGGCGCGCCACACGAGGCCGGGGAGGGGAGCGAGCGCCTCGTCGCGCCACGCCGGAGCTTCGGCCAGGCCGAGGACCGGTGACGGGCGCGCCCGCGGGAACGGGGAGCAAGAGGACGGCGGCCCCGGTCGGAGCCGCGGACCCGTACGTGGCGACGCGGCTGGGGGCCCTGATGGCGAGCGTCGCCGTGCCGGACGCGGAGCGGCTGGCGATGCGTCCGCCGGTCCGGCCCGCGACGGGGTGGACCGGGGGCGTGGCGGTGCTCGCGCTCGAGGGCATCAGCGTGTTGGTCACGGGCGTGGACGAAGTGGCCGGCACGGAGCTTCGGCTCGGGGTCGAGCGTCAGGGCGGCGCGCGCGCGGTGGTCACGTCGCTGTCGGCACTGGGAGGCGGCGCGTGGGTGAGCTTGTCCAGCAACGAAGCGCTCCGCGCTCCGCGTGCGACCCGGCTGGTCGTGTGGCGTACGGCCGACGAGAAAACGGGACGACCAGGCGAGGTCGTTCTGGCCGCGGAGCTCCCGCCGGTACCGCGGCCCTGAGCGGCGCCCGGCCGCACGAGAACGGCGGCTGGACGTCAGGCCGGCGCCGCGACGTCGTGGCGGCCGCCTTGCTGGCTACGCGAGCGGTGCGCTGCGGGCCGGCGTGCCGGAAGGGGGCGCCGGGGCAGGGCCGACCACGCGGTGCGCGTGGCCGCTGCGGGCGAATGCGCGCGCTTGGCGCGCCAGCCACAGCGACGCCAGCACGAGGAGCACCCCGCCGCCGCCGAAGCCAGCGCGGAAGAGGTCCGCGTAGAGCGCGCCGGCGCCGGGCGGCGCGAGGCGAAGGGGCGCGTCGTGCGCGAACGAGCGCGTGCGCTCGTCGAACGAGTCGAGGCTCTCCTCCGGCCACACGGCGTCGAGCGCCACGTGCACGGTCGCGTCCAGCCCGGCGAGCTCTGGATCCGGCGGCAGAACCAGCGCGACCCACAGGCGCTCGCGCACGCGGCTCTCCGAAGACTTGTAGGTGATGAAGGAGCTCCAGTCGCGCTCGTTGGTGGTCGCGGCGATGGCGCGCGGCGCCGTGTCCCCGTCCCCCACGTCGAGCCAGGCCTCGGCGCGGCCCGTCCAGTAGCCCTTCAGGCTGTGGATCTCGTCGGGCAGGTACAGCACGGGTGCGTCGCCGGGGCCGACGACCGCCGGGAAGAAGTCGTCGTTGGCGGGCCAGCCGGCGGCGGCGCGCACGACCTCCGCGGCGGGCACGGCCGCCACGCCCAGCGCCAGTATGCCCAGCGCCAGCGCGCGCGCGGCCGCCGCGGCGGCGCCGGCCGACGAGGGGCCGGGCACCACCAGGGGCAGGGTCCGCTCGCCGGGTGCGGGCGCGGCGTCGCGATACGGGCCGCCGCGGGCGTCGGCGTCGTCGAGCGGCGGGGCGTCGTGCGCGCACTTCTTCGCCAGCACCACCGCGCCGGACAGGAGCTGTGAGCGCGCGCGGCGCCAGCCGGCGGCGACGTCGCGGTTCGGGTCGTGCAGTGCGAGCGCGGCCTGCAGCCCGGCCACCAGCGCCAGGGCTGCGCCGGCGAGGGCGGTTGCGGCCGCAAACGTGAGCGTGTCGGTGTAGGTGAGTCCGGCCACGACCAGCACCACGGCCCCCGCGGCCCCCGCCGCCAGCACGTGAAGCGGGCGGCGGCGCGTGCCGATCATCTCGGGCTGCAGCACGCCGCAGTGCGGGCAGCCGAACGGCTCCACGCCGTCGGCGAGCGCCTTGGCGAGCGCCTCCTCAGCGGCGCGCTGCGCGGCCACCGGTCCGCGCTGCGAGGTGGCGGCGCGCCGCCGGCGCAGCTCGTAGCGGTACTCACACCCGCAGCCCACGCAGGTGTGCTGCTTCAGGCACTTCCCCTGCACCGTCGACGTGTAGCGCCGCGCCACGTTGCATCCTCCTGCCCGGGTGTCGCTGGTCCCTTCTCATCTACTACAGTAGGCGTCGAAAGCCTCCTAGTCCCTGGCGGCGCCGGCCCAGCCGACCGGGGTGCGCGCCCACTCCAGCGGCGCTCTGGCCACGCGTGCGACTCGCGGAATTCGCTGGCGAATCTTGCATTCTCCGTTGACAGGAGCGCGACGGCGCGTCATAGTGCGCGCGAAATCGGGGCCCTGGTGGCCCCCCCGCGGCGCGGCCCACCCCGGCCGCGCCCGCGATGCACGGCTCGGGTGCCAGGCGCGCCCGCGCGGGGAGAGAGAAAATGCCGCTCGTACAGGCGCGTAAGGACGAGGTCGTTCACAAGTGGGCGCAGCACGAAGGAGATACGGGGTCGCCGGAAGTCCAGGTGGCCATCCTCTCCGAGCGCATCACTTACCTGACTCAGCATTTCCAGTCCCACCCGAAGGACCATCACTCGCGGCGTGGGCTGCTGAAGCTGGTGACGCAGCGGCGGCGTCTTCTGGAGTACCTGAAGCGCAAGAACTTGCCGCGGTACCGCAAGCTCGTCGAAGGGCTCGGCATCCGCAAGTAGCAGCGTCGGTCCCGCATGGGGCGGGGCCGGCGCGGGCGCTCCTCCGTGGGTCGGCCTTCGGCCGGCGGCGGGGCGCCGGACCGGGCGCGCGGCGTGCGCGTCGACGGTCCGGGACGGACGGAGCGCCGCGGGGTGCCCGTTGCGTTAAGTCCTTGATTCGATCGCCCCACCGGCGCGCAGCGGTGAGGCCATGGAGTCTGGGACTTAAGTACTCGTCCCGGCCCACCGACCGACTCCTCGCGCCCACAACGAGGGTCGCGCCGCGGCGCCCGCGCACACGCGCGGAGCCCGCCGGCCCGTGGAAGCAGAGGAACGAATGATCATCCGAGAGTCGGTAGACGTGGGCGGCAGGGACTTGACCATCGAGACCGGGCGGCTGGCCAAGCAGGCGGGCGGCTCGGCCCTCCTCCAGCAGGGCGACAGCCTGGTACTGGTGACGGTGTGCGCGTCGCCGGACGTGCGCCCCGGGCAGGACTTCTTCCCGCTGACGGTGGACTACATCGAAAAGACGTACGCCGCCGGCATGATCCCCGGCGGGTTTTTCAAGCGCGAAGGACGGCTCAGCGAGCGCGAGATCCTGACCTGCCGCGTGATCGACCGGCCCATCCGGCCGCTCTTCCCCGAGGGCTACCGCAACGAGGTGCAGGTCACGGCCACCGTGCTGTCGCACGACCGCGAGAACCAGACCGACGTGCTGGCGCTGACCGGCGCGTCCACGGCGCTGATGCTGAGCGAGATCCCCTTCGACGGGCCCATCGCCGGCGTGCGCGTGGCGCGCATCGACGGCAAGTTCGTGGCGAACCCGACCTTCCCGCAGCTGCCGAAGTCGGACCTGGAGCTGGTGGTCGCCGCCAGCGAGCAGGCCATCGTGATGGTGGAAGGCGGCGCCGCCGGCGTGGCGGAGAGCGTCATCGTCGACGCGCTCCTGTTCGCGCACGACGCCGTGCGCCCGGTGCTGGCGTTGCAGCGCCGGCTGCGCGAAGCGGCCGGCAAGCCGAAGCTCGCCTTCACGCCGCCGCAGCCCGATCAGGCGCTGGCGGCGCGCGTCTGGGAAGTGGGGCGCGCGCGCCTCGCCGAGGCGGTCGACACGAACGAGAAAATGGCGCGCTACGGCAAGTACAGCAAGTACAAGAAGGAGGTCGTGGCGGAGCTCGTGGGCGAGTACCCGGGCCGCGAGCCGGAGATCAAGGCGGCTTGGGAGGAGCACAAGTACAAGTACGTGCGCGAGCGCATCGTCAAGGAGGGGCGCCGCATCGGCGGGCGCGGGCCGCGCGACATCCGCAACATTACTTGCGAGGTGGGCGTGCTGCCGCGCACGCACGGGTCGGGGCTGTTCACGCGCGGCGAGACGCAGGTGGTGTCGGCGACGACGCTCGGCACGTCGTCCGACCAGCAGCGCGTGGATGCGCTGACGGGCGACCTCTTCAAGCGGTTCATGCTGCACTACAACTTCCCGCCGTTCTCGGTGGGCGAGGTGAAGCCGCTGCGCGGGCCGGGGCGGCGCGAGATCGGCCACGGCAACCTGGCGTGGCGGGCCATCGAGCCGGTGCTGCCGGGCGAGGACGTCTTCCCGTACACCATCCGCCTGGTGGCCGAGACGCTGGAGTCGAACGGGTCGTCGTCGATGGCGACGGTCTGCTCCAGCATCCTGTCGCTCATGGACGCCGGCGTGCCGATCAAGGCGCCGGTGGCGGGCATCGCCATGGGGCTCATCCAGGAGGGCGACGACGTCGCCATCCTGAGCGACATCCTGGGCGACGAGGACCACCTGGGCGACATGGACTTCAAGGTGTGCGGCACGCGCGACGGCGTGACCGCCATCCAGATGGACATCAAGGTGCAGGGGCTGTCGCGCGAGCTGCTGGAGAAGGCCCTCTACCAGGCGCGCGAGGCGCGGCTGCACGTGCTGGAGCGGATGCTGGCGGTGCTGCCGGAGGCGCGCAAGGAGCTGTCGCCGCACGCGCCGCGCATCACGACGTTGAAGATCAAGACTGACCGCATCCGCGACGTCATCGGGCCCGGCGGCAAGACGATCCGCGGGATCGTCGAGGCGACGGGGTGCAAGGTGGACGTCGAGGACGACGGGACGATCTTGATCGCCTCGGTGGACGAAGAAGCGGCGAAGAAGGCGATCAAGATGATCAAGGGGCTGACGGCCGAGCCAGAGGTGGGGCGGTTGTACGTCGGCAACGTGCGCAAGATCGCCGAGTTCGGCGCGTTCGTGGAGATTCTGCCGGGCACCGACGGGCTACTGCACATCAGCGAGATGAGCGACAAGCGCGTGAACAAGGTCACCGACCTGCTCCAGGAGGGCGACGAGGTGGTCGTGAAGGTGCTGTCGGTGGACCGGATGGGGAAGATCCGTCTGAGCCGCAAGGAAGCGATGGGCAAGACGCGCGAGGACGTGGCGTCCCAGGACCAGTAGCGTGGGGACGGCCGGCAGACAGGCCACGCTGCGCGTGGTCCGGTTGGCGGCCGCCCAAGACCTGCCGCTCCCGTCGTATCGAAGCGCGGGGGCGGCCGGGCTCGACCTGGCGGCGGCCGTGGAGGCGCCACTGGTGCTGGAGCCGATGGCGCGCGCCGCCGTGCCGACCGGGCTGGTGGTGCGCATCCCCGACGGACACGAGGGGCAGGTGCGCCCGCGCAGCGGCCTGGCGCTGGAGCACGGGGTTACCGTGGCCAACGCCCCTGGGACGATTGATTCGGACTATCGCGGCGAGCTGCGCGTGCTGCTCGTGAACCTCGGCCCGGCGCCGTACATCGTACGTCGCGGGGATCGCATCGCGCAGCTCGTGTTGGCGAGGGTGGCGCACGTGGCCGTCGAAGCGGTGGCCGGCGCCGACGGGGGCGCGCTGGACGCGACCGACCGTGGTGCGGGAGGATTCGGGTCGACGGGTCGGTAGAATCGTGACAGGCTGTCCGGCGGCCACCGCTCGGGCGAGACAGTAGAAGGAGGCGGCGCGTGCTCTGCTACCGCTGTGGAACCCAGAACGACGAGGGTGAGCCGACCTGCATCGGCTGTGGGCTGCCGTTGGACGAAGGGCCGAGCCAGGCGCCGGGAGGGCGGCCGGGCAACGGCGCGGGCGGCATGCGGATGGCGGGCGGCGGGGGCGTCGGGGCCGGGGGCGGCGGCGCCGGCGGCGGGGCGGGGGCCGGGGCCGAGGGGGCGGTGTCGCCGGGCTGGGACGTGGGGTCGCCGGTGCCGCAGGCGGGCGACAGCGCCGGGCAGCCGCTCCCGTTCGCCGTGGGCGACCGCATCGCCGACCGCTACGACATCAAGCAGGTCATCGGCAGCGGCCCGCACGGCGTGGTGCTGAAGGTCTACGACACCGAGATCGAGGTCGACGTCGCGCTGAAGATGCTGGACCCGGGCGTGGTGGCGGGGCCGGAGGACCAGGAGCGCGTGCTGGCGGCGCTGCGCAAGGCGCGCCAGGTGAACCATCCCAACGTGGTGCGGCTGTTCGACGCCGACGTGGCGCTCGGGCGCGTGTACTACACGATGCAGTACCTGGAGGGGCTGACGCTGCGGCGTATCCTCCAGAACCGCTACGAGAAGCGGCAGGTGTTCACGCTGCTGGAGGCGGAGCCGATCGTCTCGCAGCTGTGCCTGGCGCTGCAGCACGCCCATCGCGTGATGCCGCACGGGCTGGTGAAGCCGGAGAACGTGGCGGTGCTGCCCGACGTGATCAAGCTGATGGACTTCGGGCTGGGCGCCGCGCGGGCGGCGCCGACGCTGACGAGCCGTGCGCTGGAGCTGGGCGCGGGGGGCGAGCTGTACTTCGCGCCCGAGGTTCGCGCGGGCGGGGCGGTGGACGTGCGCGCCGACGTCTTCGCGCTGGGCGTGACGCTGGGCGAGATGCTCAGCGGCGAGCGCTATCACGGCGACGGCGAGTTCGATCTGCTGCGGCTGAATCCGGCGCTGCCGCCGGCCATCGCGGAAGTGGTGCAGCACGCCATCGCGCCGGACGCGGGGATGCGTTACGCGGTGGCGCCCGACTTGGCGGCCGACCTCGCTTCGGTGATCGACACGGGCAAGGTGCGCTCGGGGCGTGGCGACAGCGGGGCGGTCTCCACCGAGGCGCCGCCGCCGTCGCCGGGGCCGTCGCCGCTGGCGAGCGAGAGCGGCGCGACCCGGCGGCGCGAGCGCACCGAGAAGACGATGGAAGTGTCCGAGGACATGATCGAGCGCCCCGACGGCGGCCTGCAGATCGAGCCGGGCGAGGGGCTGTTCGACGGGTCCGAGGGGCCAACGGGGCCCATCCAGATGAAGGCGGTGGCGGAGGGGAGCGGGAGCGGCGTGGGGCAGAGCACGTTCCAGCGCGTGCAGATGCAGGCGTCGCGCGGTGCGCTGGGCGGCCCGACCGAGGACTTCCTGGGCGCGGCCATCGCCGAAGTGAAGGCGAAGCCGGCGGCGAGCTCGTCGCAGCCGGCGATGCCGGCGACGACGGTGGCGGCGGGCGCCGCGGGCGCGGCGGCGGCGGTGACGGCGGCGGCGGCGGGCGGCGGCGCGGCGGGCGGCGCGATGCAGATGGTGCCGGTGCGGCAGCCCGACGGGACGGTGATCCAGGTGCCGCTGGCGGCGCTGGCGGCGATGGCGCAGCAACAGAGGGGCGGCGGGGGGCGCGGGGCGCTGATCGCGCTCGTCGCGGTGCTGGCCGTGCTGCTGGTGGCGGTCGCCGGGCTGGGCGTGTTCGTCGCCTGGCCGCTTCTGGAGGAGCGCAGCAAGCCGCGCGCCGTGGACGGGACGCGGCCCTCGCCGCGCGACGACGACCGCCTGGCGGTGGGCCCGAAGCCGTCGCCCAAGGAGACGGCGGCGCCGGTCACGGCGGCGGAGACGGCCGCGGAGTCGGCCGCGCCGGCCGGCACCGCGGGTCCGTCGTGGGCGGACGTCGTGCGCAGCGGCACCGCCGGCACGGCGGGCGCGGGCACGGACAAGAAGGGTGCGGGCGCCGACGACGGCGCCAAGAAGGGAACGGCCGCGCCGGTGGCGGGGGACAAGAAGGGCGCGGGCGCTGCAGACGGCGGCAAGAAGGGCGCGGCGGCGGGCGCGGACGACGGCGGCAAGAAGGGTGCGGCGGCGGCGGGCGCCGACGACGGGGGCAAGAAGGGCAGTGCCGACGACGGCGGCAAGAAGGGCGCCGACGACGGCGGCAAGAAGGGCGCTGCCGACGAGAGCACCGACAAGGGGTTGGTGGCGGCGACGGGGACGAAGTGCCCCGCCGGAATGTCGCTCGTGAAGCTGAAGAAGGGCAACTACTGCATCGACCGGTTCGAGTACCCGGGCGGCAAGGGGTCGATCCCCAAGACGGCCGTGGACTACGACGAAGCGAAGGACATCTGCGAGAAGGACGGCAAGCGGCTCTGCTCGGTGAGCGAGTGGACGAGCGGCTGCCTGGGCAAGGGCGGCGCCAAGTTCCCTTACGGCGACACGTACGATCCCGAGAAGTGCATCACGGACGACGACGAGGGCGACGATCGCCCGGTGATGGCGGCGGGCTCGTTCGCCATGTGCAAGAGCGCCGTCGGCGTGTACGACATGAGCGGCAACGTGGAGGAGTGGGTCTACGGCCGCGTGAAGATGGGCGGCGGCGGCAACAAGGCCGACGCGCTCGCCTCCTGCACCAACAAGGCCAAGGGCGGCGCCACGAAGTACACGGGCTTCCGCTGCTGCGCCGACCCCGCCGCCAAGTAGCCCGCGCCAGCGCGGGCGCCGCCGACGCGCGTACGCGCGCGCGTGCCGCCCCGCCCCGCCCCGCCCCCGCTCCGCGCCGCTCCGCCCCCGCTCCGCCCCGTTCCGCCCCCGCTCTGCTCCACCCCGCCGGCGCGGGCGCGCGAGGCGGCGCGCGGCGCCGCGGCTTACTTTCGCGGTGAGGCGAGCAAGACCATGATGCAGACGCCGGAGCCCTCGACGGGGTGCTTGCCCTCGTAGGCCCCGGTGCCGAACGCGACGAATCCTTTGTCGAGGATCTCGGGCGACCCGAGGATAGTCTCGAGGTAGGGGACGACGCTGAGGATCGTGGCGATGGCGCGGTAGTCGGCGCTGGTCGCGCCGAAGCCGGCGCCCACCGCCGCCGACGTCTCCGCGGGGGTGCGGCCGCGCTCCATGTGCTCCTCGCACCCTTTGGCCGCCAGCGCCGACAGGCGCGCGTCGAGCTTCAGCGGCGCCAGGCCGGCCTTGCGGCGCGCGTCGTTTACGAGGGTGGCGAGGCCCGCGGCCCCGGCGGCGGGCGTGACCGGCGGCGCGTCGCGCAAGAAGAGCTCGGTCACGTAGTAGGCGGGCGGCTCGCCGGCGCGCGCGCGCAGCTCCACACCGATGCCGACGTGCGTGGCGCCGCGGCTGAGCACGACCGCGCGGTGGCCAGGGCTGGCCATGAGCCCGTCGTGCGCGTCGGCGGGCGTGTAGGCCTTGGCGACGTTCTCTTCGACGACGCTGTGGCGGAGGTGGGCGGCGGCGGCGCGGTCCTCGGGCGTGCCGCTCGTGGGCGAGGTGTGGCCGAGGAAGGCGTGGTCTGCCATGTCGGCGGAGTGGGCGCGCGCCACCGCCGCGGCCGCGTCGCTCCAGGCGACGGGCGGGAGCCCGGCCGTGCGCCGGGCGTCGTTCACCAGGCCCAGCAGCGTGCGCTCGGCGGCGTCGGCTGGCTCGAGCGGACCGTCGCCGCTGCCGGGGCGCAGCGCGATGGAGGCCGGCGGCGCGACGCCCGCCCAGACGGGGAGCAGCGCCACGACGGCCGGGCCGAGCGTGCCCTCGGCGACGACCTCGATCTCGTAGCGGCCGGGGCCGTCGGCGAGCGGGACGCGCGCGGCGAAAGCGCGCGCGTCGCCGGGGAGGGCGACGTCGCGCAGGGTGTCGACGGAGCCGTCGGGGCGCGTCACCACGACGTGGGGCGCGGAGAAGGTGCTGTCGAGCAGCCGGCCCCGCAGGGAGACGGCCGCCTTGGGGGAGGACTTCACGGCGCGCGGCACTTCGTCGAGCAGCACGGCGCCCGGGAGGAAGGCGACGATGACGCGGAAGCCGCCGCCGGGCGAGGGCGCGGTGCCCACCGCGAAGCGCAGGTTGCGGCGGTCGCCGATGAAGCCTGGCAGGTCCTCGGCGAAGCCGGCGGCGAAGGGCGCGGCGTCAAGGTCCGGGACGGAGTAGACCGCGATGTGCGGAAAGGGCTCGGCGATGCCGACGTGCCTGAGCACGAAGTCGGCGAGGTCGCGCGCGGGGGCGCCCTCCTCGGGGAAGACGCGGGCGTACTCGTTGGCGGCTTCCTCCAGGCGGTGGTCGTAGAGGGGCGCGGTTCGGCCGGTGCGCGCGTAGTAGTCGCGCAGCGCTGCGAACGCGGCGGCAGCGAGCGGCGAGCCGGGCGTGCTTGGCTCGTTGCGCTCCTCGTAGGCGTCGGCGGGCGCGACCGAGGGCGTCCAGGGCGGGCCGGCGGCGGGGGCGCTTCCGTCCGTGTCGGCGCGGACGCCGGGCCGCGCGCCGGGCCGACCGAGCGTGGCCACGCCGGCGCCGGCGCCGCCGACGTCGCCGGAGACGACGTAAGGACCGGACGCGCCGCCGCGCCGCGTCTTGAAGCCCGCGCTGCACGAGGCCAGGCCGACCGCGAGCCCGAGGGCGAGGGCAGCGGCGGCGACCGCGGCGCGCGGGGAGCGGCAGACAGCAGGCGGCACGCTCCGAGGGTAGCGTCGGCGCGCGGGGCGGGCAAACGCGACGGGCGGGGCCGGGGCGCGCGCGAGGCGCGCGCTATACTGCCCGCCGATGGACGACGCGCTGCGCGAGCGCATCGAGCGGCTGCCGCTGGATCCCGGCTGCTACGTCTTCAAGGGCGAGGGCGGCAAGGTGTTGTACGTGGGCAAGGCCGTCAGCCTGCGCGCACGCGTGCGCTCGTACTTCCACCGCACCGGCGACTCGCGCATCTTCATCCCCTATCTGGAGTCGCTGCTCGAGGACGTCGAGGTGCTGGTGGTGCGCTCCGAGAAGGAGGCGCTTATCCTCGAGAACGAGCTCATCAAGAAGCTGCGCCCGCGCTTCAACGTGATGCTCCGCGACGACAAGAACTTCCTGCACCTGCGCATCGACCCACGCGGCGAGTACCCGCGCGTGGAGGTGGTGCGGCGCATGGCCGACGACGGCGCGCGCTACTTCGGCCCGTTCCACTCGGCGTCGGCGATCCGGCGCACGCTGCACCTGGTCAACAAGCACTTCCTGCTGCGCACCTGCACGGACCACGTGCTGCACAACCGCGTACGCCCGTGCCTGCAATTCCAGATCCACCGTTGCCTGGGGCCGTGCGTGTACGACATCGACGAGGCGCTGTACGCGCAGCAAGTCACGGACGTGGTGTCGTTCCTGGAAGGGAAGGGCGCCGACCTGGTGGCGGACCTGCGCCGGCGGATGGATGACGCGGCGCGTGGGATGTCGTTCGAGGTCGCCGCCGTGTACCGCGACCAGATCGACGCCGTGCAGCGCTCGCTGGAGAAGCAGAGCGTGGTGTCGCCGGGGTTCGCCGATCGCGACGTCTTCGGCATGGCGCGCGCCGCCGGGACGGTCTGCTTGCAGGTTCTGCAGATCCGTCACGGCCGGCTAGTGGAAACGGATGCCTTTCACTTCGATCGGGTGGAGATCCCCGACGACGAGGTGGTGGCGTCGCTCGTGCAACAGTACTACGCGGGGACGCGGCGTGATCTGGGGATTCCGCCGGAGGTGCTGGTGCCGGCGCTCCCGCCCGAGAGCGGGGCGCTGGGGGCCTGGCTGGCGGAGCTGCGCGGCGCCAAGGTCGAGCTGGCGGTACCGGTGCGCGGCGAGCGACGGCGGCTGCTGGAGCTGTCGTCCAAGAACGCCGAGGCGGCGCTGGCGGAGCGGATGGGCCGCGCGGAGACGCGCCTGGCGGCGCTGGAGCGGCTTCAGGCGCGGCTGAAGCTGCGCAAGCTGCCCCGGCGCATCGAGTGCTACGACATCTCCACGCTGGCGGGGACGGGCGCCGTAGGGTCGATGGCGGTGGTGACGGACGGGGACGTCGACCGCCGCGCGCACCGGCGCTTCCGCATCAAGACGGTGCAGGGGCAGGACGACTTCAAGATGATGTACGAGGTGCTGGCGCGGCGCTTCCGGCACGGCGCGCACGCCGCGGACGGCGAGCAGAAGAGCTCGTTCGCCGACCGCGCGCCGGATCTGCTGCTGATCGACGGCGGAAAGGGGCAGCTCAACGTCGCGGTCGCCGTGCTGCGTGATCTCGACGTGACGAACGTGGACGTGGCGGCGCTGGCGAAGGAGCACGAGAGGGAAGGTCCGCCGGACCGCGTGTTCCTGCCGGGCGTGAAGAACCCGATCCCGCTGCGGCCCAACACGCCGGAGCTCTTCATCCTGGCCCGCGCCCGCGACGAAGCGCACCGCGTGGCGGTCGGCTACCAGCGCGAGCGCCGCCGCAAGGAGCGACTTCGCTCCGGCCTCGACGAGGTGGCCGGCATCGGCCCGCGCCGCCGCGCCGCTTTGCTTCGCCACTTCGGCTCCATGGCGCGCGTGCGCGCGGCCACGCGCGAAGAGCTCGCGCAGGTTCCCGGCCTCGGCCCGGCCGCCGCTGCTTCGGTCTTCGTGTTCCTGCACCCCGCGGCGGTCCTGCCCCCGGCGGCGCCGGCGCCGGCGGCGGCGGCGGCTGCGCCGGCGCCCTCAAAGGATGTGAATGATCCCTAGGTCGCGGCGACGCCTCTAGGCGTGCCTCGACGAGGAGGACATGAATTGCTCCGACTCAGCGAAACAGATCGCTGACGCTGCGTCCGTCGTGGATGCGGCTGATCGCCTCGGCGAGGATCGGCGCGACCGATAGCACCGTCAGCTTGTCGCGAAACCCCGGACGCGAAAGCTTCTCGTCGCCGATGGGCAGGCTGTCGGTCGTCACGAAGCGCGCGATCTGCCCCTGGGCGATGCGGTCGACGGCGTCGCCCACCAGCACGGCGTGGGTGCAGGCGCAGCAGATCTCGCGGGCCCCACGCGCGCGCAGGAACTCCGCCGCCTCCATCAGGGTGCCGGCGGTGGCCACCTCGTCGTCCACGATGAGCGCGCGTTTGCCCGCCACCTCGCCGATGAGCGCGACGGCCTTGACCGTCGACTCGTCGCCGAAACGCCGCTTGTCGATGACGGCCATGGGCACGCCCAGCCTCTTGGCGAAGCGCCCGGCGTCCTTGGCCTCGCCGATGTCCGCGGCCACGACCACCAGGTCCGCGCGCGTCTCGGGCCCCTCGCGGAAGTGGTCGCACAAGAGCTCGATCGCGGTGAGCTGGTCGCACGGGACGCGCAGGAACCCCTGTGCCTGCGGCGAGTGCAGGTCCAGCGTGAGCACGCGGTCGGCGCCGGCGGTTTGCAGGAGGTCCGCCACCAGCCGCGCGGTGATGGAGATGCGCGGCTCGTCCTTCTTGTCGCTGCGCACGTACGGGTAGTAGGGCAGCACCGCGGTGATGCGTGCCGCGCTGGCGTGGCGGAGCGCGTCGATGAAGATGAGCAGCTCGACCAGCGCGTCCGACACCGGCGGGCAGGAGGGCTGCACGACGTACACGTCTGCCCCGCGGACGTTCTCGTCGACCTTCACCTTGAGGTTGTCATTGGCGAAGCGATGGATGCGCACCGCGCCGGGGAGGATGCCCAGCTTGCGGCAAATGGCCCGCGCCAGCCCCGGGTGCGCGCTTCCCGAGAAGACTCTCGGTCCGGCCGCCATGCGCGGAAACTAGCACGCCCGACCCGCGGCCGCGCTAGGATCGGTCCATGTCGCGACGCGGACCTTGGACGGCGGGGGCGGTGGCGGTGGGGGCGGTGGCGGGCGTGCTGGCGCTGGCCGGGGCGGCGCGCGAAGGCGCGGGCAAGGAGCTCGGCTCGGCCGGGGCGGTCGTGGTCGGCGGCGAGCGCCTCGAGGTGCGCTGGAACGACGGCGACACCTTCCGGATCGTGGTGGGCAGCCTCAAGGGGCGCAGCGCGCGCATGGCCGACTACAACACGCTGGAGAGCTACGGGCCGGTGCATCGCTGGGGCGCCTGGACGCGCGAGGAGCTGTTCGACATCGCGAAGTCCGCGGCGGCCGTGGCGGCGGCGTCGGCGTGGGAGTGCACCGACACCGGCTCCGGCGGCGGCTACGGGCGGCTGCTGGTGTCTTGCCCCGGCGCGGCCCGCGAGATGATCGGCCGCGGGCTCGCGCACGTGTTCGTCATCGGGCGCCCGGCCGACCCGGCGCTGCTGGCGTTGCAGGCCGACGCGCAGAAGCGGAAAGTCGGCATCTGGGCCAAGGGCGTGCCGCCGCTCCTCATCACCAGCGTCCACTCCGCCGACGAGCCGCACAAAGGCGGCGGCGACGAAGAGGGCGACCACACGTACAACCGCGTGGTCGACACTAGGACCGGGGCCGCCAGCGAGATGCCGCACGCCGAGCGCTACGATACGTGCAAGGAGGTGTGCGTGGGGCCGGCGGGCGCCGAGTCGTGCATGGTGTACGTGCCCTTCGAGCATCGCTACCGCGACAAGCCGGACTGCCTGCGCACGCCATGAGCGAGGCCGCCGTCCTGCCTGGGCCGCTGCCGGGCACGGCCATCGTGGCGGAGCTGCGGCGACACGTCGCCGCACCGCCGCTGCTGGTGTGGGCGCTCGCCGGCGACACGAACCGCTGGGACCGGCTGGTCGGGTTCTCGCCGACGACCTACCGTACCGAGCCGGTGACGGGCGACGCGCCGCCGGCGATGGGGGGGCCGGCGCCGGAGAGCGGGATGCGCCGGGTCGGTCACGCGCAGATCGCCGGCTGGGACGTGAGCTGGGTCGAGCGCGGCGAGTGGATCGAGGGCGACTTCCTGCGCGGCGAGCGCCATTTCGTGACTGGCCCGATGGTGACGGGGGGGCTGCTGGTGCGAACGAGCGCGGCCGAGGGAGGTACGCTGGTGGAGGCGTCGACGTGGTCGGTGCCGCGCTCCGAGCTGCCGCGCGGCGTGCAGGAGGCGATCCGCGGCAGCCTGGCGCGGTCGCTCGAGCGGTTCCTCGACGCAATTGCGCGCGTGCTGACGGCCGCGCCGGCGCCGGCGGCCGCCGCCGGGCTGCGTGCCGAGCCGGCCGCCACCAGCGCGCGCCGTGTCGTGCTGGCTGCCGCGCCCGACGCCGTCACGTCCGGCGCCGCCACGCCCGCGGCCGCCGAAGAGCACTTCGCCTACTGCGCCGGGCGGCTCGCCTCCGCGCCGGTGGAGCCGGTCGTGCGCGAGCGAATGCTCGCCTTCCTGCGCTCGCGAGGCGACGACGAGCTGCGCCAGATTCGGCCCTACGAAGTGGCGCGCGCCTGGGAGCTGGATCGACGCGGCGTGCTGAGCGGCTTCCTTCACGCGGCGCGCGCGGGGCTGGTCGACTTGCGCTGGCAAATCAACTGTCCGACCTGCCGTGTGGGAGCGGCCAGCGCCGAGGGGCTCGATTCCGTGGGCAAACGCGTGCACTGCGACACCTGCGACATCGACTTCGACGTCGACTTCGCCGCCAACGTCGAGGCGGTGTTTCAGGTGAACGGGGCCATCCGTCCCGTGCAGCCGGCGGTCTATTGCGCGGGCTCGCCCTGGTTCCGGCCGCACGTCTTCGCGATGCTGGTCGTCGCGCCGCGCGCCACGCGGGAGGTGACGCTGTCCTTCCCGCCCACGGTGCTGGCGGTGCGGCGCCTGGGCGGGCGGCGCCTGGTGCCGCTCCCCGGCACACCAGCGGCGCCCGGTACGCTGGACGTGCGCGTTCGCGCGGACGAGCCCGACGTGGTGGCACGCGGCGCCGCCGTGGTCGACGCGGACGGCACCTCGCGCACGCGGCTCCGCCTCCAAAACGACTCGGCGGCGGAGGCGGTGCTGCTCGTGGAGTGGGTGGAGCGGGACGCGGACCTCGCGCTCGGCAGCGAGATCATGTCGCTGCCGGAGTTCGGCGACCTCTTCGCCGCCGAGGCGCCGGCCACCGGCGCGAACCTCACCGTCGGGGCGATGACGATGGTCTTCACCGACCTTAGCGGCACGACGGCGCTGTACCGGCGAATCGGCGATGCGCGCGCCTTCGCCCTCGTGCAAGCCCATTTCCGTGAGATGACGGCGGTGGCCGCGGCGAACGACGGGATCGTCGTGAAGACGATGGGCGACGCCATCATGGCGGCCTTCGCCGATCCGGCGCGCGCGATGGCGGCGGCGCTGGAGATGGTCGCGCGCACTCGGCGCGCCTTCGCCGCGCACGACGTGCGCCTGAAGGTCGGCCTGCACGTGGGCCCCTGTCTGGCGGTGCGCGCGAACGGCCGCCTCGACTTCTTCGGCACGACGGTGAACGTGGCGGCACGCCTCCAGGCGGCGGCGCGGCCCGATCAGATCCTCGTCGCCGCCGACCTGCTCGCCCATGCCGGCGTGGAGCGGCTCGTGCGCGAACGGGCGCTGGTGCTGGCGCACTACCAGGCGGATCTGAAGGGGCTGACCGACGAGATGCAGGTCCTGTCGCTGGACGCCTGAGCGGCGGCGTTGCCCGCTGCGGCGGTCCCCGCTACGATCCGGGCGACCAGGAGGAACCATGGAACCGACGGGAGCACGCGGTGCGGTGCGCGCGGCCGGGCTGGCGCTCGCGCTGGCCGCCGGGGCCGCGTTGGCGCTGGGGTCCGGGGCCGGGTGCCGCTGCACCGGCGGCGGCGTAGGCGACGCCTGCGAGACGAGCGACGACTGCCGCGGCAACCTGGTCTGCGGACCGAACGGCGCTTGCGTCGAGCCGGGCGGCGGTTCGACCGACTCGGGCGGCGGAGGCACGTCGGCCGATTCGGGCGGGGGCGGCACGTCGTCGGACTCGGGCGGCGGCGGCACGAGTGCCGACTCGGGCGGCGCAGGCGGGACGTGCGGCGGCCTCACCGGCATGATCTGTGCGGCGGCGGCGTGGTGCGATTTCGTCGAGAACAACTGCGGCGTGGCCGACGCCACGGGTAGCTGCATTCCACGTCCCACCGGCTGTGCGGCGACCTACGCGCCGGTCTGCGGCTGCGACGGAATGGTCTACTCGAACGATTGCACCGCGCAGGCCGCCGGACAGGACGTGAGCATCGCCGGCGGTTGCCCTGCCCCTGCGTACTATTTCGCCTGCGGGCCGCGGTTCTGCCAGACCGGCCTGGAATATTGCCAGCGCGCTCAGTCGGACACGCCGCCACTCCCCGACGCCTACAGTTGCATGCCACTGCCCCCCGCCTGCGCGACGGGCGGTGCGCCCACCTGCGCCTGCCTCGCCGCCGAGACGTGCGGCGCGATGTGCACCGAGGCCAACCCCGGCGAGCTCACGCTCACCTGTGCCGGCGGCTGAGTCGCGGCACGGCGGAGTGGTCGCCTCGACTTTGGCGCTCCTTCACGTCCTCCGAGCGGGCTCGGGCCGGCGCCGCCTGGCACGCGCGGTGTTACGTTAGGCGGAGCGCCGGGGGCTGTCCGCCTCCGGACACAAGGAGGAAGCCATGAGTCACTTGCTCACCGCGAACTCGTTGACGCAGCTCCTGGTCGCCGCGATCCTCGGCGGCGTGGCCGTGCTCATCGTCGCCAAGATCGTGCCGGGCTTCCAGCTGAAAGGCGGGCTCGGCAGCGCCATCGCCGTGGCGGTGGTGTACGGCGTGCTGAAGGCCGTGCTGCAGCGCCTGCTGATACTGGTGTCGCTGCCGCTCGTGCTCCTGACCCTCGGCATCTTCATCCTCATCATCAACGCCTTCATCCTCTGGCTCACCTCGGTGTTGCTGTCGAACTTCGAGGTGAAGTCCAAGACGGCGCTGGTCGTGGGGGCGTTCTTGCTGGCGGTGATCGACTGGCTCTTCACGTTCTTCGTGCAGCACGGCGCCATTTACTAGCGGCCAGGCCGTCGCGCGCTCACGGGCAGCCGGCGCCGCCCGGCACCAGATCCTCGCACTGCCAGCAGTAGCCTGCCGCGCCGACGGCGGCATAGTACGAGGTAGCGGCCGCGCCGGCGGCGACCGTCGCGTCGGCGCACTCGTAGTCGAACGCGTCGCCGCGGGCGGTGTCGCAGGTCGAGTTGCCGCCGTCCACGGTGCAGGCCGCCGCGCACAGGTTCACCGCGCCGCCCGTCGCCGCCGGGCACACCGAGCCCGCCGGGCACGTCCACTGCGGATCGGTGAACGAGCCGCAGTAGTACTGCGTGCAGTAGCCGCCGGGGCCGCTGGTGGCGCTGGCGTTGCACCAGGAGTACGGCGGGCAGTCGAGCATGTCGCTGCAGGGCGCTCCGATGGCGGCGGCGCCGGCGGCGTGGTCCGGGTAGCAGAGGTGCTGCGTCGCGTCGCACGCGATGTTCGCCGCCGCGGAGCAGGTCGCGTCGCTGCTGCAGGTCGTGGCGCCGTCGCTGCACAGGCTCGTCGTCGTGTCGCAGTAGTTGCACAGCGCGTCCGAGACGCAGCCGACCCAGCAGTACCCGTCGGCAGGATCGTCCAGACGCGGGTAGCAGGCATAGCCATAGGTCGTGCTGGCGTCGGCACGGCAGCCGCCGAGCCCGCCGGAGGACGGCGTGCAGGCCGGCAGGCAGAGATTCAGGCTGCCCCCCATGCCGTCGTCGAACGGCTCGCACCGCGACGGGGCCGGGCAGTCGTCGCCGCCGCCGGGGAAGATGGTGCAGTCGAGCACGAGGCAGAAGCCGCCCGGCACCGACGACGAGGCCTCGTCCAGGCAGAAGACCGTCTGGCCGAGCGCGCCGGGCGCACAGTCCGAGCTGACCACGCACGGGTCGCCGGGCGCGGCCGTGCCGCTGCCGATGATTTGGCAGAAGCCGTCGCAGGTGACGAAGTCGGGGGGATCGCACGTCTCGCCCGGATCGATGAAGCCGTTGCCGCAGCTCGAGAACAGGATCCGACAGCCGAAGTCGCAGGTGACGCCGTCAGGAGGGTCGCATTCCTCGCCGGGATCTATGATGCCGTCGCCGCAGAACCCGCCCAGGAGCACGCATCCCGCGCCGCAGGAGAAGCCGTCTGGCGGGTCGCACTGCTCCGGCGGCTCGACGAGGCCGTTGCCGCAGGCGCCGCCGCCGATGCTCTGACAGCTGGAGCTGCAGGTGGAAGTATTGGGCGGCTCGCATTGCTCGCCGGCGCCGACGACGCCGTCGCCGCAGAGCCCGCCGCCGCCAATCGTCATGCAGGCTGCGTTGCACGTGGAGGTGCTGGGCGGCTCGCATTGCTCGGGCGGTTGGACCACGCCGTCGCCGCAGCCGGGTCCGCCGATCGTCATGCAGGTCGGGCCGCAGGTGGCCGAGTTGGGGGGCTCACACTGCTCCGGCGCGGTCACGACGAAGTCGCCGCAGACGGCGCCCACGTGGCAGTCCTGGTCGCAGCCCTGCGACCCGGGCGGCTCGCAGTCCTCGTCGCCGTTCACGCGGCCGTCGCCGCAGCGCGCGGCGCCGAACGTGCACCCGGGCGCGGTCGCGGCGCCCAGCGCGGTGGTGGCGAGCAGCAGCGGCAAGGCGAGCTTGGTCGAGCCCATGAGTTCCTCCAGAGTACCGGTCGGCGTGGTTTCGGGCATTGGTTGCGCCAGGCCGCGCGCGCGTTCGAAGCGTCGCCGCCCCTCGCGCATTGCCGCCGCTGGAGGGGGGAGACATAATCCTCCGGGCGTAGGAGGATCGATGGAGACCGGGGACGAGCTGCGCTGCAGTCGCTGCGGGTCGCGCGAGCTGGCGCTGCGCGGGGCCGGTTATCGCTGCTGGCGCTGCGGGGCGCGCGTCGAGCGGCCCGACCCATTGCCGTCGCCCGCGCCGCCGCGGCCGGTCGCACCACCCCCGGCCGATACCACGGCGTCGGCCTCCGCCCAGACGACGGCCGCGCCGGGCGATCCGCCGCGAGCGCGCGCGGAGCCCGAGCCCGCTGCAGCGCCCGGCGGGCTGCCCGAGCCGCCGTTTGGTCCGTTCGCCTCGCCCGCCGCCGTACCGATCGACGTGCCCGAGGAGGAGCGCTTCGTCGTGCCGCTGTCGGTGCCGCGCGACGACGGCGAGCGCATCGCCCGCGAAGCGATCCGCGGCGGTTTCTTCCGTCCCGCCGACATCGACGGCGCAGTGCTCGCGCCCCTCGCCCTGGTGTGGGCGCCGTACTGGCGCATCGACGCGGGCGTGGAAGGCTTCCACGTCGGCCTTACGCACGTCGGCGGCGGCGGCCCGCGCGGGCGCGGATCGATGGTCCTCCCCACGGGGGGGTTCCGCCACCGCGACGAAGTGCTGCTGGTCCCCGCGCGCCGCTTCCTCGCCTTTGACACCGCGCGGGAGCTCGTCATCCGCGTGGAGGAGATGGTGGCGCGCGCGCAGCACCCCATCGCCGAGGGCGAGGTGGTCGAGCCGGACGTCACGCGCCTGCAGGCCGAAGAAGAAGCCAAGCGGCGGTTGCGCCAGCGCGTGCAGCCGTCGAGCGCGCTGTACGCTCGCTACGAGGCGCAAGTGCGCTCGGCGGCGCTCGTTCATTATCCCCTGTGGCTCGCGCGCTACCGCTACCGCGGCCAGGCCACGAGCGATCTGGCGCCGGTGGAGTGTCACGTCGCGGTCTCCGGTCGCTCCGGCGAGATCGTCAGCGCCCGCCACCCGTCCGCGTGGCGGGCCGCGTTCGGCAAGGTCAAGCGCTTCTTCGGAGCGACCGACGCCGCCGAGTGAGCCGCCGCTGTTCCATTGGCGGCCGGCTGTTACATTGGCAGGAATCGACCGGGGCGCCGGGGCGCGCCATAGGATGGTGGCCAGAGACGCCCGATGACCACGACCGCGAGCACGATCACGACCGCAGCGCCGGCGCAGGAGGACGCGGCGGTGGCGTCTGGGGCAGCGGTCGACTTGACCGCCGCCGGCGAAGACGCCCACGGGCGGCCGGCCGCCGGCCGCTGGGCGCGGCGCGCCGTCTTGGGGCTGAACCTCCTGCTGGGCGCCGACGCGCTGGTGATGGGCACGGGCCACATCGTCGGTGTGGCCGCCAAGTACGCGCAGGCGCCCGGCCCCTTCGTCTACGACTTCCGCGCCTACAGCCTGATGCTGCTGGGCGCCGTCATCGCCGTGCCGGGAGCGGCGCTGGCCTTCGCCACGCGCGGTCTCGCCCGCGGAGAGCGCGGGCCGTTCCGCCTGGCGGTGGCGCTGACGCTGTGGCTGCTGGCGGTCACGGCGCCGGCGCTGCCGCTCGTGCCCGGCACCATGCCGTTCATCGCGGCGCTGAACCTGGGCGCCCTCTGGCTCGGGCGCGCACGCCTGCTGGCGGGCACTGCATGAGCGACGGGTCGCCCGAGCCGCAGACCTCCGCCGAGCCGGGCGCCCCCGCGGCCGTTGCGCCCGACGTGCGCCGCCTGGCGCGCCTGTGGCGCCTCATCCGCTTGCTGCGCCCGCACCGCGTGCGCTTCGCCATCGCTACCGGCGCGCTTCTCCTGGGCTCGGGCCTCGGGCTCGTCTATCCGCAGGCGGCGCGCTATGCCGTGGACCTCGGCCTGCGCGAGGGATCGCTCACGCGCCTCAACCAGATCGGGCTGGCCGTGCTCGCGGTCTTCGTCGCCGACGCCGGGCTCACGTGGGTGCGGCACTACCTGATGAGCTGGCTGGGGGAGCGCGCCGTGGCCGACCTGCGCGGCATGGTGTTCGAACGGCTCGTGACGCTCCCGTCGGCCTGGTTCCACGAGCGGCGCACCGGCGAGCTGGTGGGGCGCCTCTCCAGCGACGTCAGCACCATCGAGGGCGTCGTGGGCAGCGAGCTGAGCATGGCGCTGCGCAACGGCGTCACGCTGCTGGGCGGCATGGGGCTCCTGTTCTTCGAGAACTGGCGCCTCACGCTGATGATGCTCGCGGTGGTGCCGCCGCTCACCGTGGGGGCGGTGGTCTTCGGGCGGCGCATCCGCGTCATGAGCAAGAAGGTGCAGGACCGCCTCGCCGAGGCGAGCGCGCAGGTGCAGGAGTCCATCGGCGCCATCCAGACCGTGCAAGCGTTCGTGCGCGAGGAGCGCGAGGCGGCGACGTACCGGCGCGGTGTGGACTCCGTGTTCGGCGAGGCCCTGCACCTGGCGCGCTGGCGCGCGTCGTTCTTCTCCAGCGCGTCACTGGGCGGCTACCTCGCCATCGCCGCGATCGTCTGGCTCGGAGGACGTGCCGTGGTGCGCGGCGAGCTCAGCGCCGGCGATCTCGCCGCCTTCATGCTCTACACCTCGATGGTGGCGGTCTCGCTCGGGTCGATCGCCGGGTTGTGGGGAACGCTGCAACGCGCCGCCGGCGCCACCGAGCGCCTGTTCGACATCATCGACACGGTCCCCGACGTGCGCGATCCCGAGAACCCGGTCCCGCTCCCCGCCGGCGGCGGGGCCGTCGCCTTCGAGGACGTCGGGTTCCGCTATCAAAGCCGCCCCGACCAGGTCGTGCTGGACGGCGTGCATTTGCGCGTCGCGCCCGGCGAGGTGGTCGCGCTCGTGGGGCCGTCGGGCGCGGGGAAGACCACGCTGACGGCGTTGCTCATGCGCTTCTACGACCCGACCGAGGGGCGCGTCCTCTTCGAAGGCGTAGACGTACGCGCCCTGCGCCTGGCCGAGCTGCGCCGCGCGATGGCCATCGTGGCGCAGGAGCCGGTGCTCTTCTCGGGCACGATCCGCGACAACATCGCCTACGGCCGGCCCGGCGCGAGCGCCGCCGAAGTGGAGGCGGCGGCGCGCGACGCGCACGCGCACGCCTTCGTCACCGCCTTCCCCGACGGCTACGACACGCTCGTCGGGGAGCGCGGCGTGAAGCTGTCGGGCGGGCAGAAGCAGCGCGTCGCCATCGCCCGGGCGCTACTGGCCGACCCGCGCGTGCTCATCCTCGACGAGGCCACCAGCAACCTGGACGCCGAGAGCGAGGCGCTGGTGCAGGAGGCGCTGGCGCGCTTGATGAAGGGCCGTACCACGCTGGTCATCGCCCACCGCCTCAGCACCGTCCGCGACGCCGACCGTATCGTGGTGCTGGAAGACGGGCGCGTGGCCGAGGAAGGCACGCACGCGGCGTTGATGGCGGCCCGCAGCGTCTATCACCGCCTCGTCGAGCACCAGGTGATTCACTTCGACGCGGCCGTGCCCTTGCGCGGCCCCAGCACCGCCAGCAACGCGCGGTAGGAGTTCTGCGTGGGCTTTCCGCTGGCGCAGTTGCGCGCCTTCGACTCGCCGCACGGCGCGTCCTGGTCGCGGAACGTGCGCGGCCCGCAGCCAGACGCGTAGCTCATCGGGTCGCTGCACAGCATCTCGTGGTCGAGCCCGTAGGTGTGGGCGATCTCCATCGCCGCCGTGTCGCACACGGCGTCGGGGCGCTCGCGCATCTTGCGGCTGAAGGCGAACACGACGCCGTCCTCGATGACCGCGCCGCTCCACGGAGCCAGCCCGCTCACGGTCTTCTTCTCGCCGACCAGCGCCGGGTCGCCGCCCACCATCAGCATCACGTAGCGCTGGCCCGGCGGGCGCATGTCGGTGACGGTCACGTCGAACGGCTCGAAGTGCCTTCGCAAGCAGGCGCCGATGGCGTCCCATTGCGCCGGCGTGCCGCGGTACGGCGGCGCCGTCAACTCGTCCTTCCCCGCCGCGGCCACGATGCTGGAGTGGTTTGCGCGGGCGTCGTCCTTGCCGGCGTGCAACACCGCGCCCTCGCGATTCAGGTAGATGACGTGCATCACCTCCTCGTCGCCCGCGAAGATCGTCCTCAGCGCGAAATGGGCGTCGTCGTGGTCGTGGCCGTCGTCGCCCGGCGGGTCACCAGGCTCGACGCCGTCGCCGCCGCCGGCGGCGTCGTCTTCCCAGGCCCAATGCCACTCGTAACCGCGCGCGCGCATCCGTTGCAGGGTGAAGGCGCCGATCGCGACCACGGCCGCCAGGAGCACCGCCAGCACCGCGAAAGTGATCGCCCAGCCGCGCATCGCGCTGAAGGTATCATGGGCGGGACGACTCGACCCGGCTGGCGCCGGTCGGCGCGCTAGAACTGCTCGGCTTCGGTGGACTCGGCGAGGGCCACCGTGCTGGCGGCGCCGCCCGCGATGACCTGGGCCACCTCGTCGAAGTAGCCCGTCCCGACCTCGCGCTGGTGGCGCGTGGCGGTATAGCCGTCGGCCTCGGCGGCGAATTCCGCCTCTTGCAGCTCGACGTACGCGGCCATCCCGCGGGCGCGGTAGTCGCGCGCGAGCTCGTACATGCCCAGGTTCAATGCGTGGAAGCCCGCGAGGGTCACGAACTGGAAGCGGTAGCCCATGGCCCCCAGCTCGCGCTGGAACGCAGCGATCCGCGCGTCGCCCAGGTGCTTCTTCCAGTTGAACGACGGGGAGCAGTTGTAGGCGAGCAACTTCCCCGGATGGCGTTCGTGCACCGCCTCGGCGAACCAGCGCGCCTCGTCGAGGTCCGGGTGCGACGTCTCGCACCAGAGCACGTCCGCGTAGGGCGCGTAGGCGACCGCCCGCGCGATCGCCGCCTCCAGACCGCCGCGGAAGCGGTGGAAACCCTCGGCCGTGCGCTCGCCGGTGACGAACGCGCGGTCGCGCGGGTCGACGTCGCTGGTCAGCAGCTTCGCGCTGTCGGCGTCGGTGCGCGCCACCAGCACGGTGGGCACGCCGCAGACGTCCGCCGCCAGGCGCGCCGCCACGAGCGTGCGGATGAACTGGCGCGTCGGCACCAGCACCTTGCCGCCCATGTGTCCGCACTTCTTCTCCGAGGCGAGCTGGTCTTCGAAGTGCACGCCCGCCGCGCCGGCGTCGATCATCGCCTTCATCAGCTCGAACGCGTTGAGCGGGCCGCCGAACCCCGCTTCGGCGTCGGCCACGATGGGCGCGAACCAGCGGCGCTCCCCGCCGCGCCCCTCGGCCGTCTCGATCTGGTCGGCGCGCGCCATGGCCTGGTTCACGCGCCGCACCACCTCGGGAACGCTGTTCGCCGGGTAGAGGCTCTGGTCCGGGTACATCGCCCCGGCGGTGTTGTTGTCCGCCGCCACCTGCCAGCCGCTGAGATAGACCGCTTCCAAGCCGGCGCGTACCTGCTGCACGGCCTGGTTTCCGGTCAGCGCGCCGAGCGCCGCGACGTAAGGCCGCTCGTGGAGCAGCTCCCACAGCCGCAGCGCGCCGAGCCGCGCCAGCGTGTGCTCGATACGCACCGACCCGCGCAGCCGCGCCACGTCCTCCGGGCGGTACGGGCGCACCACGCCGTCCCAGCGGCCGCGCGGCACCGTCTCGGCGTGACCAGGCTCCTGCTCGTAGAGATCGTAGGCGACGGACATGCGGATCTCCTTGGTGCGCTGGTTCCCGGACGTTGGTCCGTTCAGGCCGGCACCGGTTGGTCTTCGAGCCGCTCGTAGGCGGGCAGGGTCAGGAACTCTTCGAACGTTTCGGACGTGCACAGCCGCTCGAACAGCGCGCGCGCCTCGGCGAAACGCCCGCCGGAGAACGCGCCCATCTCGTCGTCGATGACCGCGCGCAGGCGCGCAGCGTCGAGCGGCGCGGCGCGCTCGTCCGCGTCCGCCAGCGCCGCCCCGTGGCGCAGCCATTGCCACACCTGTGCGCGCGAGATCTCCGCCGTGGCGGCGTCCTCCATGAGGTCGTAGAGCGGCACGCAGCCGTTGCCGCGCAGCCACGACTCCAAGTACTGGACGCCGACGCGCACGTCGTGGCGCAGCCCCGCCACGGTACGCGGGCCGGCCGGCGTCGCCAGCAGCTCCGCGGCCGTGACGCGCACGTCTTCGCGCCGCCGTGTCGCGATCTGGTTCGGCCCCGGCATGTGCTCGTCGAAGATGGCGCGCGCCACCGGCACCAGTCCCGGGTGCGCTACCCAGGTGCCGTCGTGTCCGTCGGTCACTTCGCGAACCTTGTCGGCGCGTACCTTCGCCAGCGCGCGCTCGTTGCGCTCCGGGTCGCCCTTCACGGGGATCTGCGCGGCCATGCCGCCCATGGCGTGCGCGTTGCGGCGATGGCACGTGCGCACCAGGAGCTGCGCGTAGGCGCGCAGGAACGGCTGCTCCATCGTGACGTCGCCGCGGTCGGGCAGCACGCAGCGCGGGTCGGCGCGCAGCTTCTTGATGAAGCTGAAGATGTAGTCCCAGCGCCCGCAGTTGAGTCCAGCGGCGTGGTCGCGCAGCTCCCAGAGGATCTCGTCCATCTCGAACGCGGCCGGCAGCGTCTCGATCAGCACCGTCGCCTTGATGGTGCCCAGGGGCAGGTCGAGCGCGCGCTGGGCGTCGGCGAACACGTCGTTCCAGAGGCGTGCCTCGAGGTGGCTCTCCAATTTGGGCAAGTAGAAGTACGGGCCGGTGCCGCTCGCCCGCAGCGCGCGCGCGTTGTGGAAGAGGTAGAGCCCGAAGTCGACGAGCGCTGCCGGCACCGCCCGCCCGTCGAGACGCAGATGGCGCTCGGGGAGGTGCCAGCCGCGCGGGCGCACGACCAGCACCGCGGTCCGCTCGGCCAGCGCGTAGGTCTTGCCGCTCGCCGGGTCGGTGTGGCTGATGCGCCGCGCCACCGCGTCCTGCAGGTTGAGCTGCCCCTGCACGACGTTCTCCCAGGTCGGGGCGAGCGAATCCTCGAAGTCCGCCATGAACACGTTCGCGCCGCTGTTCAGCGCGTTGATGATCATCTTGCGGTCCACCGGGCCCGTGATCTCCACGCGCCGGTCGGCGAGATCCGCCGGCACGGGCGCGATCTTCCAGTCCGCCGCCCGCACGTCCGCCGTCTCGGCGAGGAAGTCGAAGCGCTCGCCGGCGTCGAGCCGCGACTGGCGCGCGTGTCGTGCGGCCAGCCGCTCGTCCACGCGCGGGGCGAACCGCGACACCAGCGCGCCGAGGAACGCCAGCGCGTCGGGCGTGAAGAGCATCTCGTCGCCCGGGCGGCGCGGTGCGGCGATTTCGAGGTTCGAAGTCATGGCTCTATGTCGCTCCGCGTCGTGACAACGCATATCTTTCTTTGTGCGATGCGGCTCGTCAAAGGAATTAGTCAATTCAATCAGTTAATGACGTGCAACGAAGTAAACGCCTTGTTGTCTGTTTGTAAATCGTGTAACTTTTCGGGATGAACGACGCACCGCTGCTGGGGGCGAAAGTGCGGGCATTCCGCCGGCGTGAGGAGCTCACACAGGTCCAGCTCGCCGAGAAGCTGGGCGTCTCGCCGAGCTACCTGAACCTCATCGAGAACAACCGCCGCCCGTTGACGGCGCCGCTGCTGCTGAAGCTGGCGCAGCTCTTCGCGCTGGACCTCTCGACGTTCGCGGCTTCAGCCGACGATGCGCGCCTGTCGAGTGACCTCCTGGAGGTGTTCGGCGATCCCCTCTTCGACAGCCACGGGCTCACGTCGTCCGACCTGCGCGAGCTGGCGGCCACGTCGCCCAACGTCGCGCGCGCGGTGCTGACGCTCTACCGGTCCTACCGCAACGCCAAGGAGTCGGCGGAAATGCTGGCGGAGCGCCTCTCCGACGGCGCCGCCGCGCCTGGCGTCGACGCCTCGCACCTTCCGCCGGAGGAGGTCACCGATCTCCTGCAGCGGCACCGCAACTACTTCCCGGAGCTGGAGGACGCCGCCGAGGCGCTCTGGGGCGAGGCGGTGCTCGCCCCCGACAATGTCTACCGCGGGCTGGCTCGCTGGCTCGAAACCACGCACGGCGTTCAGGTGCGCACCACGCGCGTCGACGACGAGCGCAGCCGTGCGGTGCGCCGCTTTGACCCCGAGCGTCGCACGCTCACGCTGTCGGAGGTCCTCCCGCCGCGCAGCCGCCGCTTCCAGCTCGCGCATCAGGTCGCGCTCGTCGGCTATTCGGGGCTTCTCGACAAGCTCGCCCGCGACGAGAACCTCACCACGCCCGAGTCGCGCGCGCTGGCGCGCGTCGCCCTGGCGAACTACTTCGCCTCCGCGGTGCTCATGCCGTACCAGCCGTTCATCGAGGCGGCACGCGCCTCGCGCTACGACGTGGAGCTGCTGGGGCACCGCTTCCGCACCAGCTTCGAGCAGGTCTGCCACCGCCTGACCACGCTGCGCCGCCCCGGCGCCGAGGGCGTGCCGTTCCACTTCCTGCGCATCGACATCGCCGGCAACATCTCCAAGCGCTTCAGCGGGTCGGGCATCCGCTTCGCCCGCTTCGCTGGGGCGTGCCCGCGCTGGAACGTGCACGCCGCGTTCCTCACGCCCGGCCTCATCCGCGTGCAGCTTTCGCGTATGCCCGACGGCGTCGTTTATTTCTGCATCGCGCGGACCGTGCGCAAGGATAGCGGCGGCTACCACGAGCCGCATACCGTTCACTCGATCGGGCTCGGCTGCGAGGTCGGCCACGCCCGCGAGCTGGTCTACTCGGACGGCGTCGACCTCGCGAACCTGGACGCCGCCACGCCCGTCGGCGTCACCTGCCGGCTATGCGAGCAGGTCGACTGCGAGCAACGCGTCTATCCGCCGCTGCAGCACCCGCTGCACATCGACGAGAACGTCCGCGGCGTTTCTTTCTACGGGCCGTCCGGCGGAGGTCGGTCGGCCCCCACGCGTGGCTGACGGTCAGGGGCGCGGGCCGCGCGCGCGCTGCATCGACTTGAGCTGCTCCAGCACCTCGTCACGGTGGCGCGACGCGATGATCTCGTGCTCGATGACCGCGCGGCAGGAACCGGCCTCGTCCAACACGAACGTGACGCGCCGGTAGCGGTTCACCAGCGGCCAGCGCGCGCCGAACAGCTTGCCGATCGCGTGGTCGTGGTCGCCGATCATCGGGAAGGGCGCCTTCATCTCGGCGGCGAAGTCGCACTGCGTGGGGTGATCGTCCGGCGAGATGCCGAAGAGCTCGGCGCCATACTCCTTGATTTGCGGGTATGCGTCGCGAAACTGCGCCGCCTCGGCCGTTCACGTGTAGGTGAACGCGCGCGGGAAGAAATACAGAACGATCGGTTGGCCGCGGAGGTCCGACAGCCGGAGGTCGCGTCCGGCGGTCGTCTTGGCGCTGAAGTCGGGCGCCGTTTCGCCGACCTTGAGCATGGCCCTTCCTATCGCGGATGGGGGGTCACCTGCTACTCTGATCGTAAATGGACACGCGCGCGAGGGGGCGCCGGGCGGCCGCGGTCGCCGGGGCGCTGGTAGGCGCGGTGCTGGCGCTGCATGCCGCGCCGGCCGCCGCCGTGGTCATCAATTTCGACGACATGACGCAGCCGTGCTGCTGGGCGAGCACGACGCACGCCACGACGCAGTATGCGGCGATGGGCGTGACGTTCTCGGGGCCGACCGCAATCAACGGGTTCGGCATTCTCAACGAGAGCGGCGCCTTCGGCGTCAGCGGCCACTCGTCGCCGAACTTCCTCGCCTACAACAACTCGTCGGCGGGCGCCTACAGCGACGGCGGCAGCCCGTTCGGTCCCGAGACGATCACGTTCAGCCCGGCCGTGGACTTGCTGACGATCAAGGCGGGTAGCGCCGGCGGCGACACGCTCAGCGCCAGCGCCTACACGCCGACCGGCGCGTTGCTCGGCACCGTCACGATCCTGGGCTCGTCCGCGCTCGCCGTCATGAGCTTCCCCTACTCCGGGATCGGGTCGCTCGTGCTGACGGTGACCGGCAGCGGCTACGGCGTTTTCGACGACTTGACGTTCACGCCGGGCACGACCGACGGCGACGGCGACGGCTTCACGAGCGCCGGCGGTGACTGCAACGACGCCAACGCCTCCGTGCATCCCGGCGCCGCCGAGGTCTGCGACGGCTTCGACACCGACTGCACGGGCGGGCCGCTCGCCACCGAGGTCGACGCCGACGGCGATGGCGTCATGGTGTGCGAGGGCGACTGCGACGACGCCGATGCCGCGGTCTATCCGGGGGCGCCGGAGATCTGTGACGGACAGGACAACGACTGCAATCCGGCGACACCGACGGGCGAAGTGGACGTCGACGGCGACGGCTACACCGTGTGCGTCGATTGTGACGACGGCGACGCCACCGTGCACCCCGGTGCCACCGAGTTGTGCGACGGGCTGGACAACGACTGCAACGGCGCGCCGCTCCCGACCGAGATCGATTCCGACGGCGACGGCTTCCTGGCCTGCGCCGGCGACTGCGACGCCTTCGATGCGACGGTCTACCCCGGCGCGCCGGAGCTGTGTGACGGCCAGGACAACGACTGCAACCTGGCGCTGCCCGCCGACGAGGTGGACGCGGACGGCGACGGGTACGGAATCTGCGACGGCGACTGCGACGACAACGACACGGCGCGCTACCCGGCGGCGCCCGAGGGTTGCAACGGCGTAGACAACGACTGCGACGGGATGCTCCCCGCGGAGGAGGCTGACGTCGACCAGGACGGGGCGCGGGTGTGTGCCGGTGACTGCGACGACGCCGACGCGACGGTCTATCCGGGGGCGCCGGAGGCCTGCAACGCCGTGGACGACGACTGCGACGGCGTGCCGGGCGGCGACGAGCTGGACCAGGACGGCGACGGCGTACCTGCCTGCGCGAACGACTGCAACGACGCCGACGTGACGATCCACGCCGGCGCGGTGGAGATTCCGTACGACGGCGTCGACCAGGACTGCGACGGCCGCGACCTGGTGGACGCCGACGGTGACGGCTACGCCGCCACGACCTTCGGCGGCGCCGACTGCAACGACGTGGACCCCGACGTCAACCCCGACGCCGTGGAGCTCTGCAGCAACGGCGTCGACGACGACTGCAACGGGCTCACCGACAACGCGCAAGGCGGGTGCGAGGTGTCGTCGTGCGCGTGCCGCGTCGCCGGCCGTCCCGCCGGCGTGCGCGCCGATGGGGGCGCCGGCGCGGGTGCGCTGGCGCTGCTCGCCGCCTTGACCCTCTGCGTTGCGTCATGTTACCGAACCACCAAGCGGCACGCCGCAGCCCGGCGCGCCGTCCGCACCGGGTGGGCGGTCTCGAATGGCCCCCAAGCGCGTCCTCGTCATCGACGATAGCCCGACGATCACCAAGGTGGTCCAGCTCACGCTGGCCAAGGCACGCTACCAGGTGGTCACGGCCGACGGCGGCGCCGCAGGGGTGGCCGCCGCTCGCGCCGAGAAACCCGACCTCATCTTGCTCGACTGGGTCATGCCCGAGATGGACGGCGAGAAGGTTCTCCACGCCCTGCACGACGACGCCGAGCTGTCCAAGATTCCGGTCGTTCTCATCAGCGCCAAGGGGGAGACGCTCAACAGCCGCATCCACACGCTCGGCGTGGTCGACGCCGTCACCAAGCCGTTCGCCGCCGAGGCGCTCCTCGCCGTCACCGAGCACGCCCTCGAGCGCTACGCAGGGGGCGGCGCGGCCGCCGACGTCGAGGCAGCCGAGGCCGCAGCAGGTCCCTCGGCGCGCGAGGAGGACGACAGCCCCGTCGACGTGGAGTTCGAGAAGAGCCTGGACAAGACGCCCGCCGACCCCTTTGGCTACGAGGTGTCGGGCCCCGTCATCGAAACGTTGCACCGCGAGGCGCAGGCCGCCGGCCCGCCGCGCCGCTCCCCCAAGACGGCGCTCTCCGCGTTGCGCCGCGAGCTGGCGGCGATGGTCGCGCCCGACCTGGTCGGCGCTGTGAAGGAGGGCGGCACGCCCGACGCGCTGGAAACGCGCGTGACCGAGGCCATCGCCCGCGCGCTTCCCGACGACACCCTCGCCGAGCACGTGCGCAAGGTGCTGAAGGACAACCCCACCTTCTACACCGACGACGGCATCGGCCTGATGGGCGACCTGTCCTGCGTGGGGCTGGGCGACGTCTTCCGGCTCGTCGCCCAGTTCCGCCGCACCGGCGTGCTGCACGTCTTCAAGGAGGAGATGCGCGTCGAGGTGTCGTTCACCGACGGGAAGATCGACCTCGCCACCGCGACCGGCTACGAGGAGGAGTTCCTGCTGGGGCGGTTCATCATCGAGGCCGGGCTGATGAGCCGCTCGGACCTGGACAACTTCCTGCAGAACCGCGCCGGCTCGTCGAAGCTTCTCGGGCGGCAGCTGGTGAAGCTTGGCTTCATTCCGCTCGACGGGCTCAAGGACGCCATTCGCCGGCAGACGCAGGAGATCCTCTACGAGCTGATGCGCTGGGATCGGGGGCGTTTCCATTTCCACACCGACCGCCCGCCGGGGCCGCTGGCGCGCGAAGCGGGGCTGGGGCTGGGGGTGGATGCGCTGCTGCTGGAGGGCATCCGCCGCGTCGACGAGTGGTACCTGATCGAGCAGAAGGTGCAGAACTTCGACGAGACCTACACGCGCAACGAGGAGGTCGTCACGGCGCTGGGGAAGGAGCGCTTCACGCGCGAGGAATCGCAGATGCTCGAGCTGGTGAACGGCAAGAACACCGTGCGCGACATCCTCAAGAAGTCGCGCATGGGCTCGTATGACGTTTCGAAGCTCCTGTACCGGCTGCTGTCGATTGGAGCGATAAGGCCGCGTGTCGCTCCGGTGGCGGTGTAGGCGCGGCGAAAACGGACTGTGGCCAGCAACGGGCAGGCGCGCTAGCATGGGCCGCCGGCGCCGGTGCGGCGCAACGCTCGGAAGGAATCCAGGGCTCGTGGCACGCATCCTCATCGCCGACGATTCGAACACCCAGGTTCAGTACCTCCGGCAGATACTCACGCCGCTCGGCCACGAGATACTGGTGGCATCGGACGGCGAGGACGCCGAGGCGAAGTGCCTGGAGCAGCGCCCCGACCTGGTCATCCTCGACATCGTCATGCCCAAGCGCAACGGCTTCCAGGTGACGCGCGCCATCCGGCAGCATCCCGGCATGCAGTCGCTTCCGATCCTGGTGGTGACGTCGATGAGCCGCGACAGCGATCGTTACTGGGGGCTCAAGCAGGGCGCGAACGCCTACCTCAACAAGCCGTTCGATCCGCAGGTCCTGGTCTCCACGGTGCAGAAGCTCCTGGCGGGCTGAGGCTGGGGCGCCTTCCTTGCAGGTCTGCGTATTCGTCCTGGGCGGGCGCCTTCCGGCCGTGGAGGCGCGGCACGTCTTGGAAGTGTTCAACCTCGACGATCTCACGCCGGTGCCGACAGCGCCGTCGTTCGTCGTGGGGGTTGCGGCGGTGCGCGGGCTCATCCTGCCGGTGATCGACGCGGCGCCGCTGGTGGGGGCGACCTCGCGGCCACCGCGCGGCGGTGACCCGCTCATCCGGGTCGGGATCGGCGATGCGCAGGCGGCGCTGGTGGCGGAGCGCGTGCTGGGCGTGCGTGAGGTGGCGGTGCCGGCCGGCGGGGACGGGGGCAGCCTGGTGGTGGGGCGCGGCCCCGCGCCGGAGGGCGAGGTGGTGGTCCTGGACCTGGCGGCTCTGTTCGACAGAGCGCGCGCCTGACCGGCGGGCCGCGTTGCGGCGGGGCCCGGCGCCGCTGGCCGGGGGAGCCGCCTCGGCCCGCCCGCTAGAGGGCCAATTCCGGGTCTTGGCGATTCCCTGCTAACATAGGCCCGGCATGGGCGGCCGGCTTGGGCTCATTTACCGGTTTCTGTTTGGCTTCGTGTTGCTGGCGGTGCTCGCCGGCGTCGCCATCGTTGCGCTGTCCAACGTCACCGGGCGCTTCGTCGACGAGACGTCGGCGAACGTGTCCGAGTCGAAGGCGCGCGCCGAGACGTCGAAGAGCGCTGTCGACAAGGCCATGGCGCGCTTGCGCGCCGAGGAAGAGATCTTCGCGCGCGAGCGGCTGGAGAGCCGTACCCGTACGCTGGCGCACATGGTGGAGCTGGCGCTGGTCGCCGACCCTGACGCGCTGCGCGGCGTGTCGGAGGACCTGGAACGGCTCCTGGTAGAGGAGCGCTTCGACCACTTCGGCGAGGAGGCATGGTTCCTGGTCGTGGACGGGCGCACCGGCGTGGTGCGCTTGCATCGCGACGCTGCCCTGCGCGGCAAGGCGGCCGGCGAGCTGGACGCGGCGCTTTGGGCCTGGCTGTCGGGTGAGGGTGCGGCCGCGCGGCTGCTGGCTGGAAGCGCCGTGCCGGTTCCGGCGCCCAAGGCGCCGGCGGGCGTCGCGGCGGTGCCCGGCGCGGCCGTGCCCGCGGAGCTCGCCGGCGGGGGCGTCGAGGTGAAGACCTACACGGATGCGGTCGGTCGCGCGTCCATCTGGCTGGCCGCGCGCGTCGGTCACACGGACAACCTGCTGGTCGTGCACAGCCCGCTCGACGACACGCCCGAGGTCAAGTTGGTGGAGGTGCGCACCCAGCTGGAGAAGGAGGTGGGCGACGCCGCCAGCGCCATCGGACTGCGCTCCGCCGAGGTCCTCTCGTTCGCGGAGCGCGCCCGATCAGACATCGCCAACATCCAGATCGGCGTGTTCCTGGCGCTCGTCGCGGGTGTCCTGCTTTTCGGGTTCTACGTGAACCGCCGTTTCATCAAGCCGGTGCAACATCTGAAGAGCGTGGCCGATCACATCCGCGCCGGAGAGTTCGACACGCGCGCGCGCGTCTTCACCGCCGACGAGCTGGAGCAGCTGGGGAGGTCGCTGAACGAGATGCTCGACCGCATCGTCATGCTCATTCAGAGCGACGAAGACAAGCGGCGGCTGCAGCGCAACATCGTGGCGCTGCTGGAGCTGGTGAGCGCGGCGTCCGACGGCGACCTCACGGCGCGTGGCGAAGTGACGCCCGACGAGCTGGGCTCGGTGACCGACGCGTTCAACCTGATGCTCGAGAGCATCGGCTCGCTGGTGGTGCAGGCCCGGCGCGCCGCCGAGGAGGTGAGCCGTTCGGCGAGCGGGCTGAAGAGCGCCGCCGACGAGATGGCCGAGGGGGCGAAGCTGCAGGCCGAGTCCATCGACTCGACGACGCGCAAGATCAAGACGCTCGGCGAGAAGTCGCTGGAAGTGAACGCCATCGTCGAAATGGTGGACGACATTGCCGCCCAGACGAACATGCTGGCGCTGAACGCCGCCATCGAAGCGTCGCGCGCCGGCGAGCAGGGCAAGGGGTTCGCGGTGGTGGCCGACGAGGTGCGCAAGCTTGCCGAGCGCAGCTCCAACGCCACGCGCGCGATCGGCGCTTTCATCGAGAGCATCCAGGTGGAGATGGACGAGGCGGCGCGGGCGATGGAGGAGATTCGCGCGGTGACGCGCAAGACGGCAGACAGCGCCGCGTCCACGCGTACGACCGTGGAGGCGATGGTGCGCCTGGCGCTGGCGCTGGAACAGACGCTGTCGCGCTTCCGCGTGCACGACGCGCGCGAGGAGGAGATGCTGCAGAACCTGGAAGCGCGGCGCGCCGCGATCGAGGAGGCGCTGGAAGCGATCGCCAGCTTCGCGGGCGGGGCGGGGGCGGCGAGCCTGGGAGTAGGCGACGCCGCAGATCAGACGTTGCAGGAGCTGATGGAGCGCCTCACAGAGACACGCGAGCGGCTGGTGACGGAGCGCGGCCGGCTGGCGCTGCGCGCGGCGGGTACTGGGTCGGGCCCGGTGCCGGCGGCTGGCGACGGCGACGGCGACGGCGGCGGCGGCGGTGAAGACGGCGACGTCGAGTCGGGACCGCGCGGGGCGGAGGAGACGCACTAGCGTTGCCGTGGACGGCTGAGGAGCTGGAGCTGCTGGAGGTCTTCCGCCCGGAGGCAGAAGGCTACCTCGCGCGGCTGCGCGCCGGGGCGACGCCGGCAGAGGCGGCCGCCATCCTGCACAACTTCAAGGGCGCCGCGGGCACCGTGGGACTGACGGCGCTGGCGCAGCGCGCCGCGGCGATCGAAGCCCGCGCCAAGGCGGGTGAGGCGCCGGCCGAGCCCGACCTGGCGGCGCTGGAGGCGCTGCTGCGCGGTGTAGACGAGGCCGCCCCGTCCGAGGCCAGCGCCACGAAACCAACGACGGCGGCGACGTTGAGTCCCCCGAGCCCCGGCCCGAGCCCGCGCCCGAGCCTCGGGGCCGGCGCGACGGCGCCGGTGCCCGCGGCGTCCCTGCCTTCCCTTTCAACCTTCCTCCCCTCGTCCACCGACCCGCAGGGCGACGACAGCGCAATGATGGCGGAGCTGCGCGGCGTTTTCGTCGTGGAGGCGCGCGAGCACCTCGAGGCGATGAACGCGGCCATGATGCGGCTGGAGGCGAACCGCGCGGACCGGACCCCGCTACAAGAGCTGCTGCGTAAGACGCACACCATCAAGGGGGCCGCGGGTGCGGTCGGCCTCGCGGCGGTCGGGACCTTCGCGCACCGCATGGAGGACGCGCTGGCCGCGGTGAACAAAGGAAAGCTCGAGTTGGACGCGCAGGTCTTCGACCGCTTCCTGGCCGCCAACGACATCCTCACGGCCATGGTGGAGCTCGTCGCTTCCGGCCAGACGCCCGAGCTGCCCGCCCGCGACGACGACCCGCTGCACGACATCTTCTTCGTGGGCGCCGTGGTGACGACCGCGGCTTCCGACGCGCCCGCCCCCGTGCTGCCTTTCGCGCCGGTGTCGGGGTCCTTGCCGGCGACGCCCGCCGCGCCGGCGGCACGCTTGTCGGGGCGCGTGGCCGCGGCGATGGGGCTCTCGCTGTCCGGCCTGGGCGCTCGTCCCGCCGTCGGCCCGCCGCCGCCGGCACGCGCCCCGATGCCCGTGCCGCCTGCCGCCGGGTTGGAGACCACCGGCGTCCTCGACGGCGAAACCGGGGAGCACGACGACGAGCGCGCCATCACCACGAGTGACGAGCTCTCCGTGACGGGCACAGGTGACTTCACCACCAGCGGCGGGACGGGCGACTTCTCCGAGGAAGGCGTCCCCGCCGCCGATCGGCGCCGGCGCGTCGACCGCCGGCTGGAGAAAGAGGTCGTGCGCGTCGACCTCGCCCGTGTCGATGCGCTGCAAGGGACGCTGGGCGACCTGGTGATCGGGCGAAACCGCGACGACCTGCACGTCGCGGACCTGAAGGCGCTCTCCAGCGACCTCGTCAGCGGGCGGCGACGACTCGTCGCACAGATCGAGCTGATCCGTGCCCTGCACCAGGGGGCGCGAGAGGAGCCGGGCCGTGACCCGCAGGAGGTGCTGCAGGTCGTGGCCGACCACGAGCGGCGCCTGGTGGAGTTCGATACGCGCCTCAACGGCTCGCTCGCGCAGCTCGAGCGGCTCATCGCCGTGATGATCGAGGACGGCGAGAGCCGCCGCCGCGCGCTCAACGACATGGAGCAGCAGATCAGCTCCGTGCGCATGATGTCGGTGCGCTGGCTTTACACCCGCCTGCAGCGGCCGATCCGCGACGCCGCCCGCCAGATGGGCAAGGAAGCGCAGCTCGTCACCGAGGGTGACGACGTGGAGCTGGACAAGAGCGTGGTGGACCAGATCTCCGACCCGCTGGTGCACCTGGTGCGCAACGCGGTGGCGCACGGCATCGAGCCGGCCGACGTGCGTGTGCGCCGCGGCAAGCCGCGGGTCGGCACGGTGCGCGTATCGGCGCGCCGGCTTGGCGGCTCCATCATCATCGAGGTCGGTGACGACGGCGGCGGCATCGATCCCGGGCGCATTCGCGCCGCCATGGTGCGCGCCGGCCTGGCGTCGAGCGCGCGCGCCGCGCGCCTGCGCGACGGCGAGCTGACCGAAGCGATCTTCTGGCCGGGTGTGTCGACGCGCCACACCGTGGACGACGTGGCCGGGCGCGGCGTGGGGTTGGACCTGGTGCGCGCCAACGTCGAGGCCGTGGGTGGCTCCATCGAGCTCAAGACCAAGCTCGGTGAGGGCACGACGTTCATCATTCGCCTGCCGCAGACGCTGATGATCCTGCCGGCGCTGATGGTGCAGGCCGGAGGCCAGCAGTTCGCCGTGCCGATGCTGGCGGTGCGGGCGGTGACGCGCATCGGCCCCGACGACGTGAGGGCCCCGTCCGGCGAAACCGAGGAACGTATCCTATTCCGCCGCGAGCGCATCGCGGTGCATCGCCTGGAGCGGTTGCTCGGGCTGCCGGCGGCGCGCGCCGCGGTCCGTCCGGCGGTGGTGCTGGAGGGTGACGCCGGCCCTTATGCGCTGGTCGTCGACGCCCTCCTCGGCCGGCAGGAGATCGTCGTGAAGAACCTCGGCCAGCTCCTCTCCGGCCTGCGCGCCTTTGCCGGCGCCACGCTCACCGGAACCGGGCGCATCTGCCTCATCCTGGACGCGGCGACGCTGCACCGCCATCGCGCCGCCGCCGCCGCGCTGCGGCCCGAAGAGCGGCGCACGCCGCTCGTGCTGCTGGTCGACGATTCCACGTCCATCCGCGAAGCGCACAAACGCATCTTCGCCGCCGCCGGATACCGCGTGCAGACCGCCGCCGACGGACTGGAGGCGTGGGACTTCCTGCGCGCCGGCGACGTTGACCTCGTCATCACGGATCTGGAGATGCCTGGCATGAGCGGCTACGATCTGCTCGATCGCGTGCGCCGCAGCCCGCGCCACCGTGGCCTGCCCGTTATCGTGCTGTCGGGGCTATCGTCGGACGACAACAAGCGCATCGCCCGCGAGAAGGGCGCGCGCGATTATCTGGTGAAGCCGGTCAACCGGAAGGTCGTCCTCGAGCGCGCCGCCGAGGTCCTGGGCCACCCTTCCCCGGCTTGACGCCGCGACCGCCGCCGCCCCCGCTGCCGGCGCCTCCACGACCGTCGCCACGCCCGCCGTGGGAGGCGTGCCGCTCGCCGCGCCGCTCCTTGCCGCCGCCCTGCCGCTCGGCGGGATCGTGCTCCAGGAGGGCGAGCTCGATGCGGCGGCGCGTGAGACTGACGTCAGCGATGCGGACCTGCACGCGGTCGCCGAGCGAGAAAACGTAGCCCGTGCGCGTGCCCACCAGTCGCGCGCCGTTGCCCGCGACCTCGAAGTAATCGCCCTTCAAGGAGGCGATGGGCACCAGTCCCTCCAGGAACGGGTCGTCAATCTCGACGAACATACCGAACGAGGTGATGGTGGCGATGAGGCCCTCGCGGTCCTCACCCAGATGGGCCAGGGCCGCGGAGCAGCGGTAGAGGTCGTTCACGTCGCGCTCTGCGTCCATCGAGCGGCGCTCGCGCCACGAGGCGTGCAGGGCCGCCTCCGCCAGCTCTTGCACCCGCGCCGGCGGAAGCACCATCCGCGTGCCCGCCGTCCCGGCCGCGCCCGCGGCGGCGCCCGTCCCACTGCCGCCGGGCGCCAGGATGGAGTAGGGCCAGCCAAGCTCTTCGCGAAGGCGGCGGTGTACGATTAAATCTGGATATCGACGGATAGGCGACGTAAAATGAAGGTAGGTCGGCGCCGCCAGCCCGAAGTGGCCGACTGCCGCCAGCTCGTAGCGCGCCTGCTTCATGGCGCGCAGCAGCATCCGATGGATGGAGCGCGCCTCTGGCTTCCCCTCCACCCGCTCCGCCATCTCCGCTAGGTGGTGCGGGCGGATCTCGTCGGGCACGACGAACGGATGGCCGAGTGCCGCCGCCACCTCCGCGAACTCCAGCAGCTTCTGCGGATCGGGTGGCTCGTGGATGCGGTACACCACCGGCGCCTCGCGCCGGCGGAAGAAGCGCGCCACCGCCTCGTTGGCGGCCAGCATCATCTCCTCGACAAGACGGTGCGACGCGCTGCGCGCCCGGCGCCGGATGCCGCGCACGCGCTCCGTGGCGCGGTCCCAGAGGATCTCGGCCTCGGGCAGGTCCAGGTCCATCGCGCCGCGGCGCACGCGGAAACGCAACAGCCGGCGGCCGATGTCGTCGAGCCGCCGCAGCCCAGGTGCGAAGTCGGCGGCGCGCCCGGCGCGCGCCTGCCAGCCCTTCTCCGCCTCGAGCACCTCGTGCACCTGCTCGTAAGTGAGACTAGCGGGCGAGCGCATGACGGCGTCGACGAAGTGCGCGCGCACGACCTTGCCGGTGGCGTCGATGTCCAGCTCGGCCACGAGTGCCAGCCGGTCCTTGCCTTCGACGAGGCTGCAGATGCCGGCCGACAGCGCCTCGGGCAGCATGGGGACGACGCGATCGGGAAAATAGACGCTGTTGGCGCGCTCGCGCGCCTCGCGGTCGACCGGCGACCCCTCGGGCACGTAGTAGCTGACGTCGGCGATGGCAACGGCGACGCGGTCGACGTCGCCGTGCGTGCCGACCCACGCAATGGCGTCGTCGTGGTCGCGCGCGTCCCACGGGTCGATGGTGACGAGGTCAAGTGCGGTCAGGTCGGCGCGTCCCGCGCGGTCCGCGTCGCGCACCTCGGAAGGGACCTGGTGCGCCGCGGCGGCCACTTGGTCGGGGAAACGGTGCGGCAGGCCGTGCAGGGCCAGTAGTGCCTCCTCTTCGGCCAGCAGGCTCTCGCGGTCCAGCAATCGCACGACGCGTGCGGTCATTCCACCCGCCTCGACGTCGGGTCCGTGCGAACCCGCGGCGGCGCCGGCGAGCGGCGGTAGCGGCCCCGGCGCCCAAGCGGCCGGACCGCCGGGCAACGTCGGCTCTCCCGGGTAGCGGACGATCTCGGCCAGCGCCACTTCGCCGCCGTTGACCGCCAGGGTGGGATCTTCGCCCGCCGCGGGCGCATGCTGCGTGTCGGCTAGCAGGCGAATCGGGCCCGGGACGCGCGGATCGTCGGGATCGAGGAAGAGGTCGCGACCGAGACGTCGCACGGTGCCGGCGACGCGGCGCATGGAGCGGTGCCGCACCGCCAGGATGCTGCCGGTGCGCTGCTCGCCCGGAACGGCGGCGTAGACCTGCACGTCGACGCGGTCGCCGTGCAAGGCGATGCCCAGGTCCTGGCGCGCGACGAAGACGTCGCCGAGCTTGGCCTCGCGTGGATCGTCGGCAGAGACAATCGCGTCGCCGCGTTGTAGGACGCGCAACGTGCCGCGCACGACCCCCACCGGTGCCGCGGCGGTGGTGTCGCCGCGCGCCCGATCGGGGAGGGCAGGGGCACCCCGCGGTCCGCGGGCGCGCGCGCCGCGGCGCTGGGCGCCGTGCGTCTGATCCTGCCGCCCGGCGTGCGCGGAATCGCGCCGGCCGCCGCGCCCTCCGCTGCGCCGCCCGCGGCCGCTCACGACGGCACCGCCTCAGGTGCGGTCGCGGGACCGCCGGTGAGGCGCGTGCCGCAGGCGCCGCAGAAGGGGTGGCCGGGCTCCACGCCGGCCTGGCACGCGGGACATTGTGCGGGCGCCGGCGCCGGTGCCGTGCGTGCCGCGGTCGGGTTCGTCCAGCGCACGCCCATGATCGCGCGCGCCGTCGCCATGGTCATCCGCGGGCGCGGTGCCGGGATCGAGGGGGAGGCCGCCGCGGCCGCGGAAACGGCGCCGGCAGCCGCTGCGACCGCCGTCGCCGCCGCCGGCACTTCCGCTGCGGCGAGCGCGCCCGTTTCGACGTTCAGGCGGCGGATCAGGCGCATGAGCACGATCCACTGCACGGCGACGAGGGGCACGACGCCCAGCAGGAACGTCGCCAGGTGACCGAGCGCGGGATCGAGGCCGATGGCTGCGCCGATGCTGCCGCCGCCGATCACGAGGAAGTCGTAGAGCCCGTGCGAGAACGCCGCCGCCAGCCACCAGGGGAGCACGCGGCCTCCACGGAACTTCTTGCTGGCCAGGCCATAGCCCCAGAGTGCGCTGAAGAGCACGTGCCCGGGGACGCTCAGCACCGCGCGCAGCACCAGCGCGCCCGTGCCGAATTCCTGCCCGTAGAAGAGGTTCTCCAGAGAGGCGAAACCAAGTGCCGCCGCCGCCGCGTAAACGAACGCGTCGATGGGCTCGTCGAACTCCTTGTGGCGATAAACGGTCGCGCGCACAACCAGGAGCTTGCAGCCCTCCTCGACGGGACCCACCACCACGAAGAACAGCAAGAACAGGCCGCCGATGCTCGTGCGGTCGATGTGCAGCGCGGCGCCGAGGAAGTCGTTGAGGAATCCTGCGGCGAAGGTGGACACCATGCCGAGAAAGAAAACGAGCGCGACGAGCCGCTTGGGCTCGGGGCGTACGCGGTCGTAGCGAGTGAACCAGACGAGCCACAGCACGCCGGGCAGGAACGAGAGGAGCAGCACCGGGCTCATGCCGGCCGAGTATAGCGGAGTCGCGGCGCGCCCGCGGACACACATGGTACGTTGTCGCAGTGAAGTTGCTTGCGCTGCTCGGGGGAGTGCTGGTCGCCCCGCGGCGCGCCTTTGCGCGCCTTGCCGCCGACGAGCGTGCGCCCACCTGGCCGGTGCTGGTGCTGCTGGGGGCGGCGTGTATCGTGTCGCTGCCGGTGGCCCTGCTCCAAGAGGCGCTTGTGGCGCGTGTGGGACTGGCGAGCGGCGCGAGTGCGCTGGCGGAGGTCTTTGCGCGGTGGGCGCTGCTACCGGTGGGCGTCCTCGTGGCGCTTTGGCTGGCCGCGGCGACCTGGCTGCGCGCGCGCACGGGGCGCCTCGACGGTCGGCGCGCGGTGGGGCTGGCGGCGGCGGCGGGGTGGCTCTACGTGCCGTGGTTCGTGATGCTCGTGCTGGGGAAGGCGAGCGCGGCCGTCGGCTGGAACGCGACGTGGCTGCCGCACCTGCCCGTGACGCTGGTCGACGGGACGTCGATCACGCGCGTGGCGGTCGGTGTGGCCTGGAGCGTGGCGCTGCTGCCGGTGCTCGTGAGCGCGGCCGCATCGCCGCCGCCGGCAGTGGCGCCGCCGGGCGCTGGCCAGTCGTCGCCGTCGCCGCAGGAGAGGCGCGCGATGTGGGCAGGGTTGGCGGTGCTGGCCCTGGCACTCGCCGGTATCGGGCTCGCGGCGCGCGACATGCGCGCCGCATACCCCGCCGTTCGCCCGGTTCTGCGCGGCGACCTGGCGCCCGACATCGAGCTCCCGTCGCTGGCCGGCCGCAGCGCTCCGCGCATCCGACTGAGCGCCCTTCGGGGCAAGGTCGTCGTCGTCGACTTCTGGGCGACGTGGTGCGCGCCCTGTGTGCGTTCGCTCCCCGCGCTCGACGCGCTCTACCGCGAGCTGCACGCTGCCGGGCTCGAGGTCGTCGCGGTGAACCGCGACAGCCCCACGACGCGCGCCGAGGTCGTGCGCCGCTTCATGACCGAGCACGCGCTCTCCCTGCCCGTCGCGGTGGACGCGCTCGGCACCGCCGCAGCAGCGTATCGCGTCTCGCGCCTTCCCACGACGTACGTGCTGGATCGCAACGGCGTTGTGGCCGACACGTGGGTCGGCGTCGCCGACGCCGGCGACCTCGGTCACACCTTGCGGGCGCTCCTCGCCGCGCCGGGCGTGTCCCTCCCGGCACCCGCATTTGCCGCGCCGCCCGCGCCGCTTGCTCCGTCAGTCCCGCCCGCATCGCCCGCGCCGCCCGCGCCGGTCACCGCGGCGCCGCCCAAAAGTTGATTCGCGCGAGGCGGAGTGATATCCCGCGCGCATGTCGCCCCGCGTTCCGCTGGCAGCGCTGGCCGCCTCTACGCTCTTCGCTCTCTTTGCCGCGATGCAAGCGGCGGCGGGCACGCCGTCGCTGCCGATCGCCCCGCGTCCCACGGTCGCTCATTCGCGCACCGGCGCGCCGGCGCCCGCCGCCGCCGAGCCGCCCGTCGCCCCCGCCACCGCTGCGGCGCCGCTGCCCGCGCCCCCCGTTCCGTCCGGCGTCGCGCGCGTCGATCCCCTCACCGATCTCCCGGTCGCGCCCGACCGCGCCACCGCCGCGCCCCGCGCGCTGCTGGCGGTGATGGTGGAGAACAGCACCGCGGCGCGTCCACAGTCAGGGCTCGACCGCGCGGGCATCGTCTTCGAGACCTACGTCGAGGGCGGCGTCACCCGCTTCATGACACTCTTCGCCGAGACTGACGCGGAGGTCATCGGTCCGGTGCGCTCGACGCGCCAGTACTTCGCCAGCTGGGCGTTCGGGTTCGGTGCCCACCTCGGTCACTGCTACGCCAAGCCCACCGGCTACGCCACTATCAAGCGCCTCGGCGTCATGAGCCTCGATGCCGTACGCGCGGGTGCCGAGTCGGGCTACTACTGGCGCACCAAGACCAAGCCCGGCCCGCACAACCTGTACGCCTCCACGGAGGCGCTGCGCCGCTACGCCGTCGACAAGAAGAAGTTTCCGGCCGCGCCCGCTGCGCCGCTATGGCCGTTCAAGCCCGAGGCCGCGCCAGGCGCGCGCGGCGCCGTCGCCCCCATCGACGTCCATTTCAGCGGCAAGGCGTATGACGCGCGTTTCGACTACGACGCCGCCAGCAACACCTACCCGCGCAGCATGGCCGGCTCGCCGCACCTCTCTGGCTCGGTGAAGGCGGAGGCTCCCAGCGCCAAGGTGCTCAACGGCGCGCTGCACGACCCCGCGTCCGCCGTGCGGCTGGCGCCGCGCAACGTCGTCGCACTCGAAATGAAGGCGCGCATCGACGACCCCGAGCTGCTCACGCTGGACATGACCGTAGTGGGCGGCGGGCGCGCGCTCGTCTTCCGCGACGGGAACGTGGTGGAGGCGGCCTGGAGCCGACCCGCCGAAACGGATCCCTTGCGCATCGTCGACGCCGGCGGCGCGCCCGTCGCCATGAACTCCGGCCAGACCTGGATCGTGGTGGTGCGCGACCTCAAGGCCATCGGCTATCCGCGCTGATGCCGGCAACGCGATGCGCGTTTTCGAGTGCCGGCACGTCCGTGCAAGCCGCCGAACGTGCCGCGGCTGCTGCCACGCCACGCCGCCGCGTTGACACCCGCCCGGCACACTGCTATCGGAGAACGGGCACGAGCTGTTAGCTCAGCTGGTAGAGCAGCAGACTTTTAATCTGCGGGTCCCGGGTTCGACCCCCGGACAGCTCACCAGGATTCCACCGTCCGCACCCCGGTCCCCATCGTCTAGCCCGGCCCAGGACACCGGCCTTTCACGCCGGTAACGCGGGTTCGAATCCCGCTGGGGACACCACTACGTCCGCGATGTGATCAACGCCTCGACGTTCCGTCGAGCAAGCGGAGCAGGCGCGCATGCGAAGGGATGCCCTCTCTGAACGTGCGGCGAAAGTGCTCGTCGTCGATCCGCGCCAGCCTCCTCTCGAACACCTGGCGCGCCTCGTCGAGTGCGGCCGCGGCCTCGGCCTGGCGACCGAGCGCGGCCAGCGCGTCGTGGTAGGCGAGGAGCAGGTCGACCTCGAGCTCCTCCATTCCGTGCACGGCGCGCGCGGCGAATGCTCGCGTGCACTCCGCGAGCGCGTCCTCGTGCCGGCCGAGCGCGACCAGCGCCACGGCGCGCAGCGCACGGCACATGGCCTCCAGTCCGACGCCGGCCCCCGACGCCACGGCTTCGAGTGCCGCGGTGGCGTCTTCGGCGGCGCGCTCCGCGCGCGCGCTGTCCCCGCCCTCAAGAGCCATCTTCGATTTGTAAAGGAGCGCCCAGGCGCTGAGCCGCGGGTTCTGCATCTCGCGGGCGATCGCGAGCGCACGGTCCTGGCAAGCCAGGCCCGCGGCGAGATCTCCCCCGCGCGACACTGCCAATCCCACGTTGTGCAGCCCCCACGCCTCCGTGCGCCGCAAGCCGAGGGCGCGGGCCGCGGCGAGCGCCGCCTCGAGCACGACACGGGCGGCCTCGTGGTCTCCGAGCGCCTGGAGCCTACCGCCGACGCTCACGGCTTCGATCGTCGCGCTGCGCGCGTCGCCGGCGGCCTCGAGCGCGACGCGCGCGTCGCGATGGGCCGCCAGCGCCGGAGCGACGTCGCCGCGCAGGCCCGCCAGGTAGCCACGTGAAGCGGTGACACGCGCGACGGCGACGGAATCACCGGACGTGGCCGCGCGCGCGGCGGCCGCGTCGATCTCTGCGTGCGCCTCGGCGTGCCGGCCTTCCATCGCGAGGATCTGTGCGAGCTGCGCGCGTGCGCCTGCCTCGATCGCCGGCTCACCCGCGCGCGAAGACATCGCGACGGCCTCCCGCGCCGCCTCCAGTCCGCTGGCGCGACGGCCGGTGATCTGAAGATGGTTGGCCCGGCGAATGCGCACGCGGGCACGCGCGCCCGCCGGGATCAGCTCGCCGGCGTCGGCCTCCAGCGCTTCGAGCGCGTCCAGCTCCCGTGCGGCGTCGGCGGGCGTGCCCAGATAGGTGCAGGCGAGCAGGCGCTGGAGGCGGAGCGCGTGCACTTCGACCGCCGCGGTCACCGTCTCGGCGGCGGATGCAGGCACCCGGAGCGCCCGGTCACCGAACGCCATCACCTGTGCCGAATCGCCGCGCGCGTCGGCGGCCGACGCCGCGCGCAGCCAAAGCGGTCGCGCGGCCGCGGCATGCCCGGCCTGCTCGAAGTGCTCCGCCGTCTCTTCGGGCGGCGCGTCCGCGCGCGTCCCGAGCCACTGGGCGGCGAGGCGGTGCAGCGCCTTCTTCTGCGCCTCGGTGAGCATACCGAGCGCAACTTCCTGGACGACCGCGTGCCGGAACGTCCACTCCGCGCAGCCCGCCAGGCGCGTCTCGGCGCGGGGAACGACGAGGTCGCGCCGGCGGAGCGCCGCCAGGAGGTGCGGCGCCTCCGGCTCGCCGAGCGCGACGGCCGCTTCGGTCCAGAAGCACGGCCCGAGTACGGAAGCGCGCTTGAGCAGATCCTTCTCGCGCGGATCGATCTGGTCCAGCCGCGCCTGCACGGCGCCCTCCACCGTCAGCGGGAGTGCGCCCGCGTCGGTGCCGGCTCGGACGGCGAGCGCCAGCTCCTCGGCGAAGTACGGGTTGCCGGCCGCGCGTACGACGATCGCCGGCTCGGCGCGTCCCAGCAGACGTTCGACCAGCGCGCCCGTGTCGCGCGCGCCCAGCTCCCGCAGCTCGATGCGTTCCGCGCCGGGCCAGACGTCGGGGCGGTCGCGCAACAACTCAGGCCGCGCCGTCGCGATGAGCGCAAGGGGGCGCTCGAAGAGGCGCAGCCGCAGGAAGTCCAGCAGCTCCAGGGACGCCGCGTCGGCCCAATGAAGATCTTCGATCGCCAAGATGACGGTCGCCTGCGAGGTGTACGCCTCGAACAGGTCGCCGAGCGCAAGGCGGATGCGGTCCGCCATGATGCGCCCGTCTGCACGCGCAGTCTTGAGGTGCTCGGTCTCCGGGAACGGCGTGCCGAGCAGCTCGCCGAGGAAGTCGACCGTGTCGCGGACCTTGGCCGGCGGAACCCCAGCCGCGGCCACCACAGACTCGACCTTCGCGCGCGCTTCGTTCGGCGAAGCGCCCGCTGGCACCCTCGCCGTCGAGCGCAGCAGGTCCTCGATCGTCCCGTGCGATACGAACGTGCGCCCCGACTCGCCGCGCCCTTCGAAATGGAGATACTTGGCCGGCTCCGGCTCCAGCCGGCGCTGCAGCTCGTACCGGAGGCGGCTCTTGCCGATGCCGGGCGGGCCGAGGACGATTGCGGTGCGTGCGCGCGCCTCTTCGGCCGCCTGGCGTACGAGGTCCGTCAGGCGCGCGAGGTCTCCGTCTCGCCCGAGCATCGGGACGTCGACGCCCCCGACATCGCGCATGCTCAGCGTCCGCTGGGCGGGCTTCTCGGCCACGACGCGCGTGGCTGAGACCTCGAAGCCGCCCCAGACGCGCCGCCGCGTTTCGGCACAAGCACCCACCGGTGCGAGATCCTCCGGCGCGGCCCCGGCGGCCGCTGCCCGCAACGCGTCCTCGGCCGCGGCGATGGCGGTGCCCGTCACGGTTCCTCTTGCGCCCGACACGCGCACAGCCTTGCCGGTTCCCACGCCGATGCCGCTGGCGTACGCGCGCGAGGCGAGCGCGGCGCGCAACGCACGCTCGGGCTCGTTGCCGAGCCATTCCACCCCGCCGAAGACTCCGACCGCGTGCGACCCGCGCACCGCTGCCGCCGTGCCGCCGCGCGCGCGCACCTCCCGCGCGAACGCGGTGAAGGCCTCTTCGCCGCGCACGCCTTCCGCCACCACGGCGGCGACCAGTCGCAGCTCCTCGCCCAGATGGAACGCTTGCACGAAGCGCGGCACCTCGACCGTGCGAGCGTCTTGTCCCTGCGCGCGCTCGGTGCCGCGCTCGTTCTCGCGCTCGTTCTCGCGCTCGTTCTCGCGCTCGCTCTCGCGCTCGTTTCGGCTCCCGTTCCCCACGCCCTCCGCCGTCTCTAGAGCCCGGCGGAAGGCAGCCATCGACTCCCAACGGTGCGCGGGCTGCTTCTCGAGGGCACGCCCGATCAAAGCCGCGAGCGCCTGCGGGATGTCCGGTGGCAGCGCGTCGGGTGGCTCGCTGGCGATCCGGAACAGCTCGGCGACGGCGTTCCCGCCTGCCCAGAACGGCGGCTGACCCGAAAGCGCGTGGTGGAGCACCGCGCCGAGCGCAAATACGTCCGTGCGCGCGTCTTCGCTGTACCTCCCTGCCGCCTGCTCGGGCGCCATGTAGGAAGGCGTGCCGATGATCTGCCCGCTCGCGGTCAGTCGCGTCTCGCTGCTGCCCTCGGCGCCGGTCCCCGGTCCCCTGGCGCGCACCGCGATGCCGAAGTCCAGGACCTTTACTCCGCCCCGGTCGCACAGGAACAGGTTCCCCGGCTTCACGTCGCGGTGCACGAGGCCGTGCGCGTGCGCGGCCTCAAGTCCGGCGGCCGCCTCCGCGCCCAGTCTCGCCACCTCGCTCGGCTCCAGCCGTCCCCGCGCGCGAAGCCGCTCCTCCAGCGACTCGCCCGACAGGAGCTCCATCGCGAGCCAGAGCGTTCCGTCCTCTGCTTGTCCGGAGTCGAGCGCGTGCACGAGATTCGGGTGGTCGAGCGCGCGCAGCACTTCTGCCTCTCGTGCGAAGCGCCGGCGCTCCGTCGGATTGGGATCCTCCTCGCGGAGCAGTTTCACGGCGGCGCGCGAGCCGTCCGGCCCCTCCGCGCGCCAAACTTCCCCCATGCCGCCCGCGCCGAGCCGTTCGACTAGCCGCCAGCGCCCCAGTGCGCGCATCCCGGATTGTCCGTCTTTCATGCGGCTGCCATTCTACCCGTGACGTGCTGCGCCGTCCGGCGACGATGACGTCTTGAGGGCGCCGGGCAGGACTCGAGGACCGGAGTCGGTCTCCAGCCGTTCTACCCGATCAGATCATCGCCTCGAGAGGCGGTTAGCACCACTGTGTCGAAAGCTTGCGGATGAAACCTGGATCATGTCGATCGCTTAGAAGTTTCGTCGATCAAGAACTTGGCCGAGCGAGGGCGGCATGATCTTGTTCGCGCATGGAACTCGTACTGGATG
>DASYRF010000267.1:0-12688 GCA_036004705.1 Myxococcota bacterium
CCCTTCTGCGTGTCCGGCAACTGCCGTTGCGGGGACGCCGGAACGACGTGCGACAGCGACGAGGCCTGCTCCGCCAGTGACGCCACAGGGAATTGCACGTGCGGCACGGACTCGAACGCCACGGGGCCCGCCTGTCCTGACGCCGACGAGTACGAAACCTGCTACGGGACGGCGTGCGGCTGCACCCCATCGCCGAGCGATTCCTGCACGGCTGGCTTCGTTTGCGACATGACCACGCATGAATGCGAATGCAACGGAAACGGCGACTGCGATCCGTTGAACGCCATCACCGGCGAGAATTGCAACGTTTCGGATCTCTGCGACTGCGGAACGATCACCTGTGGGTTTGGCGCCGTCTGCGCGACGACGTCGACCTGCACGTGTACGAACGGGAGCTGCGAGGACTAGCTTGTGGCGCGAGGAGGGGGAATGACGCACGATGAGACGGAGATCGACGACCTCATTGGCGTGGCCGTCGGTCGCTATCAGATCGTGCGTAGGCTGGGCGAGGGGGGGATGGGCGCAGTGTACCTTGGCGAGCATGCCTCGATCGGCTCGCGCGTGGCGATCAAGGTGCTGCACGCGGAGTTCGCGCGCCGCAAGTCGATCGTCGAGCGCTTCTTCGCCGAGGCACAGGCGGTCAACCGCATCCGCCACGAGAACATCGTGCAGATCGTGGACCTGGCGTTGCTGCCCGACAATCGTCCTTACCTCGTCATGGAGTTCCTGGAGGGGCAGGCGCTCAGCGGGTTGGTGAAGAAGGGGGGCACCGGGCTGGACATCGGCCTGGCCCTGGCGATCGGCGCGCAAGTGGCGGACGCGCTCGCCGCGGCGCACGAGCACCGTATCGTTCATCGCGACCTCAAGCCGGACAACATCTTCCTGGTGCCGCGCAAGCGCGGCGCTCCGCGCGTGAAGCTGCTGGACTTCGGCGTCGCCAAGCTCCTCGACCACGGCGACGGCGAGGGCATGCAGACGAAGACCGGCGCCATCCTGGGCACACCGCGCTACATGTCGCCCGAGCAGGCGGCCGGACGGACCAACGAGATTGACGCGCGCAGCGACGTCTACTCCTTCGGCATCATCCTCTACGAGATGCTGACGGGCGCCGTGCCGTTCGCGGCGCCGGCGTTCGGCGACCTGCTCATCATGCACATGACGAAGCCGCCGGCCCCGCCGCGCGGCGCGCGCCCCGAGATCTCCCAGGCGCTGGAATCGACGGTGCTGCGCTGCCTCGGCAAGCTGCCGGAAGATCGCTACCAGCGCATCGACGAAGTAGGAGACCTCGTCCGCGGCGAGCTCGATCGCCTGGGTGGGGCCGCCCTTCTCCCGGATGCGGGTCCGTCCACGTCCACCGGCAGCGGCGACAGTGCGGTCTCGCGCGCGGGCGCGGATTCCGCCTCGCGCTCGAAGCCCGGCACGGTCACCGGGGCGGGGGCGGAGATCGGCAAGCGCGCCGGCCCGCGGCCGATGCGCATGCTGGCCATCGCCGCCGCGGTCGTGCTGGTGCTCGGGGTGGCCGGCTTCGCCGGCTATTCGGCGCTCTTCGGCACGGGCGGCGCCGAGGACGAGTCGTCCGACGACACGAAGCCGGACGAAGACGCGCCGCGGCCAAGGCCGGCGGCGCGACCGCGCGCCGTGGAGACGGAGACGGACAGGCCCGGCGCGCCCAAGTCGAGCGCCTCAGCGGAGCCTGCGCCCGACGCTCCGGACACGTCGGCGTCCGCCGCCGGCGCCGCGGCCGCGTCCACCGCTGCCGCGTCCGCGAGCTCAGCCACGCCCGCGCCCGCCGGTGCGGCGGTGAAGGACGTGGCGCACGGAGCCGCCAAGGTAGGCAAGCGCGCCGTGGGGGTGGGCAGAGACGCCCTCGGCGTCGCCAAGGATGCGCTCGGTGGGGCCAAGGCGGCGGTGAAGAAGAAGACCGACAAGCCGGCCGACAAGCCTCGGAGCGCGGCGCCGGACAAGAAGACGATCGATGACACCACGTTGCGCCCGGAGCTGTGACGGGGACGGGGAGGGTCGATGACCGCTGCAGGCCGTGTGGTCGTGCTCCTGGCGCCGTGCCTGGTCTGCGCGTTGTCGCCGTCTCCCGCGTGGGCGGCGGCGAAGAAGGCCAAGAAGGCCGTCCCCGCCACCGCGGCTCCGAGCGGCGCGACGAGCGCGGCGCCGGCCGCGGCAACGGACTGTCCGAAAGAGCGGGCACTCGCCTACTTCGACGCCGGCGAGAAGTACTTCGCGTCGGGCGACTACGAGCACGCGGTCATCGAGTACGCGGCTGCCTACTCCTGCCGCGCCGCGCCGGCGTTCCTGTTCAACATCGGCCAGGGTTTTCGGCTGCTCGGCGACTGCGGGCGCGCGATGAAGTACTACGACGAATACCTGCGGCTGAAACCGGACGCACCGAACCGCACCGCGGTGGAGTCCGGCTCTGCGCTGTGCCTGGACGCAGTCAAGGAAGGTAGGAGCCGGCCGCACGAGATCCACGCCGCGGACGACTTGCTCACGGGCCGGAAGCTCCCCGGCGAGCCCGGGAGTGCCGGCGTGTTTGCCCACGGGGACGCGGCCCTCGTGCCGCCGGAGTCGGGCGTGGGCGCAGGCGCGGGGGGCGGCAGCACGGGGGCCGCGCCGGCGGAGGTTGCCGTGGCGCCGCTGGCGTCGTCGTCGCCACCTCCGGAAGCAGGGGTGGGCTCCGCCGCGTTCGGCAGCGGTTCCGCGCCCGCTCCCGGCGGGGGGTCGGGCGGCGGGGCAGCGGCCTCCCCAGGGCACGGCTCGCGCGCCCTGCTGTTCGGTCTGGTGGGTGGCGCCGCCGCCGTGGTCGTCGCCGGCGTCGTCGTCACGCTGGTCTTGGTCCTGCGGCATCCCTGGGAGCCGGATGCGACCATCCCCATCGACTAGCGTGCGTGCGGCCGCGCGCCGCGCGCGCGCGTGGTGGCTGCCCCTGCTGCTGGGCGCGGCGATGGCCGCGGCGCAGGCGCAGTCGGCGTGCTCGCGACCCGCGACCGGGATCCGCATCGACGTGCCCGACGACGTGTTGGCCGGTGCGGGCGGCGGCGGCGAGCTGACGTTGAAGATCCGCATCCGCCCGCTCGATCCCGCGGCGCTGCCGCCGGGCGCACCTCTCGTTCGCAACGACTTGCCGGAGATCGGTCTCGCGGGTGCCGGGAGCGTCGACGTGGCCCTCGATCCGGAATCCATGAGCGCGTACAACGGGCTCGCCGTGGTGGTGCACCTGGCGCTGTTCGCGAACACCACCGACGAGGTCCGCGAGGCTTTCGCCGTGATCGACGATCCGGCGCAGAACGTTACGGCGTGCGGGGTCGTGCCCTGCAGCCACGCGCCGCTCCAGGCGCTGAACGCGATCGGCGCCTATTCGCTGACGCTAGCGGAGCTGGGGCGCACCGACGCGGACGTCGTCCTGTACCCGCTTTTCTTGGACGGAACCGACATCGATCCAGACGGCGACACGATTCCCGGCGCGGGGGCTCAGTCGGGCGACGGTTGCGCGCCGTTCCTCGATGATCCCGCTTATTCCTGGGCGCACCAGCGCGTGTCGGCCTGCGAGTCGATCCTCGACCTCGACCACATCGACTGCGACGACACGGCGATTTTCGTGAACCCCTTCGAGGTGGAGTACGGCGACGCGGCCCTCGGTCTGTGCATCGACGGGTTGGACCAGGACTGCCGCGCGGGCGACGGTCCGTGCGCCGACGCCGACGGTGACGGAGTGCCCGGCGGCACAGGCGCCGGCGACGATTGCAACGACGGAGACCCCGGCGTCTATCCAGGCGCCGCGGAGCAACCGTGCGACAACGTCGACCAGGACTGCAACGGGTCGGACGACTGCCCCGATTGCGATCTGGATGATGACGGATACTGCCCCACGCCTGTCGGCGTCTTCCCGGGCGGCGATTGCTGCGACGCCGGTACGGAGACCGCGTGTGGCGGCGGCGTCTCCGCCGCCGCGATCCACCCGGGCGCAGCGGACGTCTGCGGCAACGGCGTCGACGAGAACTGTGACGGGATGCAGCCGAGCTGCAGCGACCCCGACGCCGACGGCGACGGGTTCTGCGCGGCGGCCTACGACTGTGGCACCGATCCCGTCACGGGCACCGACGTATGCGTCGTCGCGGGCAGCGACGGCGGCCGTCCGGTTTGCTGCCTGCGCCGCGAGACCATCGCGCCCGCCGACCTGGCGGCCTGCGCCGGCTTCGACGACTGCGAGGACTGGGACTCGAGCGTGCATCCGGGCGGCTCGGAGATCTGCGGCAACGGCGTGGACGACGACTGCGACCCGCTGACGCCCGACGCCTGTCCGCCGGGCGACGCCGACGGCGACGGCGTCCCCGCCGGGTCGGACTGCAACGACGCCGATCCAAGCGTCCATCCCGGCGGCGCCGAGCGCTGCGGCAACGGTGTGGACGACGACTGCGCGGGCGGGGACACGCCGTGCAGCGCGGCGACCGACCCGGACGGGGACACCTACGTCGCCTGCCCGCCAGGCCAGACGACGGGGTGCGACTGCGACGAGGCGAGCCCGACGGTGCACCCCGACGCCGCGGAGCAGTGCGACGACGTGGACAACGACTGCGACGGGGTCGTCAACGACGGCAACCCCGACGCCAATGACGCCGGCGGCGAACCGCTGCCTTGCTACGGCAACGACGCGGTCAACCCGCCCTACCTGGAGGTTGACAGCGAAGCGTGGCGCTGCCGCATCGGCGACACGGTCTGCGCGCCGGGCGGCGACCTCGTGTGCATCCTCTATGTACGCCCGGACCTGGACGCCGCGGGCATGCCGGCCGACGCGTGCGACGACGACAACGTCTGCAACGGCCGTAACGACGTGTGCCTGCCGTGCGGCGCGCCCTCGGGCCCCGACGTGCGCGCGGCCGAGCGCGACCTCGACGCCGACGGCTGCTTCGGATGCGGCGGCGCCACTGACCTGGCGCCGCCGGTCATCACCGCCGGCGACGCCTGCGCGGGCACCGACTGCTGCGACGCGGGCACGGAGGCCGGTTTCCCGGGATGCGCGCCCGCCAACGCGCCGGCGATGAACAGCACGGCGCCGGAGCTGTGCTCCAACCAGGGCATCGACAACAACTGCGACGGCAACGGCGCGCAGATCTGCGGCACCATCGTGGCGGGCGACGCCTGCACGACCGGCATTCCGGGCGTCTGCTCGGGCGGTGTGTACGGGTGCACGGCGAGCCTCGGGTGCTCGCCAGCGACGTCCGACACGGACGGCGGGCAAGCGTGCGGGCTGTCATGTAACCCGACGACCTGCCCCTACGTCACGCCCGAGCTGTGCGACACGCCCGGCGTCGACAACGACTGCGACGGCGACGCATCCGACGTCGACGACGAGTCCTCCGCCGGCGTCTTCACTTTCAAGGTGACGCCCAGCTGTACGCCGAATCCCTGGAGCGGCGACTGCGCCTGCACGGCGACGGGCGCTTGCAGCATCTGCGTGACGGACTTCTGGCAGTGCACCGGCCCGGCCATGCCGACGTGCACCGCGCCATCGTCCCCGCCGGCCGAAGCTTGCGGCGGCGGCGACACCGACTGCGACTGCATCGACGACTTCACGCAAGACCAGATGACCGAGGCGCTGTGCCCTGGCGCCGGCCTGTATTGCGACGGCACGGTCTGCTCGGCCGGTTGCAACGCGACCGCCGACTGCACCAACGGCAACACCTGCACGGTGCCGACGTGCGTCTGCTTGGCTGGCCCACCTTGTACCGGCAACACGACTTGCAACACCGGAACCGGCGCCTGCTATTGCGGCGACGCCGGCTCGTTGTGCGGCACGAATGAGACGTGCAACGGGTCGATGGACTGCAATTGCAACGGCACGTCGAATCCCACGGGCGAAGCCTGTGTGAACACCTCCGCGGCGCCCGACTGCGTTGCGGGCACGGGCTGCCGCTGCCAGGCGTCGGTGTGCGGGCCCAGCGAGACCTGCACCGGACCGGGCGGCGACTGCAGCTGCAGCGGCACGACGGCCGCCGTCGGTGAGGCGTGCACGGGTAACACGCCGGACTGCATCGCCGGCACCGGGTGCCGTTGCGGCGAGGCGGGGACGCTGTGCGGGGCGAACGAGACCTGCAACGGCAGCAGCGATTGTTTGTGCAACGCGACCGTAGCGCCGGGCGGGACAGGGGAGGCGTGCCCCAACAGCAGCGCGACGGCGCCCGACTGCGTCACCGGAGTGGGCTGCCGCTGCCAGGCATCCCTGTGCGGACCGAGCGAGACCTGCACCGGACCGGGCGGCGACTGCAGCTGCAATGGCACTACGCAGCCGACCGGCGAGGCTTGTGTAGGCGCCACTCCGGACTGCTTCGCCGGTGTGGGTTGTCGCTGCGGCGACTCGTCGTCGACTTGCGGCCTGAACGAGACGTGCAACGGAAGTGGCGACTGCCAATGCAACCTGACCGTCGCGCCGGGCGGGACCGGCGAGGCGTGCCCGAATGCGTCGAACGCGCCGGACTGCGTGGCCGGCGCGGGGTGCCGTTGCGGGACGTCCACCTGCGGCGCGGGAGAGACTTGCCCGCTGCCGTCGGACGATTGCACGTGCGGCGGCGCGTCCGCGGGGACGGGCGAGGCCTGCACGGGGACGCAGAATCCCGACTGCAATCCGGGCGTGGGTTGCTACTGCGCGGCCGCCGGCGCGGCGTGCGGACCGGGCGAGACCTGCACGGCAGGCGGCTGCACCTGCGGCGCCGGCTCTACGGTGATCACCAACCCTGTCGGCGCGGCGTGCGGGGGCGGCATCGCCGCCTGCATCGCCGGCGTCTGCGATTGCGACGGAAGCGGTGGCGTCGCCGCCTGCGGCGCGCGCGAGACCTGCTCCGGCGGAGGTGGGGTCTGCAGATGCGGGACGCTCATGGCCGGCGGGGCGGGCGTGCAGGCTTGCCCTGACACAGGCCCGGCCGCTGCCAATCCCGAGTGCTTCCCAATGGTGAGCGGCTGTCGCTGCGGAGACGTCGGGACGACGTGCGACCCGGACGAGAATTGCAACATGGTCACCGGCGGCGACTGTCGGTGCGGCACGGGGCCGCCGGTCGGCGTGGGGCCCGCTTGCCTGAACGGCAGCCCCACGGCGCCCGACTGTGTTGCCGCCAGCAACGCCTGCGGCTGTGGCGCGTCGATCTGCGGCCCCAACGAGACCTGCACGGCGGCCGGCGGAGACTGTCAGTGCGGCGCGAATCCCCCCGTGGCCTTCGGCGAGGCCTGTCCGAACTCCGGCCCGAATCCGTTCTGCGTGTCTGGCAACTGCCGTTGCGGGGACGCCGGAACGACGTGCGACAGCGACGAGACCTGCTCCGCCGTCGACGCCACAGGGAACTGCACGTGCGGCACGGACTCGAACGCCACGGGGCCCGCCTGTCCTGCCGCCGACGAGTACGAAACCTGCTACGGGACGGCGTGCGGCTGCACCCCGTCGCCGGGCGATTCCTGCACGGCGGGTTTCGTTTGCGACTTGGCCACGCATGAATGCGAATGCAACGGAAACGCCGATTGCGATCCGTTGAACGCCGTCACCGGAGAGATTTGCAACGGATCGAACCTCTGCGACTGCGGAACGATCACCTGTGGGTTTGGCGCCGTCTGCGCGACGACGTCGACTTGCACTTGCACGAACGGGAGCTGCGAGGACTAGCGCGTAGGCCCTCAGCGGATTGTCCGCATCGTCCACCGCGACGTCCTCCCCTACGACGCGTCGGGTCGCCTGGTCAGGTGGCGGGGCGGCGGCTACGATGCGGGGATGGGGCCGGACGGGAGCAGCCATTCGATCGACGTGACGGCGACGGCGTTCTTGCTGGCGGGGGCGGCGGCGGTCCTGGGCGGCGGGGCGGCGTGCGCGGCGGGGGCGCCGTCGTCGACGGCCTCGGGGTCGAGCGCGGCGGCGGCGGGGGCCACGGCGGCGGGGAGCCGCGACGCAGGCACGGGGGCGGCGCCGGATCCGACGGCGGCGGCGCGCGACCGGCTGGTGGATTACCTCGCCACGCGCGGGATCGGTGACGCGCGCGTGCTCGCCGCGTTGCGGGCCGTTCCGCGCCACCTGTTCGTGCCAGAGGCGTGGCGCGCCGAGGCCTACGAGGACCGCGCGCTGCCCATCGAAGAGGGACAGACGATCTCGCAGCCGTTCGTCGTCGCCACGATGACGGAGCTGGCCGCGCTCCGCCCGACGGACCGCGTGCTGGAGGTGGGAACGGGCTCGGGCTACCAGGCGGCGATCCTCGCCAGCCTCGCCGCCGAGGTCTATACGATCGAGATCGTCACGCCGCTCGCGCGCAGCGCCGAGGAGCGGCTGCGGCGGCTCGGCTACAAGAACGTGCACGTCCGCGCCGGGGACGGCTACCGCGGCTGGCCGGAGGTTGCCCCCTTCGACGCCATCGTCGTGACGGCGGCCCCGCCGGCCGTGCCGCCGCCGCTGCAAGACCAGCTCGCGCCGGGCGGGCGTCTGGTCATCCCGGTGGGCGACGATTACCAGGAGCTGAAGGTCTTCACGCGCGCCGCCGCCGGCACGGGTCTCGCCGAGCGTACCGTCTTCCCCGTGACGTTCGTGCCAATGACTGGCGAGGCGGCGCGCGGCCGATGACCGCCGCCGCGCTTCCGCCGTCGGCGTCGCTGCAAGCGTTGCTGGAGGCGGCCTACTACAGCGTGCCGGGGCCCGAGGCGACGCCGGCCATCGCCGCCGAGCGCGGCCGGCTCTTCGACGTGTATGGCGGCGGCATCGTCTACGAGGTCGTGGCCCGCCCGGGGGAGCGGCTCGCCGATCTCTGCCGTCGCGTGGCGGGACGGCTCGTGTACTTCGCGCGCGCCAAGCGGTTCAAGGCGCTGGGCACTCCGGAGATCACGATCGCCCTCTTCGTCGGCGACCAGCTTCACTTCGTGCCGTCGTCCGCCTTCTTTTTCGCGCTCATCGCCAGCCACGGTCTCGCCCCTGACGTGCTTGCGGACCATGTGGACGACTGGGCCCAGGGCGCCTTGGACCGCGCCGATTTCTGAATCGGCCCGATCCGCGAACCGACCGCGGGAAAACTTTGCGTACCCGTGCGACAGCCTTGGCGCGTGCCGGGCTAGCGCGCGTGGCATCCATGCAGTAAAATCAGTGAGTTAAAGCGGATTGCCGCCCGGATCGCGCCTTGCTTCTTTGCACGGTTTGGCCTCGTCGCACCTTCAAATCGGAGGGAGCCCGCATGCACCAACCCGCGCACGCCCCCGTTCGCCGCAGCCACCGCGCCGCCGTTGCCGCCCTGATCACGGTCCTTGCTCTGGCGGCCGGCGCCGGCGCGCCCGGGTGCCACCGCAGCACGGGCATCGACGTCACGCTGCAGCTGTTGGCGATGTGCGAGGACGGCAGCATGCCCGGGCCGCTCGGGATCACGAGCGTGCGCGTCGACCTGGCGCCGTGCGGGCCACAGGCCGGCTCTTGCTCCGTGACGGGACCGGCGGCGTTCCTCACCGGCACGGACGGCTTCGTCGTCCAGCCCATCGAGGACGCCGACCTGTCGCCGATGGACCCCATCGTGATTCTGCTCGAAGGCGCCGACGCCATGCCCAACAGCTGGGTGCGCGTCTTCGCCACCGCGCGCAACGCCGGGTTGGAGAACGTGGCGACCGGCTGGATCGACGTGTTCGCCGATCAGAGCGGCATCCTGCGCCCCGAATCGCCGCTGGTGTTGAACCCGCAGACGTGCGGCTTCGTCCCCGACCCGGACTACGACGGGGACGGATTCGTCGCCACCGACGACTGCAACGAGTGGGACCCGACCGTCAACGTCTCCGCCACGGAGATCTGCTCGAACGGCGTGGACGACAACTGCGACGGCGCGACCGACTGGGACGACGGCGCGTGCTTGAACCCTGACGCCGACGGCGACGGGCTGTGCGCGTTCGGCATCGACGTCGTGCGGCCGCTGGCCGAGGTGCCGCCCGACATCCGGGCGCTGTGCGGCGACGTGTTCACCGACTGCGACGACACGGACCCGCTGGTGGGCGCGCACTGCGCGTGCGACGGGGACGCTGACGGCTTCTGCGACGGGCCGGACTTCATCTGTCCTCACTATGCGGCGCTGGGCGCGGCCGTCGTCTGCGCCCCAGGGGGCGACTGCTGCAACGACGCGACCAACACGCTGTGCGCCGACATCTTCCCTGGCGCGTTCGAAGAGTGCGACGGCATCGACAACGATTGCAACGCCGGGATCGATCTGGCGACCACGGACCAGGGCGTGACGGCGGCCGAAGGTTCGGCGGCGTGCTTCGGGCTCGACGCGGTCGGCGGCTGCGAGGCGGGTCTCTATTGTCCCGGTCGGATCGGCGAAGCAGGCGTGTGCCACGCGGTGGGGTACCTGGCGACCAGCGTGGACGTCAACGTCTGTGAAGCCCCCACGCAGCCGTACTGCACCAACAACGGCGGGATGACGGGTGGTCCGCTCGTAACCTGTCCGACGGCGCCGGTCGCGTTGACGATGGTTGTTGCCGTGGATCCGGGCGGTGTGACGACGTCGTGCTCGTGGGACGTGGTGACGCCGACCGACCCGCTGGTGGTGACGCCGTCTGGATTCACCGGGAGCGGGACGTCTTGCGCCAGCATCATGGTGGACGTCGACCCCACCGCGGTGACCGTGGCCGGTGCCTACAGCTTCTACATTGTGGGCGTGATCGACTTCGGCCAGGGCCCGATAACGACCGTTTACCGTTTCGACGTGTACGTATCGACGTCCACCTGCCCCGGGCCGGTGACGACGGGCTACACCTGCACGGCCGGATGAGGCGCGGTCGCACGCACATCGCGCCCGCGCCGCCAGTGGCACTTGCGTTTGCGCTCGGGCTTCTGTCGGCATTGGCGGTGGCCGGCTGTGCGCCGCGTACCGGGGTCGCCGTCCAGGTGATGCTTGGGCTCGGCTGTATGGACCAGACCTCCCCGGCGATCGTGGAGCTGCGCGCCGAGGTTTTGCCTTGCACGGACGATCCGCTCGCGCCGGTGGGCTATGCGTGCACGGTCACTTCGCCGGACGGGCTGGTCGACCTGGTCGACGATCGTTTCCCGGTGTCCACGGCGGAGCTGATGCGGCCCGACGGCGTCGCGGTGCTCGTGCAGGATCTGTCGGCGATCGCGAACGCGGGGGTGGATCGCATCCGCATTGCGCTGTCGGCGGTGGACGCCGCCGGCGCGTTGGTGGCGTTCGGTGCGCTCGACGCGGTCGTCGAGCCCGGGGTCATCGTGCAGCAGGCAGACCCGCTCGTGCTGTGGACCACCTGCGGGGCGCCCGCGGGGGCGGACTACGATGGCGACGGCGCGGTCGGGGACGTGGACTGCGCGCCGTTCGATCCCACGCGCATCGGCAACCTGCCGGAGGTCTGCGAGAACGGCATCGACGAGGACTGCTATCTGGGGGACGCGCCGTGCGAGCTGCCGATGGGCAACCCCGCCGACATCGACGGCGACAGCTACTGTGCTATCGGCGCCGAGGTGCGCTACGCCGACGAGCCGGACGTGCTGTCGGTGTGCTCGGTGCACGGGTTCACCGATTGCGACGACCTCGACCCGAGTGTGCTCGACATCTGCCGCTGCACCGACCTGGACGGCGACGGCTGGTGCGCCGAGCCGGCCGCCTGCGCGCACGACGGCACGGTCGTCTGTAACCCGATGGGCGGCGACTGCTGCGACGGCGGGCCAGGCGACTGGGGCTGCCCCCCGAGCTACGGCGCGGCGGAGATCAATCCCGGCCAGCCGGAGCAGTGCGACGCAGTGGATCACGATTGCTCTGGGCAGGCCTGGGACCTGCTGGTGTCGCCCTGCTACGCGGAGGGTGCGGCGGCGGGCGTCTGCGCGACGGGCCTGCTGTGCGACGCGGCGCCGGTGGACGGGAGCTACGCTTGCGTGGTGCCGGAGGGCGCTGCGGCGGCGCCGGACGCGGCGCTCTGCGGGGGTGCGGGCGCCAGCGCTCCGCCCGCGTGCCTGGAGTGTCCGCCGGTGGGTGGCTGGGACGTGGAGCTCGGTGCGCCGTGCTCGGACGCGGGCGTGTCGGCGGCGGGGTTCGAGGCGCCGGTCCCGCAAGCGGCGATGGATTGCACCTGGGAGGTGGTGCTGCCCACCTACCCGCTGGTGGTCTACGACGCCGGCAGCGACTGCTTGACGGCACGCTACGGCGTCGACTACTCGGCCGTGGCCGGCCCGGGGACGTACGCGGTTTACCTGCGCTACACGGACGTCTATACGGGCGCCGTGCAGGTGATGCTGGTGCTGTTGCCGCTCGAGGCGGGCGTGTGCGGCGCGACCGGCGTGTCGACCCCCTGCGAAGTGGGCAGCGGCACCACCGGGCCCTGCGCCGCGTTCTGAGCGCCCGCCGGGGGGTCGGCAAGTCGACCGGGTCGTGATGTAGAATCCCCTCGTGGTGACCAAGGCCCAGGCACGCGCGGCCGAGGAGGATGCCGCCCGGCAGCTCACACTCGAGGAGGAGTTGAACGAGCTGGACGGGAAGATCGAGCGGCTGCGCATCCTTTACGAGCAGTTCTTCATCGGCGTGGAGAAGATGGAGCCGATCGTCCTGCGCAAGGACGTCGAGCGCACGGTGCGCAAGTTGACGCAGGTGAACATCAACAACACCGGCCTGCGGTTCCGCTTCCAGAACCAGCAGCAGCGCATGCAGGTGTTCGCGGTGCACTGGGGGCGCGTGCT
>DASYRF010000268.1:0-10018 GCA_036004705.1 Myxococcota bacterium
GCCGTGGCGCCGCGCGGCGCGTGCGGCGTCGCTCCGTCCCCGTCCGCCGCGGGCGCCGTCGCCGTGGCGCCGCGCGGCGCGTGCGGCGTCGCTCCGTCCCCGTTCGCCGAGGGCGCCGTCGCGGCGGCCCGGCCCGGCGCGTCGTCGCGGACGTCGCCATCCGCGCTGGCGGCGGCGAAGATTCCCTCGACCGTGAGGTAGGGCGCGGCCGGACGCCCTTCGCGCGGCGGCATCGGCGCGACCGCCCAGTCGACGCCCGGCGCGATCTCGCCGACGAACCACGGCCCGTTGATGGACATCGCCGCGCGCCCGGCATTCCAGAGCTCGGTGACGAGCGCGCCGCTCGCCTCTTCGGGTGTGACGCGCTTGTCCACCACCAGGGTGCGCGCGAAGGCCAGAGAAGCCGCGTTCGCCGGCGAGGCGAAGACCACTCCGCCGGCGCCGTCGAAGAGCGCGCCGCCGAAGGCGTGCATCCAGACCGCGTGGTGGTAGAAGCTCCCCGCCTCGTACACCAAGCCGTAGCGCCCCTCGTCCGGGCGCGACGCCGCCTCCGCCATGCGCACCAGCTCGTCGACCGTCGCCGGCGGCCGCGGCACCAGCGACGGGCGGTAGAAGAGCGCCACGCACTTGTAGGCCAACGGCAGGCCGTAGAGCCGCCCCGTCGCCGGTCCGCGCAGGGCCTCCAGCGTGCCCGGCGCGAACGCCTCGGCCTCGCCCAGCGCCGGCCCCGGGAACGGGCGCACCAGGTGCGAGGCCTCGAAGTCGCCCAGCCGCTCGTGCGCCAGCACGAAGAGGTCCGGCCCGTGTCCGCGCGGGATCGCCGTCGTCAGCTTCGACCCCAGCACCTCGTACGGCACCGCCAGCACCTCGACCGTGACCCGCCCCCCCGTGCGCGCGCGGAATGCGTCCACCGCCGCCTCAAGCCCCGCCGCCTCCGCGCCGCGGTACGCGTGCCAGAGGACGACCCTCTGCGGTCCCGCGGCCGAGTCCGGATCCGAATCCGAAGGCGACGCCGACGCCGAGGCCGACGCCCAAGCCGACGCCGAAGCCGAGTCCGTCGCCCCGGCGCCGAACACGCCGCCATGCACCAGCGTGATGGCCACAAGCACCAGCACGCGTCCCAAAGCGGCGCCGGCGTGGCGGGGGACGGGGCGCCTCACCGCAGCGCCTCGCCGGTCGTCGCGTCGAAGAGGTGCAGTCGCCCCTCCGGCACGGTGCACGTGACCTCCGTCCCTTCGCCGATGCCGTGGAGCGACGCCGACTCGGCGACCGCTACCAGCGCGCTCCCTCCGGCGCGCAGGTGGACGTGCGACTCCCAGCCGAGCGGCTCGACGAGTGTCACCTTCGCCGCGATGCCCGGTCCCGCGTCGCCGCCGCCCGTCACACCGGGCGCCGCGCCGCCGGCCGCGCTGCGCGACGCGCCCCCGGGCGCGCTTCCCCCGCCGTGCGGGGTCAGGCGCAGGTCGTTCGGCCGGACGCCCGCCGTCACGGCGCGTCCCTCCAGCGCCGCGTCCAGGCCCGCTGGCAGCGACAGCCGGAGCCCCTCGCCCACCAGCCGCCCGCGCTCCACGCGCGCCGCCAGGAAGTTCATCGACGGCGACCCGATGAACCCCGCCACGAACCGGTTCGCCGGCCGGTCGAACACCTCGCGCGCCGTCCCCACTTGCTGCAGCGCGCCGCGCTCCAACACCGCCAGGCGGTCGGCGAGCGTCATCGCCTCGACCTGGTCGTGCGTGACGTAGATCGCCGTCGTTCCCAGCCGCCGGTGGAGCTGCTTGATCTCCACCCGCATCTGATTGCGCAGCGCCGCGTCGAGGTTCGACAGCGGCTCGTCGAACAGGAACACGGCTGGGCGCCTCACGATGGCGCGCCCCATCGCCACGCGCTGCCGCTGCCCCCCCGACAGCTCCTTTGGCAGCCGCCCCAGCAGCGGCTCGATCTCCAAGAGCCGCGCCGCCTCCGTTACCGCCGCGTCGATCTCCGCGCGCCGCTTGCCGCGCAGCTTCAGCGGGAACGCCAAGTTCTCACGCACCGTCATGTGCGGGTAGAGCGCGTAGCTCTGGAACACCATCGCCACGTCGCGGTCCTTCGGCGCGACGTCGTTCACCACCCGCCCGCCGATCTCGATGTCCCCCCCGTCCGCCGCCTCCAGCCCCGCCACCAGCCGGAGCACCGTCGACTTCCCGCACCCCGACGGCCCCACCAGCACCATCAGCTCGCCCGGCTCCACCGCAAGGCTCACCCCGCGCACGATCTCCGTCGTCCCGAACCGCTTCCGCACGTCGCGAAGCTCCACGCGCGCCATCGCGCGCCGAGCCTATCACCGCCGCCCCGGCGGTTCCGCCTCCTCGGCGCCGAACCCGGAGCGGAGCCGGAGCCGGAACCCGTACCGGAGGGAACCGGGGCCGGAGTTGGAAGCGGGCCACGGGGCGGAGCGGGCGTCGGAGCTGGAACCGAGGCGGGAGCCGGAGCCGGACGGCCCGTTGGCCGGGGCGGGGCGGCCTCTACAGCGGCGTCATGTCGACGTTGGCCATCACCAGCGCGCACGGCGCCGTGTCGGGGACGGTCATCGCCATGCCCTCGGCGACGGCCGTGCCGCCGGCGAGGCCCTGCACGGTCACCGTGGCGGCGCCGTAGGTGGGCGAGCAGATGTCGAGCAGCAGCATGTGCGGGAACGTGAGGGGCCCGGCCGCCGGCATCGGGTCGATGAACGGCATCGGGAACATCGCGCCGCCGATGTTCACCTGGATCGACACCTGGTCGATCATCAGCGTCTCCGCGCCGCCCGACGCCGTGATGACGAAGCCGACGATCACGCCGTAGCCCTCCGGCGAGTCCATGCAGGCCATCTGGCCCATCTGCGGGGTGCAGGTCATCGCCGCGTCGGTGCTGGCCGCGTCGGTGGCCGCGGCGCCGCCCGAGTCGGTCGAGCCGCCGCCGCCCGCGTCCGTCGTCCCCCCGTTGCCTGCGTCGTTCCCCGTCCGGCGCTTGCAACCGTTCAGGGCCAGCGCGGGGATGGCGACGAGGATAACGAACGATCCGAGCACGCGCCGCAGGTTGGCGCACCCTTGCCGAGACGACGTCATGGGCCCTCCAGTAGGACGGTTTCCCCGCGCGTACCATGAGCCTGTTTGCGCCACAAGAGGGGACTCGATCCGGCGGCCCCGGTCCCGGTGCCGAGCGCGTCCGCCGCCGCAGACCGTGTACGATGCAAGCGCCGGGTGGGCTCCGGCGAGCCGGTACGCCCCGGGCCGGTCGCTCGATGGATCGCCCGGGCACCCACCCGCGAGCCCGCGAGGTGCACCATGCCTTCCTGCCGCGCCGCCGATCATGGCAGCCCGCCCGTCTGCCCCGCCAACGGGCGCCCGTCGCGTCCCGTCCCGCGCCGCACCGTAGAGTCGCTCGTGCGGCCCGAGCTGCGCGCCGCGTTGCGCGCGCAGCCCTACAGCCTGTGCGAGTCCCCCGACTGCGACGTCGTCTACGTGGCCGCCGCCGGCGACCACGTCGTCACCAAGGACGAGCTCAGCGTCCGCGTCGGCTTCAAAGAGCACGAAGATCCCGTTCCGCTGTGCTACTGCTTCGGCGTCGACCGCGCCGCCATCCGCGCCGAGGTCCGCCTGCGCGGCGACAGCGACGCCCAGCGCGATATCACCGCGCGCGTGCGCGCCGGCGAGTGCCGCTGCGAGGACACGAACCCCGCCGGCGGCTGCTGCCTGCCCGACATCGCCCACGCCCTCCGCGAAGCGCGCGCGCTGCACGCGCAGCGGCGTCTGTAGCCGCGCCGCGTGGGTCCCCGTCGCCGTCCGGTGGTGGCCTGTCGCCCCGCCCGCGGTCGTCGTGACGCCGGATCGCTGTCCGGCGGTTCGCTTACCGCCGGCGGTCGGCGGTTCGACGACGTCGTCCTTGACGCGCATGGGCGGGTCACGATTCGTCATCGAATGCAGGTAGAGTCCACGGAGCCGCGCAGACCGGCGGGCGGGGGCGTGGCGCGGGGCGGGAGGCACGATGGGAAGATCGGAGTCGGGCCCGGCGACGGCGCGCGCGGTGGACGGCGGCGAGGGTGAGCCCAACGGGCTGGCGGGCGTGTTCGGCGTGGCGCTTCCGTCTCGCTACTGGCTCGCGGACGCGGTGGTGCTGTTTGCGCTCGCCGCGTACGCGTCGGTGGGCGCGATGTTCGCCCTGGTGCCGGCGCTGTGGGTGCCCACGGGTGCGACGGCGGCGTCCGGCGCGTCGAGGTCGAGCGGTCTGTCGGTGGCCGCTGCCGGCGCCGCGGTGGCGGTGGCGGCGCTGGCCTGCGCCGTCCTGGTCGCCCGCCGCCTCGTGCGGTCGTGCACGGGATGGCCGCTGGCGCCGGCGCTGGCGGTTTGGTTGCGGGCGCCGCTGGCGCTCCTGGGCGGGATGCTGGTGAGAGGCGCGATCACGCCCCTCGCCCTGGCGCTGGGGCTGCTCCCGCTCGCGCTCATGGCGCTGGACGTGCCGGCGCTGCGCGCCGCGGCGCGGCGCCTGCGGGCGGCGGCGGACCTCGCCAGCACGCTCACGCCCACGCCGATCGCACAGCTGCCGCCCGCCGGCCCGGTGCTCGTGGAGGCGCGTATCGCGGTGCGGCGGGCGCCGCTCACGCTGCACGGCGAGCCCTGGGCATGGGTGCAGACGCGGTCGCTGCGCCCGGGGACGGTTCACTATCTTCGCCGGCCGCCGCGGCTGGCCCAGTCGCAGCGGCCCGATTGGTTGATGCGTGTTCGTCGCGTGCCGTTCGACCTGGCGGACGGCGCGGCGCGGCTGGCCGTCGAGGTGGACGGCGCGCAGCTGGCGGTCAGCGCCGCCGAGTCGCCGCGCACGACCCGCGACGACGAGGTCGTGTTCGTCGCGGGCCTGCGCGACGGGGACGAGGTGACGGCTATTGGCGAGGTGGAATCCGGGACGGGCGCGCCCGCCGGGGCGGCGGCGCCGTACCGTGACGCGCCGCCACGCCTGCACCCGCTCTGGGGCGAGGCGCTGTTCGTGCTGTCGGCGGGCACCGCCCCGCTGGTCCGCCGGCTGCGGCGCGCCGCGGTCGTCGAGCGGGCGGCCGCCGCCTCCCTGCTCGGCCTGCTAGGCGTTTACGCGACCCTCACCGTGCTGGCGTACGTCGGGCCGCGCTGACCGGGCGCCGCCGCGCCGGCCGCGCCGGCGAACAAGGCCGCCCGGCCCAAGGCCCGCGGGGGCGCCGGGACCCTCGCTTGCTGGGGCGCTCGTGGCGATGCTTGGTCGGGAGACAGGCCAGTTGTCGCGCGACGTCAACCGGGCGGCGCGCGCAAGGTGAAATGCACGTCGACGACCGCGCCGCGGCGCAGGCGGCCCGCGGTGTCGCGCCAGTAGAACACCGCGCGCTCGCGCTCGCAGTTGCCGCGCGCGTCGCAGCGCGGGCGGTCATGCCAGGCGAGGCCGATCGCCACCAGGCCGGCGGCGGCGACGCTCTGCAGCTCGGCCGCTCCAGACGCGCGGTCACCGTCGGCGTCGCGCCACAGGAGGAGCTCGGGCCAGGCGGCGTCCCAGGCGTCGATCCAGCCGTCGCCGTCGTCATCCAGCTCCGCGAGGGCCTCGAAGCCGTGCGCGGCGCGGCCCCCGCGCCCGAGCGGCGTGGCCGCGCCGAAGAGCTCCGCCCCGCCGTCGATGGTGCCGCTCCCGTCGCGGTCCAGGCAGAGCCACGGTGTGGCGGCGGCCGGCCAGTCGGACGTGGCGTCGGGGGCGGCCGGTTCCAGCGCGAACGGCGCGGCCGCGGCGGTGCGCGGCTCGAACACCACCGGCGCGTCGCCGTCGGCGTCGAACACCAGCACGAGCGGCGTCGTGCACGACCAAGTGACGCCGCTCGAGTCGACGCAGCTGAAGGTCTCGTACTGAGAGCCGTCGCCGGTGACGGCTCCGTCGCAGCGGTCGTCCACCCAGCCCTGCACGTAGTCGTCCCAGATGCCCGGGTACAGGTCGTTGCGCCGGTTGCACCAGGCCCAGAAGCGCTCCGCCGAGCAGCCGTTCACGTTGTCGGCGGCGTCACACGCGTCGCCATAGCCCAGGTCGTCGTTGCAGTTGTTGCCGTCCGCGTCCTCGCACGTGAACAGGCAGTCCTCGTCGGCGATGCCGTCGCAGTCGTCGTCGGCGCCGTTGCCGCACACCTCGGGCGGCGGGGCGCAGGACCCCCACGTCCCCGGCGCCTCGCAGGTGCGGGTGCCCGCCGACCCGCAGGCCGTCGTGCACGGGCCCAGGTCGCCCGCCACGCAGCAGTCGGGGCAGCCGGCCCCGCCCCCGGCGTCGGTTCCAGGGGCGGGCGTCGCCGCGTCGAAGCCGTCGTAGCCGCCCCCGCCGCCGTCGAATCCGTCCGTCGAACCGCCGCCGTCCGGCGGGCAGGGCAGGTCCGGGTCCGGGCACGTTGCCTCGCCGCCCCCGCCGCGGCCGGCGTCCGTCCCGGGCGCGTCGAGGTCGTCGCCGAGGCCGCCGCTGGTCCTGCCCGACGCGAGGCAGGAAGCGCACAGGATTGCCGCGCCGGCGAACGACGCCCCGACGAATCCGTGGAGAACCTGTCGCATCGTGCGCTCCTCCTCGTCCGCAGCCCAGTGCAAGCCATAGACCGTCGAGGCCTGGCCCATGGGCCCGCGAAAGGAGGCGCCTTTGCGACGATGCCGGCCCGCCGACCGTCGCATCCGTGCGACGATCGCGTCGCCCGAACGGGTCCGGAGTCTCCACACGGGCGGCCGCCGCCGTCACGGCCGTAGAGGTGCTCGCGGGAGCGGGCGCCGTCCTCGGCGTGCGAGGAGCCGCCGCTGCGCACGAGCGACAGCGGCGCTTGCGGCTGACGGCGCCGGCACGGACAATGGACAGTTGAGGCGCTTGAGGCAGTGCTGCGGCTGGCGGACGGAGGTTGCGAATCGTGAAGCTGGTGTCGATCAACGTCGGACGGCCGCGCGAGGTCGAGTGGCGCGGGAAGATCGTGCTCACCTCGATCTTCAAGGAGCCGGTCGCGGGGCCCGTCGGGTTGAAGAAGCTCAACCTGGCGGGCGACGAGCAGGCCGACCTCACCGTCCACGGAGGAGTCGACAAGGCCGTCTACGCCTATCCGTCGGAGCACTACGCGCATTGGCGCGACGAGCTTCCCGGCGTGGAGCTCGGGTGGGGCGCCTTCGGCGAGAACCTGAGCACCGAAGGCCTGAGCGAGACCGCTCTGCGCATCGGAGACGCCGTCAGCATCGGCGCGACGGAGCTGGTCGTCACCCAGCCGCGCCTTCCGTGCTTCAAGCTCGGCGTTCGATTCGGACGCGCGGACATGGTGAAGCGGTTCCAGCAAAGCGGCCGCACGGGCTTCTATCTGGCGGTGCTGCGGGAGGGCGTGGTCTCGGCCGGAGACGTGATCCGACTGCGGCCGGCGGCGGAAGATAGCCTTACGGTCGCCGACGTCGTGCGGCTGTACACGGCGGAACGGGCCGACGAAGAGCTGATGCGCCGAGCGGCCGAGCTGGCCGCCCTTCCGGAGTCCTGGCGCGCGTACTTTCGCAAGCGTCTAAGCGCACCCGCCTCCTGAGGCGGCGAGCGGCTGACAGGTGCGGTTGCGCGTCAGCGCCCGGCCGAGGCGCGCAGGGTCGTGGCCGATGAGTATCGCGCGCCGCCGCCGTCTACACGGCAGAAAGGGACGCGAGACGCCATGAAACGACCCTGCACTCGAAGGCCCGGCGCGTGCCGAGGCCATCGCAGTGGTTGCGGAGCGCGCCGGCGCGGCGGGCGACGACGAAGGGCGCGCCCTGTTGCGCGTCGTTCTGTGCCGATTGAAGGCGCTCCGCGGTGCGGCGGGCCGCCACCCGTCTGCCTGGGCCTGAGTTTGGCCCGGCTGGTAGGCGAGGATGTCGGCGGGCCCGGTCGGGACCTCGCCGATTCTCCGGGCGGATGGCCCCGTTTGTTGGTGGAGGGCTGGTAACGTCCGGCGTCACAACGGTGCTTCTGCCGGAGGGCGGTGCCGGTTTATGCGAGAGCGCAGAAGGCGATGCCGTGGTGCTCCCCGCGCGGCGCTTGATCCGGGGCGGGCGGCTGTGAGCGCTCAGCGTCTGCGCGTCCACACGCTGCTGGCGGCGCCGGCGACCGTAAAGATCGTCAGGTCGAGGCGGTCGCCCGAGACGACGACGCGACCCTGCATCGGTCCGAAGAGGGAGTTGCTGCCGAGCAGGACCAGGCCGTCGGGCCTTTGCTCGATCGTCCCCTCGCCCACGGCCACTCCCAACATGTTGAACTCGCGATACTGGTAGTGCGGCGGTGCGCCTACGATTATCACTTGGCCCAGACCGTTGTTATCGGCCCAAGTCCCCGCAACGCCCGAGGAGGCCAGGTTGCTCATGAACGCCTCCAGGGGGCTGGTCCGGGCGGCCACGGGGATGCTCGGCGCGGGGGTCGGATCGCCCCTCGGGCGGACAGGAGGCGCGGGGTCCCCCGGGGGCAGATCGAGTGTCGGCTTGCGGACGATGTAGAGCTCCCCGGCCTGCACACCCGACCGCGTGAGCAGGCGAGGCGTGTTCTCCTCCCCGAGGTTCTCCACCGCGATGGCGGCCAGACCCTGCTCGAACGCCTGCTCCACGGAGCGATAGAACGCCACTGCGCGATAGAACGCGGCGGCGAAAACGCGGGCGGTGTCGTCACCGATGGCCGCGCCCATCCCGACGACGGCGTCTATTCCCGCGTCGAGGATTCCCTGCGCTTGTTGCTCCGAGAAGCACGCATTGAGGAAGACCAACCGAACATTGTCCTTCATGGCCTGAAACAGGCTCTTCAACGCCTTGGCGGCCACGGTCACAGGCCCGCCGTCGCTGCGTTGGAGAACGATCCCCTCCTTGCCGGTGCCGTGACCGCTGAAGTGCACCACCTGAGGAACCAGCTCGTTGAGCCCCTGGAGCAGGTCGTCCGGGCGCGTGGCCCAGCGCGTCTCCAAGCGGACGCGGTCGCGCCCGTCCGCGGCGCGGATCTTCTCGCGGATCTCGCGCATTTCTTCGTCCAGCCGTAGCGGCTGGTCTTCCAGTGGATTCGCAGCGAACACCAGAATCGTGACCGGCCCCTCGCTCATTTCGTCCTCCCGCCGATACGACGGAACACCGTAGCACGAGGTAGCCGCGTAAGCGCAGACGAGCGCGGGACCGATGCGCGCCCGCGCAGCCGCGGTTTTCGTCAGAACGGCGTCGAGAAGACGGCGCGCACGGGGCGGTGGTCGGAGACGATGGACGTGTAGCCGGCGAACGTGGCGTCGAGCGTGACGATGCCGGGCATGCCGGCGGGGCCGTATTCGTCGAGCGCGCCGGACGTGACGAGGATGTGGTCGATGAAGCTCGAGAACGGGATGTAGGTGCCGAGCGTGCCGGATTCCTCCAGCGGCAGATCGAGAAAGACGTAGGCCTCGGGGCTGTCGAGGAAAGGCAGGAAGACGTTGTCGATGGGGGCGTCGGTCAGCGCGTCGTTCCAGTCGCCGGCGATGACGAAGTCGTCCTCGGTGCCGAGCGACAGCTCCGTGCCCACGTACTCCTCGAGCGCCTGCACGGCCAGCGCGCGGCGCATGCGGCTCTCGTCGTCGGGCTGCGCCTTGAGATGCACGACCACGAAGACGAAGTCGAATACGCCGCCCGTAGGGCCGGCGGCGGTGACGACGGCCTTGAGCGGCGGGCGCGGGAAGGCCCATGAGTCGTTCGCGAAGAGGAGCTCGGCGTCGCCGACCTGCACGCGTGCGGTCTTCCAGATCATGCCGACGCGCGTGAAGCCGTCGCCCTGCGCGGCGTACATGCCGTCGTAGCCGGGCAGGCGCGACAGCAGCACGGCGAACGCCGTCGTGTCGGCGATCTCCTCGATGCCGTAGAGGTCGGCGTCCATCTGCATGATGAGCGCGGCGACGGCGTCGACCGTGGAGGGGGTCATGGGGAACTGCTCGACGTTCCAGGCGACGAGCGTGAAGGTGTCCGGCGAGGCGCCGCCCGCGTCGGCGGCGGCGTCGGACGCGCCCAGCCCGCCGTCGGCACGCGCG